>JBPPNA010000306.1:0-7485 GCA_051306355.1 Acidimicrobiales bacterium | reverse complement strand
AGACAGCGGGGAGGTTGACCCGAGCCCGCGCCGCTCGGGTCAGGTCGCGGAGCAGGCCCTCGCCGTCGCGGTCGGCCACCTGCTCGCGTGCGTCGCCCAGTGCGTCGATGAGCCGATCGAGCGCCATGACGATGGCCGTGCGGTTCTCCTCACAGATGTCGGGCCAGATGCCCGGATGGCCCGACGCGATCCGGGTCATGTCCCGGAACCCACCGGCGGCCAGACGCAGCAGAGCGGCGTGCTCGTCGGCCCGTTCGTCGGCGATTCGCATGAGGCTGGCGGCCGTGAGGTGGGGGACGTGGGACACGACGGCCACGAACTCGTCGTGGCGTTCCGGCGGCAGGGCGATCACCTCGGCACCGAGTCGGGACACGATGGACCGCACCCGGGCGTAGGTCGCGTCATCCGTGTTGGCGGTGGGCGTCAGGACCCAGACCGCGCCCTCGAACAGATCGGGGTCGGCGCCGTCGACACCCTCCTGTTCCGAACCCGCCATCGGATGACCACCCACGAACCGTGGGTCGTCCACGGTGGTGACGATCGGGGCCTTCACGGACCCGACGTCGGTCACCAAGCCGAGCGTGCCGGCCAACGCCTTGGCTGCGGCCTCGGCGATGCTGCGCACGGGCGTGGCGACGAAGGTGATCTCGGCGTCCGGATCGAGCCCGATCTCGTCCACCACACCCAGGTCGAGGGCACGGGCGGCGCGGGCCACATCATCGTCGATGCCGCTCACGTGCCAGCCGGCGCGCCGCAGCGCAGCACCGATCGATCCACCGATGAGGCCGACGCCGATGACGTTGGCCCGCTCGCGGACGGGGGTCGCAGGAGGCACGGCAGGCCAGCCTAGGGCCCGGGTTCGCGGGCGACCGCAGCCCGTTCGAGACGACGGATCTCCTTGCCGGTGAGGGCGCGCCACTCCCCCGGTGCCAGCTGCGTGTCCCGCAAAGGCCCGATGCGCACGCGCACGAGCCGGCGCACCGGGTGACCCACGGCCTCGCACATGCGCCGGATCTGGCGGTTCCGTCCCTCGTGGATGACGAGCTTGATCACGTCATCGCCCACGGTCGACGCCTTGGCAGGCGCGGTGATGCCGTCGTCGAGCTCGACCCCCTCGCGCAGCCGACGGAGGGCTCCTCGGGAGGGACGGCCCTCGACATGGGCGAGGTACTCCTTCTCGACGCCGAAGCTCGGATGCGTGAGACGGTGGGTGGCGTCCCCATCGTTCGTCAGCAGCAGGAGCCCCTCGGTGTCGGCATCGAGACGCCCGACAGGGAACACCCGCACCTCGTCCGGCACGAGCTCGACCACGGTGGGGCGTCCCTGAGGATCAGCGGCAGTCGTCACCACACCTGCGGGCTTGTTGAGCAGGTACCAGACCGTGCCGGGCTGCAGGCCGATCAGCGCGCCATCGATCTCGATGCAGTCGGTGTCGGGATCGGCCCGTCGCCCCAGCTCGGCGACCTCACCGTTCACCGCCACACGTCCCTCGGCGATGAGATCCTCGATCACGCGCCGGCTCGCCACGCCGGCCCGGGCCAGCAGCTTCTGGAGGCGGACGGGTTCGCTCACGTCGCCATCGTGGCCGAGTGCGCCCTCAGGCGTCAGATCCGTTGTCCTCGTCGTGCAGGCCGACGTCGTGGGGATCGCCCCCATCGGTCGGCGGATCGTCGTGCGGGCGCAGTCCCCGCTCGAGCGCCTCGAACACGTCGGCTCCCGGCACGAACTCACCGAGAGGCGGGAGCTCGTCGACGGCGTCGAGGCCGAGCTTCTCCAGGAACATCGGCGTGGTGCCGTAGAGCACGGCCTGCCCAGGACCAGGATCCCGTCCGACCTCGTCCACGTAGCCACGGTGGGCCAGCGTGCGCATCACGCCGTCGACGTTGACCCCCCGGATGGCGGCCACCTGTGCCCGCGAGATGGGCTGCTTGTAGGCGACGATGGCGAGCGTCTCCAGCGCCGCGTTCGAGAGGCGGCCGGACTGACCATCGAGCACGAAGCGTTCCACGTAGGGCGCCAGGTCCGGGTGGGTCTGATACCGCCATCCCCCCGCCACCCGGACGAGCAGGAACCCTCGATCGGTGGCGTCGTACTCCGCGACCAGTTCCTGGCAGATGTCGCCGACCCGCTCGGTGGACACCTCGAGGAGCTGCGCCATCACCTCGACGGCGAGTGGTTCCTCGGTGACGAGCAGCAGGGCCTCCACCGCACGGCGCAGCGTGCGGGCATGGTCATCCTCGCCGGAGGCGGGCTGCTCACCCACTAGCCGTCGTAGGCGTCGACGAAGGCGATGTCCTCGGCGTCGACGTCGTCCTCGCCCAACCAGACCACGGTGAGATCGCCCAGGTGCTGGGTGGTCTCGATGTCGATCCACCCCTGCTTGTACAGCTCGAGCACGGCCAGGAAGCGGACGATGACCTCCATGCGCTCGACCAGGTCGGAGGTGAGCTGGGCGAAGGTGGCCCGCCCGACCCGGGGCAGCTCGTCGAGGAGCTCGACCACGGCATCGGTGACCGTGACCCGGATCTGGTGGATGTGGTTGACCTCGACCCTGGGCACGGGCTTGGGTGCCACGGCCCGCACGAACGCGCTGCGCAGGTCCTCGGCCGTCGTGTGCTCGAGCAGGTCCGGGAGCATGCCGAGGAAGCGATCCTCGACGCCGGCGGTGCGGGGGAAGGACCGGCCGGCATCATTGGCGATGGAGGCCATGGCCACGGCGGCGTCCTTGAAGGTCTTGCACTCCACCAGGCGGGACAGGAGCAGGTCACGCTCCTCCCAGAGGGCCAGCTCGTCGTCGAGTTCGATGTCGCCGTCGTCGGGCAGGAGGCGCTTGGACTTGAGCTCGATCAGCGTGGCCGCGATCAGCACGAAGTCGGTGGCCAGCTCGAGATCCATGGTCTCCATGCGCTGCACCTGGTCGAGATAGGCGTCGACGATGTTGCAGAGGCGGACCTCGTACAGATCGACCTGGTCCTGCAGGATCAGGTGCAGCAGGAGATCGAAGGGCCCCTGGAAAACCGGGGTCTCGACAGCAACGGACACAGGGAAAGCGTAGAGGGCACCCCCGGCGCAGTGGTGGATGCGGTACCCGCCGAACCGGGTCGGGGCCAGGGACGCCGTTGACCCTACGATGCCCGGCCATGACACGAGCGTTCTCGGGCATCCAACCCACCGGCGACCTGCACCTCGGGAACTTCCTCGGCGCTGTCCGCCGCTGGGTCACGGACCAGCACGAGATCGACTCCGTGTTCTGCGTCGTCGACCTGCACGCCCTGACGATCCCGCAGGATCCGGACGCACTGGCCGCCCGCACGGTTTCGCTGACCCAGCTCCTCGTGGCGTGCGGCCTCGACCCCGAAGTCTGCACCCTGTTCGTGCAGAGCCACGTCGCCGAGCACACCGGGCTCGCCTGGTTGATGGAGTGCACCGCGAGCTATGGCGAGCTGTCCCGCATGGTGCAGTTCAAGGACAAGGCCGATCGTGCCGGTTCGTCCGGTGACGGCTTCGTTTCGGCCGGCCTGTTCACCTATCCCGCCCTGCAGGCCGCCGACATCCTGCTGTACGACACCGACGTCGTCCCCGTTGGCGACGACCAGCGCCAGCACATCGAGCTCGCACGCGACGTCGCCAACCGCTTCAACAGCCGCTGCGGCGCCGACGTGCTGGTGGTCCCGGAGCACGTGATCCCGCCGGTGGGTGCGAGGATCATGGACCTGGTGCGCCCCGCCGACAAGATGTCGAAGTCGCTCGACTCCCCGCAGGGGACGATCCTGGTCCTCGACGACCCGAAGGTGATCGAGAAGAAGATCAAGCGGGGGGTGACCGACACCGACGACGAGGTCCGCTTCGACATGGTCAACAAGCCCGGCGTGTCGAACCTGTTGTCGATCCTGGGCGCGGTCACCGACCGGGACCCGGCGTCCTTGGCCGACGACTACTCGAGATACGGGCCCCTCAAGGCCGACACCGCCGAGGCAGTCGTCGAGGCCCTCCGACCGGTACAGGCCCGCTATGGCGAGCTGGCGGCCGATCCCGGTGCCATCGAGGCCATCCTGCGAGCGGGCGCGACCAAGGCCCGAACCGTGGCGGCCGCCACCCTCGACCGCGCGCACCGCGCCGTCGGGCTCCTGCCCCCCACGTGAGGCCGCTGCGACGTCTGGGAATCGTCGCCCTGGCGGCGACGGTGCTGAGCGGGTTGCTGGCGCGCGACGGCAGCCAGTGGGGGGAGGTCGGCGCATCCGAAGCGGTCAACGGACTTCCTGACCCGGTCATCGCCGTCCTGGAGTTCGTCATGCAGCTCGGCGCGCGACCGGCGATCCTGCTCGTCGCCGTCGTGGCGGCCGTCGTTGCGGACGCGGACCCGAAGCGGGTGGTCGCTGCCGTGATCCTGGCCGGCGCCGCGTCATGGGCAGGGGCGGAGGTCGCCAAGGACGTCGTGGAGCGCCCGCGACCCCCGGCGTACTCCGAGGAGATCGAGCTGCACGACGAGACGACGGGCTTCGGGTGGCCGTCGAGCCACGTCGCCATCGCCGCCGGCTCCCTCGCCGCCGCGGCGCTCGTCTCCCGTCGCCGGCCGTCCGCGGCCATCGCTCTCGCCGGTGTCGTCGGCGTGGCCCGCATGGCGGTCGGCGTGCATCTCCCGCTCGATGTGGTCGGCGGGCTCGGGATCGGCGTCGCCACCGCCGTGGTCGCTGTTGCGTTGGTGGATCGCTGATCAGGGGGTCGGGGGACCCCGGCGGGCGGCCTGGAACCGTACCCACGTCACCACGGCCATGCCGATGCCGAGGATCAGCCAGCCGATGGCGAGAGCACCGGTGGAGGAGGCGGCCCCGATCAGGAACCCGACCGTCAGGAGGGCGGACAGCGCCCAGGAGGCGTCGTTCATCAGAGCAGTGCCGGCGCCGGGCGCGTCTTCGTCATCGCGCCGTCGGGATCCACGGCGCTGAGTGTAGGTCCCCGTCAGTCGTCGTCGGCTGCTGCCAGCGCGGCGGCGACCTCGTCGGGGAGCGTCCAGCGGTTTTCGGGCAGATGGTGCTGGCGTGCCCACGTCACCGTCGTGTCAGCGGAGCCGGCCCCCTCCAGGAGACCCGCCCCGATGACGTCGTGGTGCCGGTAGCGACCGATCCGGCCTCGGAGACCGGGAGCTTCCCTCCACTCGTCGAGCCGTGCCCGATCGGTCACCGCGCCCACGACCGTGGCCACCGCCCGGCCGACGGTACCGAGTCCGGAGTCGATCTTTCCCACGTCGTGGAGCAGCGCGGCGGCGAGCACGGCGCGGTCGGCGCCGGCGAGGCGTCGATCGACATCTCGGGCGACGCCGGCGGCGTGCTTGCGGTCGGCCAGGGGCATCCGGTCCCAGAGATCGGCCTCGGCCGGGGAGAGATGCGCACGAACCCACCTCACATCATCGGGGTCCACGGGACGCGGGGAGAGCGAGCCGAGGAAGCGCCGGGCGAGGTGCAGCGGGCCGCTCACCGGCGTTCGGGGTCGCCTAGGCGTGGTCGATACAGACACGCGTGGACGGCATGATCTCGAGCCGCGCCTCGCCGATGTCCTTGCCGCAGACCTCGCAGGTGCCGTAGGTCCCGTCGTCCATGCGCTGGAGCGCCTTGTCGATGTCGTCGAGGTCGCGCCGGAGTTGGTCGTACAGCACCCGGTTCTCGCCCATCTCGGCCGCCACCTGGCCCGAATCGGCGAAGTTGCCGTCGTACTCGAGGTCGTCGCCCCTCGAATCGAGCTCGTGGACCTTGCCGCGCAGGATCTCCTGCTCTCGCTCGAGCTCGGTTCGCACCGAATCCTGATCCTGAGACGCCTCGGACATGGATGCAGCGTAGACGAGCCCGAGCAGTTCGCGGTCCGATGCTCACGGCCTGTGCTCGCCCGGTGGCGCCGGGGCGGTCCCCGCACGGGGGTGAGCCGAACGCCACGCGGCCACCAGACGCTCGTTCGAGACGCGCGTGTACCCCTGGGTCGTGGCGATCGACGCGTGGCCGAGAAGCTCCTGGACGGCGCGGATGTCCGCCCCGTGATCGAGCAGGTGGGTCGCACAGGAGTGGCGCAGCACGTGGGGGGTGAGCTGATCGATCAGGCCGGCTCGGGCACCGCAGGCCTTCACGACGAGCCAGATGCCCTGACGCCCGAGACGACCGCCCCGCTGGTTGAGCAGTACCGCCTCCTCGTCGTCGCGTCGCCGCCACCGCTTCGGGATCATCGCGCCGCGCCCGTCCACGGTGAGCCAATCGGCCAGGGCGTCGGCCGCCGCGCCGAGGACGGGCACGATGCGCTCCTTGTCACCCTTGCCCACCACCCGCATGAACCCGTCGTGGAGGTCGAGATCTCGCAATGACAGCCCGACCAGCTCGGAGATGCGCACCCCGGTGCCGTACAGGGTCTCCAGGATGGCCCGGTCCCGTCGCGCCACGGGGTCGTCGCCCTCCACGACGTCGAGCAGCCGTGCGATCTCGTCTTCGCGCAACGACTTCGGCAGGCCCTTCGCCACCGGCGGCGGCATGACGTCGGCCCCCGGGTCATCGATCGCCGTTCCCTCCTCGGCGAGGTAGCGGTGCAGGTTGCGGGCCGCCACGACCCGGCGCTTCACCGTCGACCGGGCCAGGTCACCCGACTCCAGCACCTCCACCCAGCCGACCAGGTCGTCCTCCCGAACGTCGAGCAGGCCGCGGCCGAGGCCTCGCAGATGGGCCCACCAGGCCAGGAGATCCCGCCGGTAGGCCTCGATGGTGGAGCCGGCGCGGCCCCGCTCGAGGCGCAACCAGGTGAGGTACTCGTCGATCTCGATCGGCGGCGGTTCAGCGCCCTCGGCCACGGTCAGGCGGTGGGCGGGGACCGTCGGGCCACCAGGAGCAGGCCGACGATGGTCTTGGCGTCGGTGATCTCGCCCCGATCGACCATGGCGAGGAGATCGTCGATCGGGTGGCGCTCAACGGCCATGGCCTGCTCCTCCGGGCCCTGCAGGTCGCTGCCGACCTCGTGGAGACCCGTGGCCAGGAACACGTGCACGAGTTCGTCGGTGTTGCCGGCTGCGGTGTGGAACGAGCACAGCGGTTCGAGGGTGGCCGCCGCCAGCCCGACCTCTTCGGCCAGCTCGCGCGCCGCCGTGGTCTCGAGCGGCTCATCCGACACGTCACGTATCCCCGCCGGGATCTCGACGAGCTCGGATTCGATCGGGGCCCGGTACTGGCGGACGACCGTGACCGTGCCGTCTTCGTGGAGGGGCAGGACCCCGACCGCGCCCGGGTGGCGGATGACATCGCGGGTGAACTCATGGCCGTCGTCGCCGGCGAAGCGAGCCACAGCCATGTCGACGATGTGGCCGTGATGGACGATCTCCTCGTCGAGGCGTCGGAACGCGGGCCGTCCAGACCCGGGCGAGCGGAACCCGGAGCTGCTCACTCGGCGGACACGCGCGCTCCCCCGGCGCGTGTCCTGCGGGCCTCCGGCGAGTCGTCGAGCTCGAAGAGGTGGGGC
>JBPPNA010000249.1:0-3777 GCA_051306355.1 Acidimicrobiales bacterium | reverse complement strand
TCTCGGACGATTCGGTCGGCGTCGACCACCACCGCGCCGTGCCCCTCGAGGATGGCCGACACCGTCGACTTCCCCGAACCGATTCCACCCGTCAGACCGAGGCTCAGCACGACCCGGACCGTACCGCCGGAGGCGATGACGGACGGACCAGGGGGCAGCCAGGTCACCATCCGGGAACTTCGACGCACCCCTGGCCAGTGAGTTCTCCCGTACGCTGCGGGAGATGGAACTCGGCCTGCCCGGGGGCAGGCACTCGAGAACCTGAAACGACGCACCGAGGTGCCCGACCTATCGAACTTCATCCTGACGCTGACGCAGGCCGACGCCCTCGGGATACCGATCGGGCGGGTCCCGAAGACCCAGGCCGGCGAGATGCGCCTCGAGCGCCGCGCCTGAGGCCGGGAGCGCGCCGCCGAACTGCCGGTGAAGGTCCTGTTCCCGCTGATGCCGATCCTCCTGGCGATCTTCATCGTCGTGCTCGGACCCCCCAGCGGCGAGGCGTTCGGTTGGCCAGCAGGACGTCGGGCGGCCTGCTCGACAAGACCGACGCCTTCCGACAACCGATCCTCCTCATCCGGTGGGGCACGACGGCGGTCGGATCCGTTGCAGCAACCCCGGACATCGCCGACGGCAGACTCCGCGCCGTCTTCTGGGTCCTCCTCCTCATCGGGTACTCGACGTATCGGACGGCACGCCCGATCGAGGACCGGCCGTCCCTTCGACGCCAGCTCGAGATCACCGCCGAGGCTGTCCTGATGGGGCTCACCATCGCCGCCACCGGCTACTTCGACTCACCCCTCGTCTTCTCGACCCTGACACCTGTCGCCGTCGCCGGCTTCATCTCCGGTTTCGGGACGTCGATCCGCCTCGCCGTGGCCACGTGCCTCGCAGTCGGGATCCCGATGCTCATCGAGAGCGACACCGCCGCCGAGGACGCCCGGACCTCCGCGCAGTGGGGTGTGGAGCTCGTCCTGGTCGGCGTGGTCGCCGGCTACGCCCGGCGCATCTCCGGTGACGCCGACGACCGCCAGGCCGAGGCCCTCGACCGCATGACCCGCCTCATCGATGCCAACGACCTCCTGTTCAGCCTCCACCAGGTGGCCCAGGACCTGCCCTCGTCCCTGGACCTGCGCGAAGTGCTGGAATCGACCATCGACCGGGTGAAGGAACTCGTCGACCTCGACTCCGCCGCCGTACTGCTCTTCGAGACCACCGACGACACCTGGCATGTGGCCCGCCGCTTCGGGGGGCAGCCCCCGCCGGTGTTCACCGACCACGAGCTCCCGGGGCCCCTTCGGGCCGCAGCCGACGAGACCGACGTCGTGGCCATCACGAACCTGCTGCGCAACGGTGGGCCCGGACTCTCGACCCACTCCGGATCCGGCGTCTACGTCGGCCTCCGGGCCCGCGGCACGCTCGTGGGCGTCATCGCCGTCGAGCACGCCGATGCGTACCACTTCTCCGCTCGCGACGTGGACCTCCTCGGCGGCTTCGCCGAGCCCGCAGCCCTCGCCATCGACAACGCCCGCTGGTTCGCCCGACTGCGAACGGTCGGGGCCGACGAGGAACGCACCCGCATCGCACGGGACCTCCACGACCGCATCGGCCAGTCCCTCGCCTACCTCGCCTTCGAGCTCGACCGGATCGTCCGCAAAGACGAGCGGGGAACACCGGTGAGCAACGATCTGGCCGAGATCCGCGACGACGTGCGGGGTGTGGTCCGGGAGGTGCGGGACACGTTGTATGACCTGCGCACCGACGTCTCCGACGAGCGCAACGTGGAGGACGTCCTCACCGAGTTCGTCGCTCGGGTGGAGCGTCGCTCCGGCATCCGGGTGGTACTGCGCGTCGACCAGACCGCGCGCATGCCCCAGCTGCAGGAGCGGGAGCTGTGGCGCATCGCCCAGGAGGCCATGGTCAACGCGGAGCGGCACAGCAGCGCGGGGCAGATCGACGTCTTCTGGTACTCCAACGGCCGGGAAGCGGTGGCCGAGGTCCGTGACGACGGCGTGGGTCTGCCCATCGGCCAGGCCGGCCGGCTCGACAGCTACGGGATGCTGGGCATGCGGGAGCGTGCCGCGTCGATCGGGGCAACCCTCTCGGTGGACTCCATCCCCCGTCGGGGCGTGACCGTGCGGGTGGCGCTCCGAAACGACCACGCCGCTCACTCCGTTCACTGACCGAGTCGCTTCGGAGGTGAGCGCTCAGCCGGTAACGTCCGGTCGACCTCGAGGGAGGACCATGTCGATTCGCCTGTTGCTCGCTGACGACCACCGCATGCTGCGCGAGACGCTGAAGCGGTCGATGCTGGACGAAGGCTTCGAGGTGGTGGCCGAGGCATCCGACGGTCAGGAAGCCGTGGCCCTCGCCGTCGAGCACCGACCTGACCTGGTGCTCATGGACGTCACCATGCCCGAGATGGACGGCGTGGAAGCCACCCGTCAGATCACCGAGCAGGCACCGGACGTGCGGGTGGTGATGCTCACCATGCACGCCGACCAGGACGTGATCGCGGCCGCCATCCGGGCCGGTGCCGTCGGTTACCTGGTGAAGGACTGCTCGTTCGAGGAAGTGGCCACCACCATCCGTGACGCGATGTCCAGCGACACCGACGTCACCCCGCAACTGGCCGCAACCATGCTGGCCGCAGCCCGCGACCTGTCCGACAGTGGCGACTCCGTCGTCTCCAAGCGCGAGATCGAGGTCCTCCAGCTCATCGCCGACGGGTGCAGCACGCCCGAGGTGGCCGAGCAGTTGTTCATCTCCCAGAAGACGGTCAAGAACCACCTGGCGTCGATCTACGCCAAGCTCGACGCCCGGGACCGCACCCAGGCCGTGCTCCAGGCCGTCCGGATGGGGATCGTGCGTCTCTACTGAGACTTCCGATCTGCACGGATCGTGACTACTTCTGAGGTCGCCGGGTGTCGTTGTGACCCGCTGACCTGGGCGAATGAGCAGAACGGCCTATTTAGGGTGCACGGACAGTGGGCGATACTTCGGGGGACAGGAAGTACGGCACCCGGGATCCCCCGGGGCAACCAACCCAGGGAGCACCCCATCATGCAGCAGTTCGACATTCTCAAGACCTGGATCCAGGCCCGGATCAAGTCCGACCGAGGCGCCTCGCTCGTCGAGTACGCCCTCCTCGTGGCCCTCATCGCCGTGGTCTGCATCGTCGCCATCACCTTCATCGGTGACTCCGCCGACCAGACCTTCTCCGAGACCGGTTCCTCGCTCGGGAATTGATCGGCTCCGGCCGACGCCGGATCTGAAGTGGCGAGAGGGCGAGCGGGAAACCGCTCGCCCTCTTTGCTGTCATGGATCAACCGCCACCGAGCGGAACGGACGACCCCACGGGAGGGGCGGGACGTGAACACCTTGCTGATGAAGTTGCGGGTACGGCTGGTCGATCGGCGCTCCGAGCGCGGGGCGAGTCTCGTGGAGTACGGGTTGCTGGTGGCCCTGATCGCCGTCGTGTGCGTCGTGGCGGTGGCCTACTTCGGTGGTGCCACCTCCACGTCGTTCAGCACAACTGCCAGCGAGATCACCAACGCCGGCGCCTGATCAGCCGGCGAGCTGGTCGCAGGCCGGGCTGAGACGGCGGCAGAACGTCGCCGCACGCGTGTCGGTGAACATCGGTCGCCACTCGGTGTCGACGGCCAGCAGCGAGGCCAAAGGCCTCGAGCGGGGCCAGACCACGACGTCGATGTCGTGGTCGGCGAGCACGCTCGACCACGCCGGTCCCCCGCGGAGCAGGACCACGTAGTCCTCGAACAC
>JBPPNA010000265.1:0-14356 GCA_051306355.1 Acidimicrobiales bacterium | reverse complement strand
ATCGGGCCCCTGCGGGACACGCAGCTGGCACCGGGGGAGTGGCGTGCCCTCAGCGGCAAGGAGATACGCGGTCTCGAACGGGCTGCGGTCGCCCGCGAACCCGGGCCCTAGGCTGGTCGGCCGTGCCTCCTGCGACCCCCGTCCGCGAGCGGGCCAACATCATCGGCGTCGGTCTCATCGGTGGATCGATCGGTGCTGCACTGCGGCGAGCCGGTTGGCACGTGAGCGGCATCGACGACGACGCGGCCCGATCCGCCCGTGCCCTCGACCTCGGCGTGGTCGACGAGATCGGGCTCGATCCGGACGCCGAGATCACCTTCGTCGCCTCGCCCGTGCGCAGCATCGCCGAGGCTGCAGCCAAGGCGTTGGCCGGCACGCTCGGCCTGGTGACCGATGTCGGGTCCGTGAAGGCCCCGATCGTCACGGCAGTGGACGACCCGCGGTTCGTCGGTGGTCATCCGATGGCGGGCTCGGAGCAGGAGGGCGTCGACGGTGCCGACCCCGATCTGTTCGAGGGCGCGGTCTGGGTCCTGACGCCCACCGCCAACACGGATGACGCAGCCTACGCCCGGGTGCGGTCCATCGTGTCCCGACTCGGTGCCGAGGTGATCGCCTTGCCGCCGGAACGCCACGACGAGTTCGTGGCCGTCGTGTCCCACGTCCCCCACCTCACGGCCGCCAGCCTCATGCGCATCGCCGACGAACGGGCCGACGAACACGCGGCCCTCTTGCGCCTGGCCGCGGGCGGGTTCCGAGACATGACCCGGATCGCGTCTGGCCATCCGGGCATCTGGCCCGACATCTGCGAGGAGAACCGCACAGCCATCGTCATGGCGCTCGATCGGCTCATCGAGGCGCTCGGAGATGCACGGGAGCAGGTGGCCGATCGCGATGGAGAAGGCCTGCTCCGTGACCTGACCCGAGCCCGCGCCGCCCGAGTCAACCTCCCCGGCCGCTACACGCGCCCCTCGGAGCTGGTCGAGGTGCGGGTACCGGTACCCGATCGCCCGGGGGTCCTGGCCGACGTGACCACGCTCGCCACCGAGCTGTCGGTGAACATCGTCGACCTCGAGATCGCCCATTCCGCCGAGGGGGTGGCCGGCGTCCTCATCCTCCTGATCGAGTCCTCCACCGCTGACCTGTTCCGAGGCGGCCTGCTGGCCCGTGGGTACCGGCCCTCGGTCCAGCGCCTGGCGTGATCGACCGACCCGATCCCCTCGCCGTGGAGCCATCGGGGCCGATCGACGCCTCGGTCGATCTGCCGGGATCCAAGAGCATCACCAACCGCGCCCTGGTGTGCGCCGCCCTCGCCGTCGGTCCTTCGACCGTACGGAACCCGCTCGACGCCGACGACACCCGGGCCATGATCGAAGCCCTGCGCACGGTGGGGGTGGCCGTGACCCCGACCGGGACCGGCGACCTCTCGGTCGGGTCGGACGGGCCCCGGCCCAGGGTCGTGTCCATCGACGCCCGCCAGAGCGGGACGACCAGCCGCTTCCTCCTGCCCGTGCTGGCGCTCGACGACATCGCTCGGCGCATCGACGGGGACGACCAGCTCCGGGTCCGCCCGATGGGCGAAGCGTTCGAGGCACTCCGCGCCCTCGGCGCGGCCGTGCGCGAGGAGGGGGTCCCCGGTCATCTCCCCGCCGTTGTCCAGGGGCCGCTCCGTGGTGGCGAGGTCGAGCTGGCGGGCGACGTCTCCAGCCAGTTCCTCTCGGGTCTGTTGCTGGCCGGTCCGCAGATGCCGGGCGGCTTGCGGGCCTGGATCTCCACCGAGCTGATCTCGCGCCCCTACGTCGAGATGACAGTGGAGGTCATGCGTCGCTTCGGCGCCTCGGTCCGCATGGAGGATCGAGACATCTGGGCGGTCGATCCGACCCGCTATACCGGCACCGACTTCGTGGTGGAACCCGATGCCTCGGCGGCTTCCTACGCCTGGGCCGCCGCGATCATCACCGGGGGCACGGTCACGGTGCGCGGATTGCACCGGGACGCCCTGCAGGGCGACGTGGCCTTCGTCGACGTGCTCGAGCGCATGGGAGCACGCGTACGCTGGGACAGCGACGCCATCACGGTGACGGCGGGCAACCACCTGCGGGGCATCGACGTGGACATGGCTCAGCTGTCCGACACGGTTCCCACCCTCGCGGTCCTCGCCGCCACGGCCGAGGGACCCACCACCATCCGCGACGTCGGTTTCATCCGTCACAAGGAGACCGATCGCATCGCCGCGCCCGTGGCCCAGTTGCGGCGCTGCGGTGTGGATGCCGTCGAGACCGCCGACGGCATGGTCATCCACCCGGGACCGCTGCGGCCGGCCACGGTCGAGACCTACGACGATCACCGCATGGCGATGGCCTTCGCGCTGCTCGGTCTGTGCACGCCCGGGATCCGCATCGCCGGCGCCGGGTGCGTGGCCAAGACCTTCCCCGGGTACTGGGACCTCTTGGACGAACTACGCGCCGGCGCGCTGCCTCGCGCTCGTGCCGTCTAGCTTCGCGGGTATGCGCGTCATCGCCATCGATGGACCCGCCGGGTCGGGCAAGTCCACCGTGGCCCGGCTGCTCGCCGAGCGCTTGGAGCTGCGCTACCTCGACACCGGGGCCATGTACCGCGCTGTGACCTTCGCCGTGCTCCGACGCAACCTCGACCCTGCCGACCAGGAACCCGTGGCGGCCCTGGCCCGCAAGGTCGACCTCGAGGTCACGCTCGACGCCGTGCGGGTCGACGGGGTGGACGCCACCATCGAGATCCGTGGCCCGGAGGTCACCCGGGCGGTGAGCTCGGTGGCCGCCAACCCGGATGTCCGAACCGAGCTCGTGGCTCGGCAGCGGGAGTGGGCGCAACGCTTCGGCGGTGGAGTGATCGAGGGCCGCGACATCGGCTCGGTGGTCTTCCCCGATGCCGAGCTGAAGGTCTATCTCGACGCTCGCCCCGAGGTCCGGGCCTCGCGCCGGTCCAAGGAGGTCTCCGACCTCGACTACGAGACGGTGGCCGCCGACATCGCCCGCCGAGACGCGCTGGATCAGGGTCGGGAGGCGTCCCCCCTGACCCGGTCCGGCGATGCGATCGAGGTCGACACCTCCGACCTGGGCATCGAGGAGATCGTCGCCCTGATCGTCGATCAGCTCGGCGAGTCGGCCCCCGCCCATGGGTGAGTACCGCACCGACCGGATCGGCCGCCCACCGACCCGAGGGGAGTTGCTGTTCTATCGGGTCGTGCGCAACGCGCTCGTGGCCTTCTGCAAGGTGTTCTGGCGGCTCGAGGTCCACGGGAGGGAGCACGTCCCCGACGGGGCGTTCATCCTGTCCGCCGTGCACCGCTCGAACATCGACACGCCCGTCGTGGCCGCGGTGACCACCCGTCGGCTGCGCTACATGGGCAAGCACACGATGTGGAAGTTCGACCTCCCCGGCCGGTTCTTCACCGCCATGGGGGGATTCGGCGTCAACCGCGGCGCCGCCGACCGAGAGGCGCTGCGCACGTGCGTGGCGGTGCTCGAGGGTGGTGAACCGCTCGTCATGTTCCCGGAGGGTCAGCGACGCACCGGGCCCTTGGTCGAGGATCTCTTCGAGGGACCTGCGTTCGTGGCCTCCCGGAGCGGTGTCCCGATCCTGCCGGTGGGGATCGGCGGTTCGGAGGCGGCCATGCCGACCGGTGCCAAGTGGCTGAAGCCGGTGAAGCTCACCATGGTGATCGGCGAGCCGATCCCGGCGCCCACGCCTGACGACGGCAAGCGGGTGACACGGCGCCAGATCCACGAGATGACCGAGTCGCTGCGAGTCCGGATCCAGGACCTGTTCGACCAGGCCGAGGCCCTGCGTCGATAGCGACGGGTCAGGCGAGGGCGTCGAGGGCGTCGCTGGCCAGGACGGTTCGGTCGATGACGGCGGGACGGTCCGAGAGCGTGCCACCCAGCGAGAGGGTGGCCAACACGTCGAGAGCGGTGAGCAGCTCACGGAGGTTGCGGGGCGGGGGGAAGTACTCCTCCTCGTCGGTGATCTTGATCTCCTCGACGCCGTTGACCGGGTCCAGGCGACGGATCACGTCCCGGACGAGCTCCTCGGGGGCGCTGGCGCCCGCCGTCACGCCGACGTACCCAGACAGGTCGTCGGGGACCTCGTCGGCGGCGTTGACCCGGTAGACCCGCTCGCAGCCGATCTCCCGAGCGAGGGACTCGAGGGCCCTGGTGTTCGACGAGTTGGCGGAGCCGATGACGACGATGGCGTCGCAGCACTCGGCCAACGCGGTGAGGGCGGCCTGACGGTTGGTGGTGGCGAAGCACAGGTCGCTGCGGCCCGGGGTCCACAGCTCCGGGAACCGCTCCTTCGTCCGGTCCAGGACGCCTTCCCAATCGCGATGCGAGAGCGTGGTCTGGGCGAGGAGCGCAACGGGCTGGTCGAAGTCGGGCAGGGCGTCGACCTCGGCGGTGTTCTCCACCCGATGGATGGCGTCGGGCGCCACGGCCATCGTGCCGACAGCCTCCTCGTGTCCGTCGTGACCGACGTAGACGATCTGGTAGCCCTTGCCTGCCCGGACCTTGACCTCGTGGTGGACCTTGGTGACCAGGGGGCAGACGGCGTCGACCACGTAGCCGCCGCTCGCTTTGGCCGCTGCCACCACCTCCGGCGCGGACCCGTGGGCCGAGAGCATCACCGGACGGCCAGCGGGGACGTCATCGATGTCGTCGACGAAGACCACGCCGAGGTTCCGGAAGCGCTCGACCACCAGTTGGTTGTGGACGATCTCGTGATAGCAGTACACGGGCGGTTCGAAGGCCCGGACCATCCAGGCCAGGGCCTTGATGGCCATCTCCACGCCGGCGCAGAACCCACGGGGTGCAGCCAGGAGGACGGTGTCGACCTGCATCTCGCGCAGGCTATCGACGCGCGGCGGCGACACCTCGGACCGCCCGGCAATCCGGGGAGCACGGAGGTCGGCTTGAACCCTGCACCGGCGGTGGCCGCTGGCGCCGGCGGCGGTCGGTCAGAAGAAGAACGCCATGGACGGCGAGGAGGCGCAGGCGGCGTTCAGGAGCTCGAGGTCTGGGGGTGTGGCGCCGGGGAGACGGCCCGCGCTCTGCAGGACCCGGGGGTCGACGCCGGCATAGATCGCGGCCAGGTCCGAGACCGCCACCCGGACGGCGGCGGCGCCGCCGGGGGAGTACGAGGCGGCGCCGGCGTCGAACTCCAGCACGTGCGGTCCGGCGTTCACCACCACCACGTCGTCCACGACATCGAGCTCGATGCGACCCGAGACCGGGCCCGGGACGGGGCGGGCCGTGAAGGCGCCGGCCACGTCGACGAGACGCAGCATCCACGGCCAGTCGTTGGTGATCGAGGTGTCCTGGAAGTTGGCCACGTGGAGGGCGAGCACCGATGCCGGCAACGTGGTCTCGAAGTGCCCGGCCGTGGTGCCATTGCGGGCAAGGAACCCCAGCGCGCCGGCCAATGCCTCGCCGTCGGTCCCACCGATCAGCTCCACGGCGAGCTCGTAGAGCCGGTTCTGAGACGATTCGTAGCGGTACGCGACCGCGGCGACGTCCGCACCATCTCGGGACCCCACGTAGTAGTAGCGGTTCTTCGACCGGTCGGTGACGTGGTGGTGGTTCATCCGGCGCCACCAGATCTCGCCGGGCCAGATCCAGCCGTCGAGCCCAGTGGCCATCTCGTCGTGGATGGCGACGATGGCGGCATCGACCACGTCCACCTGTCGCCAGACGAGAGCGTCGGCGGGACCGGTGGGGACGAGACGGAGCGGTACCCGACGGGTGTCGTACGAGCCCACTGTCTCGTAACCGAGGCTGCGGTAGAGGGTGGAGGTCGTGGGATACAGGGCGGAGAGGACCTCACCCCTGACCAGCATGCGGTCCAGGCTCTCCTCGACCAGAGCGCGTGCGATCCCGCGTCCCCGGGCTTCTGCACCCATGACGACACCGGTCAGGCCGCCGCAGGGAATCGCCGCCCCTGCCCACGACATGGCGAAGTCGAGGGTCACGACAGCACCCAGGAGGTGGTCACCGTCGTAGGCACAGACGATGCGGTCCGGTTCCGGCACCGGGAGCTGCGCGTCGAAGGCGTCGGTCATCCCGAAGGCCTGCCGAGCGAGGTCGTGACGCTGTTCGTGGTCACCGTCGCGTATCGATTCGATGGTGGGGTCCATCGTGGCGGACCGTAGGCGACGCGGACCCCTGCGACCTGCGGGTTTCGGGCCGTCGGCCAGTACCCTTCGGGCCGTGAGCCTGCCCCGCGTGACCGTTGTCGCGCCCGGGTCACCCGCAGAAGCCGCCGGCCTCGTCCCTGGAGACGAGATCGTGTCGTTGGACGGAGTGATGCCGCGCGACGTGATCGAGTGGCGCCTCCTGGTCGACGAGCCAGAGGTGCACCTCGACGTCCGACGCGGCGGCCTGGCGCTGGCGGTCACGGTGCGCAAGTCGGCCGGAGCACCCCTCGGCGCAGAAGTGGACTCAGCGATCTTCGACGAGGTGCAGACCTGCGACAACCACTGCGAGTTCTGCTTCATCTACCAGCTGCCGCCCGGCATGCGCCGCAGCCTGTACCTCAAGGACGACGACTACCGGCTGAGCTTCCTGTACGGGAACTTCACCACCCTCACCCGCTTCACCGAGAGCGACCTCGAGCGGGTGATCAGCGAGGGCCTCAGCCCCCTGTACGTGAGCATCCACGCCACCGACCCCGAGGTCCGGGCTGACTTGCTCCGGAACCGTCGAGGCGCCACCAGCCTGCGCTGGCTGCGGGCCCTGCTCGACCACGGCGTCACCGTGCACGGCCAGATCGTGGTCTGCCCCGGCGTCAACGACGGTCGCATCCTCGACGACACGCTCGCCGGAGTCCTCGACGAGTATCCGGAACTGGCCACGCTCGCCGTCGTCCCGCTGGGGATCAGCGACCACAGCGACGAGCCTCGCATGCGGTTCCACACCGCTGCAGAGGCGGAGGCGGTCGTCGACTGCATCGACGACTGGCAGCAGGTCTTCGCCGCCACCCTCGGCCGCCGACTCGTCTACGCCGCCGACGAGTACTACCTCCTGGCCGAAAGGCCGTTCCCCCCCGCCGAGGTCTACGGCGACTTCGCGATGCACGAGGACGGGATCGGCATGGCCCGCACGTTCGAGGCCGAGTTCACCGGTGCGGTCGACGCCCCGACCGGGCCGAGAGCCGGGTTCTTCTCCTGGGTCGACGGCGCGCCGGCCGAGGGCTACCGCAGTCCCCGCGTCACCGGTGATCCGGCCACGTCGGTCCGGCTCCGACCCCGTCGCGACGCGCCGGTCGCCGTGGTCACGGCACCGTACGGCGCCCGGATCCTCGGCCCGCTCCTCGACGACCTGGATCGCGACGACGTCCGGCTCTGTGTGGTCGAGAATCGCTTCTTCGGCGGCAACATCGCGGTGAGCGGGCTGATGGTGGGGGAGGACATCGCCCGCACCCTCGCGCAGCAGCCCGCCGGCCACCGCTACCTCCTCCCCGATGTGTGCCTCTCCGAGGACCGCTTCCTCGACGGCACCTCGCTCGCCGACCTGCCCCATCCGGTCGAGGTCGTTCCCACCGACGGGCTCTCCCTCCGGGCGGCGCTCGAGAACCGGCGGGCGCCCGCTTCGTTGGTCGGGGCCGCCACGGTGACGTCATGAAGATCGCACGCGTCGCCATCGTGGGCCGCCCGAACGTGGGCAAGTCGACCCTCGTGAACCGCCTCGCCGGCCACCGCACGGCCATCGTGCAAGAACAGCCCGGCGTCACGCGCGACCGCAAGGTCGTGTCGGTGGAGTGGACCGGTCGCACGTTCGAAGTGGTCGACACCGGTGGCTGGTTGCCCGGTGGTTCTGCACTCGACGAGAAGGTCTCCGCCCAGGCCGAGCGAGCCATGGAGGACTCCGACATCGTGGTCTTCGTCGTCGACGGAACGACGGGGGTCACCGAAGAGGACGCCATGGCAGCGGCGGTCTTGCGCCGCAAGGCAAAGCCCGTGCTCCTGGTCGTCAACAAGATCGACGATCCCCGCCGCGAGCACCTCATCTGGGAGTTCATGGACCTCGGTCTCGGCGAACCCCGAGGGCTCAGCGCGCTCCACGGCACCGGGTCGGCCGATCTGCTCGACGAGCTCTTGGCCATGATCCCGGTGGAGGAGGAGCTCGAGGGAGACGAGGTCTTCGTCGAGGGCGCCGAGATCGCCGTCACCATCGTCGGACGCCCCAACGTGGGGAAGTCGACGCTGTTCAACCGCATCAGCGGCGAAGAGCACTCGATCGTCCACGACATGCCCGGCACGACCCGGGACACGATCGACACCGTGGTCGAGACCGACGATGGCCCCATCCGCTTCGTCGACACCGCAGGCATGCGCCGGCGGTCCAAGGTCGACGACGGCACCGAGTACTACTCCGTGGTCCGGGCCCTACGCGCCGTCGACTCCTCCGACATCGCAATCCTCGTGATCGACGCCACCGAGGGCGTCACGGCCCAGGATCAACGCCTGGCCGAACGCGTCGACCTGAGCGGCTGCCCGGTGATCGTGCTGCTGAACAAGTGGGACGTGGCCGACGCCGAGCAACGGGCCGAGGCCAACCACCAGGTCACCGAACGCCTCCACTTCATCGGCGAATCGCCCGTGCTCCCCATCTCGGCCCTCAGCGGCAAGGGAGTCCACCGGCTGTATCCGGCGCTCGGTTCGGCCATCAAGGCCTACGAAACTCGCATCCCGACGCGGAAGGTCAACGACGTCATCCGTGCCGCCCAGCAGGCCCAGCCGGCACCGAAGGGTGCCCGGGTGCTCTACGCGCTCCAGGGCGCGGCCCATCCACCGACGTTCACGCTCTTTGCCAACCGCGAATTGCCCAAGACCTACGTGCGCTACCTCGAACACGCCCTCCAGGATGCATTCGACCTCGGGGCCACACCGGTGAAGCTGCGGGTGCGCCGGCGCAACTGACACCCGGGGTGGGCGGTGAGAGTGGTCGAAAGGGGTCGAAGAGTGCCCGACCATCACCCTCATGACACGGACCCACCACGGCGTCGCAGCGCACGAGCGTTACCCTGAGTCGTCCATGGAGCAACCGATCCTCGCGCTGGTCGCGCTCGCGTGTGTGGCGGCCGCGGTGGTGTGGAGCCGTTCCGCCCTCCGGTACCAGAACAGCTGGAACCGGGTCGAGGCCGAGTACGGCAGCACCTCCGACCAAGCTGTCCTCGCCCGGGCCACGTTCCGCAAGGAGCTCCACGCTGCGGTGCTCTACGGCGTCCTGGCCGTGGCATGCGGCGTGGTCGCCGTCGTCGGGACCTCCGAAGCGGAGTCGCTCTTCGGCTTCATCCTCGTCCCGGTCGCGGTGTCGATCGCCTACAGCCGCGACTTCAGGCGCGTGGCCCGCATCGCCGAGGACCGCACCCAGCTGGAGCGCAAGGCCCAGGAGGTGCTCAGCCAGGAGGAGCTCGCGCCCCGCAAGTGGGCGGCGAGGCTGGCCCCCGAGGAGCTGCCCGACTTCCCCGGCTTCGAGCTGGGCCGGGTCTACGAGGCCGGTACCGGGCTCATGGCCGGCGACTTCTACGACGTGTTCCGTGTCTCGCCCAACCGCATCGCTGCCGTCATCGGTGATGTCACCGGTCACGGCATCGAGCCGTCGATCACGGCCTTCCAGGCCAAGTACCTGCTCCGGGTGTTCCTACGCCAATACCGTGATCCGGCCCAGGCCCTCGAGGAGCTGAACTCGCAGATGTCGGCCCTCGAACGGGTCGAGGAGTTCATCTCGCTGTGTGTGGTCGTCTTCGACACCGACTCCGGCACCCTGCGCGTCTGCTCGGCGGGCCACCCTGCCGGCTGGCTCTGGCACGCCAAGGAGGTCCGCCCGCTGCGGGCCACGGGACCGCTGCTCATGCTCGACGCCAGCTCCACCTACCACTCCAAGGAGATCGACCTGGAGTCCGGCGACCTCGTGCTGCTCTACACCGACGGTCTCGCCGAGGCCCGGGCCGGCGACCAGTTCTTCGGCGAGGAGCGCATCGCCAACACGTTGCGCCGGGATCCGGGCGTCCCGCCGGACGTGCTCTGCAAGACGTTGCTCGAGGCGGCCAAGGACTTCGCCACCGAGCCCGTCACCGACGACACCGCCATCCTCGCCATCCGTCGGACCTGACCCCCGCGAGCTCGACTGGTGCGGCGTCGGATCCCGACGCTCATCTCGTCGAGTCCGCCGAGCAGCGTTCCTGCATCGGGGCGGCGAGGGCCTCGGCGAAACGTCGGTACAGGTCACGGCGCGGGTCGGTCGGGCGCCAGGCGAGGACGACTTCGCGTGATGGGCTCGGATCCCGAAGCGGTCGGACCGCCAAGCCCGAACCCGGACGGATCTCGAGCGGGATGGCGCTCTGGGGGATGAGCGTCACCCCGACGCCGGCCGCCACCATCTGGCACAGGGTCGTCATGCTGGTGGCCTGGATGGAACTGCTCGGTGACAGTCCCACCGCTGCGCACACGTCGAGCGCCTGGTCCCGGAGGCAGTGCCCGTCCTCGAGGAGGAGCAGGGGGAGGCCGTTGAGCATCCCGGCGGGGAGTGCACTGTCTCCGACCAGGACGTGATCGTCGGGCATGGCGAGCTGGAAGGCGTCCACGGCGAGGGACGCCGACTCGAGGTCGTCTGCGGGGACCGGCGCAGCGAGCAGACCGAAGTCGAGCTCGCCGTTGCGGATGCGGGCCACGAGATCGTCGGTCCGCTCCTCGACGAGGCGTGGCGCGGCGCGAGGATGACGACGTCGTAGCTCCGCGACCACGACGGGCAGCAGGTACGGGGCCATGGTGGGGATGACACCGATGCGGACGGTGCCCGAGAGCTCGTCCTGCTGGCCCGCCGCGGCCACGACGACGTCGTCGGTGGCGCTGATCACCCGGCGGGCGAGCTCGATGACCGGCTCGGCGTGCGCAGGGATGGTCACCCCGCCTCGACCACGTTCGAAGAGGACGAGGCCGAGCCGCTCCTCGACGGCCTGCACCTGGCTCGACAGCGCTGGCTGGCTGACCCCGCAGGCCTCGGCGGCCCGGGAGAAGTTGGCGTGGTCCGCCACCGAGACCACGTATTCGAGCTGCCGGATGGTGGGGCGCTCGGCTGCTGTCGGCATAGTGACAAACTATCGACAGAGGGAGGAGGATGTGCCCTCCTTGTGGATGTACACCCGGTTCGCACCAGGCGTTCGTCGTCCTCGACGGGGACGGGGCAAGATCTGGATGTGCAGGACGCACCCGAGCCCGTCGAGGCGATCGCCGCCGCCACCGAGCGTGCCCTCGCCGGCAACCTGCACACCCACGCCGAGAAGCTGGAGAAGCAGGGCAAGCTCTTCGTGCGCGACCGGATCTCGCTCCTGGTCGACCATGGATCCTTCGTCGAGGACGCCCTCCTGGCCAACAACCGTGGCGACGACCTCCCGGCCGACGGGGTGGTGACGGGGACCGGAACCATCGAGGGGCGAGCGGTGTGCGTGGTCGCCAACGACCCCACCGTCAAGGCCGGCTCGTGGGGCGCCCGCACGGTCGAGAAGATGATCCGCACGGCCGAGTACGCCCTGGCCCACGACCTGCCCATCTTCTGGCTGGTCGACTCCGCCGGCGCCCGCATCACCGATCAGGTCCAGCTCTTCCCCGGACGTCGGGGGGCGGGTCGGATCTTCGCCACCCAGATCCGGTTGTCCGGTCGCGTCCCCCAGATCTGTTGCCTCTTCGGCCCCTCAGCAGCCGGCGGCGCCTACATCCCGAGCTTCTGCGACGTGGTCTTCATGGTCGAGGGCAACGCCTCCATGTATCTGGGTTCGCCGCGCATGGCCGAGAAGGTGATCGGCGAGCACACCACACTCGAGGAGATGGGTGGCGCCCGCATGCACGCCAGCATCTCAGGTTGCGGCGATTTCCTGGCGCACGATGACGAGGACGCGTTGGACCAGGCCCGTGCGTGGTTCTCGTACTTCCCCGACCGGTGGACCGAGGACCCGCCCCGCTACGAACCAGCACCCCCCTCGCACGCGCTGGCCGACGACGTGGTCCCCACCGACGAAGCGGTCGCCTTCGACATGCACGACTTCATCGACGGACTCGTCGACGCCGAGAGCTTCTTCGAGTACAAGCCGTTGTTCGCGAAGGAACTGATCTGTGGGCTGGGTCGCCTCGTAGGCCGCCCCGTGGGGATCGTGGCCAACAATCCCTCGCACCTCGGTGGCGTCCTCTTCGTCGACTCCGCCGACAAGGCATCCCGGTTCGTCTGGCTCTGCGACGCGTTCAACATCCCACTGATTTTCCTGGCAGATGTCCCGGGCTTCATGATCGGTTCCAAGGTCGAGGCCCAGGGGATCATCCGCCACGGGGCCAAGATGGTCACGGCGGTCACAGAGGCCACCGTCCCCAAGATCTGTGTGGTCGTCCGCAAGGCCTACGGGGCCGGTCTGTATGCCATGTGCGGCCCCGCATTCGACCCCGATGCCACCATCGCGCTCCCCACGGCGAAGATCGCAGTGATGGGCCCGGACGCAGCGGTCAACGCCGTCTTCGCCAACAAGATCGCGGCCATCGAGGACGACGACGACCGTGAGGCCTTCATCGCCGAGCAGATCGAGATCTACGAGACAGACGTCGACCTCGCCCGTCTTGCGTCGGAGCTGGTGCTCGACGCCGTCATCCCACCGAGCGCCCTGCGCGCGGAGCTCGTCCAGCGCTTCGCCACGGCCTCGTCTCGCGACCGGCACTTCTCGGACCGCCGCCACGGCGTCCCCCCGGTGTAGCTGGCCGACATGAGCTGGGATCTCCCCGACAGCATCTCGATCCGTGACGTCGGCCCCCGGGATGGGTTGCAACCCGAGGAACCCGTGTCGGTCGACGAGCGGATCGAACTGGTCCACGCCCTCGTCGCGGCGGGCGTGCGAGACGTGGAGGTGGCCGCCTTCGTGTCGTCCAAGGCAGTGCCGGCCATGGCCGGTGCCGCCGATGTCGTGGCCGGCATCGATCGTGACGCCGGGGTCACCTACTGGGCCCTGGTGCCCAACCTGCGTGGCGCCGAGCTCGCTGTCGATGCCGGGGTCGACGCTCTCACGGTCACCGTCTCCGCCTCGGAGGCATACTCCCGGGCGAACGTGGGGCGCTCGATCGCCGAATCGGTGGCCGGTGTGGCCGACATCGTCGCCGTGGCGGGGAAGCGGCCGGTCGACACGGTGATCTCGTGCGCCTTCGGTTCACCCTACGAAGAACAGGTCGGCCCCTTCGACGTGGCGGCCATCTTCGACGAGGTCCTCGACGCGGGCTGCAGCAACGTCACGTTGGCCGACACCACCGGCGTGGCCACGCCAGAACGGATCGCAGACGTCGTCACCGCCACGGGTACCGGCGTGCGACTGCACCTGCACGACACCAGGGGAACGGCGCTCACCAACGCCTTTGCCGCGCTCCTGCTCGGCGTACGCGCCTTCGACACCGCGGTCGGCGGCCTCGGCGGATCCCCGTTCGCCGAGGGTGCCGGTGGGAACCTGGCCACCGAGGACCTGGTACACCTGTGCGACGGCCTCGGTGTGGTCACGGGCGTGGACCTCGAAGCGATGGTGGCGGGCGCAGGGCTGGTCGCGAGACTCGTCGGTCGGCCGGTGCCCTCCCGGGTCACCGCCGTTCTCGGAGGCTGACATGCCGTTCTGTGCGGGATGCGACCGCTTCTACAACCCGAACACGCTCACCGAATCGGGCAACTGCCCCGACGGACATCGGGTCAGCGATCCGGGGAAAGGCCATCCGCCGGCCACGGTGCCATGGCACTTCAAGCTCATGGTGGTCCTCGTCGTGGCCTACCTGGGCTGGCGTCTGGTCCAGCTGATCGGCGTAATTCTGTAGCTCTCGGGATTCCGGGAGCGCCGCCCCACCCGCTAGGTTGTCGCCTCCCACGGGCTGTGGCGCAGCTTGGTTAGCGCGCTTGACTGGGGGTCAAGAGGTCGGGAGTTCGAATCTCCCCAGCCCGACGGAAGAAAGTCCAGGTCAGAGCCGGTTTCCGCGGAAACCGGCTCTCCTCGTTTTCGGCGAAGAAGCCTCGATGTATGCAAAATGTATGTCGTAGGATCGCTGATGTATGGAATGGGTGCCACACGACGAGCCCACGGTGCAGCGCCAGCGGGGCAAATGGACGGTCCGCCAGGGCGGGTATGACCCGGCCACGGGGCGGAGCAAAGGGCGCCAGCTGGGAACCTTCGACACCAAGCGAGCCGCCCTCGAACTGGCCAAGTCCGTGGCCGTCGGTCGGATGGGATCGGCCGATGAGACGGTGGAGACGTTCGACGTCGAGGTGTGGCTGAAGTCGAAGGAGGGGCGAGTCGAGCAGTCGACGCTCGATCAGTA
>JBPPNA010000232.1:0-2959 GCA_051306355.1 Acidimicrobiales bacterium | reverse complement strand
GCACGACCACGACGGACCAGCCCACGACGGACCAGCCCATGACGACCGAGCGACGCCCGGATGTCGACGCAGGAGACACGGGCATCGCAGACGACGCGGGAGACACCGGCGAGTCAGCGGCGCTGGAGACGGAGAACACGGCCAGCTCGAGCGGCGCTGGGACGGGCGCCCTCGTGGCGCTGGCCGTGGCCATCGTCATCGCGAGCTCGGCGTTGTGGGAGGTCCGGCGGAGGCGATCGCCCTCGTGACCGGACCGGTGCGCACCCGACGGATCCATGCCGGTGCCTGGTGGCTGTGGGCCATCGCCATCGCCGTCACCGCGACGCGCACCACAAACCCCGTCCTGCTGCTCCTCATCGCGGCGGTGACCGGCTACGTGACCGTGACCTGCCGTCCCCCAGACCCCTGGTCCCGGTCCTACGGGTCGTTCCTGCGCCTGGCCGGCGTCGTGCTCGTGATCCGAGTCCTCTTCCACGTCGCGTTCGGCGGCCTGGGTGGCACCACCGTCCTGGTCCGACTGCCCGAAGTGCCCTTGCCGGGCTGGGCGACCGGCATCCGCCTCGGCGGGCCGGTCACGGCCGAGGGACTCGTGCACGCCGTCTACGAAGGGATGCGCCTCGGCGCGCTCCTCCTCTGTGTTGGCGCCGCCAACTCGCTGGCCGACCCGCGGCGGTTGCTCAAGTCGGTGCCGGGTGCGCTCTACGAGGTCAGCGTGGCCGTGATCGTGGCCCTGACCACCGCCCCACAGCTGGTGGTGAGCGCTATGCGCATCCGCCGGGCCCGGCAGCTGCGCGGCGGCACCGCGCGCGGCATCGCCCGGTTCACCTCGTTGCTGGTCCCCGTGCTCGAGGATGCGTTCGACCGGTCGCTGGCCATGGGCGCCACCATGGACTCGCGGGGGTACGGGCGGAGCGGCACCGTGTCGCCCGCCGCCCGCATGACGACCGGCGTCTGTGTCATCGGGGGGCTGGGCGGCCTCGCCCTCGGCGCCTACGGCACGCTCGACACCACCGCCCCCGACGTCATCGGATTGCCCGTCCTGGTCGCCGGGGGGGCGTTGGGTGCGCTCGGCCTCGCCCTCGGATCCCGCCGCGTGCCGCGCACCCGGTACCGGCCCGACCGATGGGGGGCCATCGAGACCGTCATCGCGTGCAGCGGGCTCGCCTCCGTGATCGGCATCCTGGTGGCCGAGCGCTCGGGCGCCGGCGACCTCGTCCCCGACTTCTCCCCGATCGGCGTCCCGGAGCTCCCGCTCCCCGCTGCCATCGGCGTCGCCATCGCGCTCCTCCCGGCCTTCGTGGCCCGCACCGAACCGTCACGGGCGCGGATCGGTGCCGCTCTCGCGGAGGTCACGGCATGATCCGCTTCGAGGACGTCTCGGTCACCTACGACGACGCCGACGCGCCAGCCGTCGCCGGTGTCGATGCGACCATCGCCGAGGGCGAGTTGTGCATCGTGGTCGGTCCGACGGGGTCGGGCAAGACCACGCTCCTGCGGACCGTCAACGGCCTCGTGCCGCACTTCAGCGGCGGGACGCTCGGCGGCCGTGTCGTGGTCGACGGTCGGTCCACCGCCGACCACCGTCCCCGCGACCTGGCCGATGTGGTCGGCTTCGTCGTCCAGGACCCTGCGTCCGGGTTCGTGGCCGGCACGGTCGAGGAAGAGCTCGCCTTCTCGATGGAGTCGCTCGGCATCGAGCCCGCCGCCATGCGCCGCCGGGTGGAGGAGGCGCTCGACCTGCTGGGGCTCGAGGCCCTGCGGGACCGGTCCGTCGACACCCTGTCCGGCGGGGAGGCACAGCGGGTGGCGATCGGCGCGGCGCTGACCGCCAGTCCCCGCATCCTGGTGCTCGACGAACCGACCTCGGCGCTCGATCCGGGTGCGGCCGAGGACGTCCTCGCCGCCATCCACCGACTCGTTCACGACCTCGGCGTCACCGTGCTCATGGCCGAGCACCGCCTCGAGCGAGTCGCCTCCTTCGCCGACCGGGTCCTGCTGCTCTCACCCCACGGAATGTTCGTGGGTCCACCCGGCGAGGTCCTGGCCGACTCGGCTCTCGCCCCTCCCGTCGTCGCCCTCGGACGCCTCGCCGGGTGGCGACCCACACCGGTCAGCGTGCGCGAGGCCCGGCGGCACGCCCCCGATCTCCGAGCCCGCCTCGACGGCGTCCGGCCACGACCCGTGGTGACCCCGGGCGAGGTGCTCCTCGAGGCCAAAGGCGTCGTCGTCGCCCACGACGGCACCATCGCCGTTCGCGATGTCGATCTGGCGCTCCATGTCGGCGAGCGCGTCGTGCTGATGGGACGCAACGGCTCGGGCAAGACCAGCCTGCTGTGGACGCTCCAGGGCACCGGCCACCGCGACCGGGGCACGGTGCGCGCCGGCGGATCAGACCCGGGTGACCTCGAGCCCCGGGAGCGGCGCCGGCGCGTGGGCTTGGTTCCCCAGGAGCCGGCCGACCTGCTGTACCGGCCGACGGTCGGCGCCGAGTGCGCGCAGGCTGATATCGACACCGGGTCGGAGCCCGACACCTGTCGGGGCACGCTCGACCGACTCGTGCCCGGAATCCCCGAGGACCGCCATCCCCGTGACCTGTCCGAGGGCCAGCGCCTCGCCCTCGTGCTGGCCATAACGCTCACTGCCGCCCCGTCGGTCGTCCTCCTCGACGAGCCCACCCGTGGCCTGGACCAGACGGCGAAGAACCAGCTGATCGCCGTCCTGACCACGCTGGCCGGCGAGGGCCGCGCCATCCTCCTGTCGACCCACGATGTCGAGTTCGCAGCCCGGTTCGCCGACCGTGTCGTGGTCCTGGCCGGCGGCGAGGTGGTGAGCGACGGGCCCGTGGTCGACGTGCTGGCCGGATCTCCGATGTTCGCGCCGCAGGTGGCCAAGGTGCTCTCGCCCCTCCCGATCCTGACGGTCGACGATGTGCGCGTCGCGCTGGCGGCCTCGGGATGAG
>JBPPNA010000182.1:0-15513 GCA_051306355.1 Acidimicrobiales bacterium | reverse complement strand
GGGGCGGATCGCAGATGGGTTTGACCACGGCGATGTTCGCCCACCGCACGCCGAACCCGACGAGCATGCTGGCCAGCACGACGGCCAGGAACCAACGCTTCATCGACCGTGGTACCGGCGGAGAAGGGCATCGACGCCCACGCCGGCGAGGATCACGATGACCACGTCGCCGGCGATGCGGTACCGGGTGATGCCGAAGGCGATGGCCGCCGAGAGGGTGGCCGACACCACCAGCGATCCGGTGAGCACCAGCACCTCTGGCCGTCGCCGTTGTGACCAGGCGCCGGCCGCGGCGAGCGGCACGAGGGCATAGAAGGTCCACAGGCCCGCATCGGTGGGGAAGCGGCCGCGGCGTTCGAAGAACACGTCGAAGTCCGTGCCCTGGATCGGCCGGTACAGGTGCCACAGCCTCCCCACGCGGGCGGCCACCACGGCAGGAACCCGCTCGAGGTTGTCGCCGATGTAGTCGAGCGCCTCCGCCCGGGCCCGCTTCTCGCCCACCGAGGGATCAGCGCCCGTGTCGCCCTGGTAGGCGCAATCGATCTTCCAGTACCCCAGGAACCGCCCGCCGTAGGTCTCGTCGCAGCTGCCGATCTTGAGCACGTACCCCGCGCCGTAGGCCAGGGTCACCGGTTCCTCGAAGCTGCGCAGGTTCCGGACCGTCCACGGTGTGATGACCAGGACGAACGCAACTGCCGTGACGGTGAGCAACCGGAACCGGGCGCCCCAGGACAGCGGACGCACCACGAGGACGAGCGGGAGGGCGCACAGCACGGTGAGCGCGGCGCCCTCGGAGCGGGTCAGTGCGCCGAGCGCGAGCACCACGCCCAGCACGGCGGCGCGACGGTTGTCCGGCTGCTCGGCGAAGCGGAGCCCGGCCAGGATCACCCCGGCCATGATCGGGGCGAAGAGCGACTCGGCCACGATCGTGCCGTCCACGATCCACAGGGGCGGGAACAGCGCGGCTGCCACGCCGGCGACGAGCCCGGCCCGGTCGCCGGCGATGCGGCGGGCGACCATCGCCACGACCAAGATGGTGGCGACACCGAGCAGGCACGAGGCCAGTCGGTGCCAGCCGGCGGTGTCGAACCCGAGCAGTGACCACAACGCCAGGTACAGCGAGTACAAGGGGGGATGGTCGGCGGAGGGCTCGAACGCGCCCGTGGCATCGTAGAGGTAGGGGTTGGCGAAGCCATCGCCTGCAGCCAGTGCCTTGGACTGGATCGAGTAGAAGAAGTTGTCGGTGAACCCCAGCGGGAGCTGGCGGTAGTAGGTGTCGACCGCCCAGACGCGCACGGCGAGGCCGAGGGCCGCGACCCCGGCCAGACGGAGGCGGAACGACGTCGGCACGCGGAGCGATGCTACCGGCGGTGACCCGGGGGATCGGGATGCCGGGTCGGGTGCCCGACGCCGAGTTCGGTCAGACCGGGGGGCACTCGTCGGCGGGGAAGCGATCCGTCCAGGCGGCCTCTTCCCACCCTGCGGCGGTGGCGGAGCCGTCGATGTCGAGCCGCGTCGCGAACTCGGCGATCAGTCCGCTGGCCACTCGCCGGGCGCCCTCGGCGCACAGGTGCACACGGTCGGTCCGGCGCAGGCGAGCCGTCGTCGGGCCGGTCTCGTCGAACTCCACGAAGGTGCCGGCCTCGCTGACCCAGATGTCGCTGTCGAGGAAGTCCACGGAGGGATGCAGTGCGGCGTAGCTCCCCCAGATCATCTCCAGCTCCCCGAACTGCACATTGGTCGACTCCTCCCACACCTTGGGCGGGCCCATGACGATGAGGTGGCCGCCGGCGGCCTCGATGCGCTCCCGGACAGGATCGAGCACCTCGACCGAGTAGGTCTCGGCGAAGCCCGGATCGCCGAGGGCGGCCCCGTTGCTCGCCTGATAGGCGCGCTCCCACACGCCGACCGCCACCACCACGAGCTCCGGATTCGACTCGTCGACCCGGCGCAGGAGCGTCTCACGCGACGACTCGGCGGCGATGGACGGCACGATCAGCGGGACCACGTCGGCCACCATCGGGTCGAGGGCAGCTTCCAGGGCAGGCGAGACGTCGTAGAAGATGGAATCCCCGGCCACGATGATCGTCGGCGGCGGACGGGTGGTCGTGGTCGTGGGTGCGGTGGTCGTCGTGACCGGGTCCGTCGTCGGGGCCGTCGATGGGGAGGTCGTTACGGCATCGGCGCCGTCGACGGCGTCGTCGGCGCCGCAGCCCGACACCAGCACCGTGACGGTGACGAGGAGCGCGACGAAGTGCAGGCGGAGCACGGGACGAGACGCTATCGGCGGTTCTGGAGGGCGAGCCGTCAGGTGTGGACCGTGCCGCCGGTCGCCTCGGCGACCTCGTCGGCCAGGGCGGGATCCACCACGTCGATCGACCAGTTGGGACCGGAGACCAGCGGGTCGCCCGAGCCGTCGGTGTCCGCGATCATTCCCTCCAGCGCGGTCTCGTCGGTCCAGACGGAGAGTTCGGCGATGTCGGAGCCCAGGGTGCAGATGCTCACCTCGCGCTGGTCGTCGGTGAGGCCCTCGTACTCCAGGGCGCAGCCGTCTGCCACGCCGTCGAGCTGTCCGGCGAGATCGGTCACGGTCTCGACCCGATCGCCGGCCGCATCCTCGTCCTCGTCGCCGGTCGTGGCGTCGGTCGTCGCATCGGCTGGCCCTGTCGTCCCGGCACCGGTGTCAGCGGTGTCGTCGTCATCCCCGCAGCCGGCGGCGACCAGCGAGGTGACAGCGAGGAGGGCGAGGAGCAGGCGGCGCATCCCGGGCATGCTCACGACCGCCGGCAACCCGTGTCAAGCCCCGCACCTGGCGGTCGGGACCCCTGCAACGTCCAGGAGACCGGGCAGCGCCTCGCTGAGATCGTCGGCTCCCTCGCCGTTGAGGTGGTGGGTGTCAGCGAAGGCCCGCTCCGGCTGGTCGGGCGCGTCGACCAGGACGGCTGCCGTGCCCGAGAGCGCGTCCTCCAGCGCGGTCCGGAAGGAACCGATGTCCGCCGCGCCGTCCGGGTGGGCGTCGACGTATGCCTCCGTGACGGGCAGGACCAGGACCACGGGTGTGGCTCCCGCATCCACGATCACGTCGACCAGTTCTCGCAGCGCTGCGGTCTGGGTGCCGCCGATGTCGAACGGCTCGAGGAACTGCTGTCGCAACCGCGCGATGGTCGACGGAGCCCCCGTGAAGCTGAGTTGCCGGCGGGACACCCCGTGCCCGTCCGATGCGATGACCCCAGGGACACCGCCGGCATCGGGTCGTTCGGCCTCGTCGCCCTGGAGACGATCGGTGAGGGCGGAGACCACCACCTCCGGGTCCCGGAGGGATTCCCGGTTCCGCACCAGGGCGAGTGCTCGGGTCAGGGCGGCCTCGACGTCGGCGAGAGCTCCCTCCGCCGTGAACGGCGCGTCGTCGAAGGATCGGAGCGCCGCGTCCGGCGTGGTGGCAGCGTCGTTGAGGTCGAAGGAGGCCACACCCACCACGACGGTGGCGGGGTCGGTGCGCGGCAGCACCTCGTCCCGGACCCAACGCAGCAGCAGCGCAGGAGACGCCGCGTCGAGCGACGCGTTGTAGGAGCGACGTCCGGCTGGGTCGGCCTCGTCGAACACCAGGGGGACGAAGTCGTCTCGGCTCATGGAGTTGCCCGCGAAGACGACGTCGGTGCAGCCGCGACCCTCCTCACGCTCGAGCTGGGCCACCTTGGTGGCCGTGGCGCGGTCGGGCCATCCCGCCGGTGTGGGCAGCGCCGGTTCGATGCCCCGCACCGCAGCCTCGGTGGCCAGGACGAGCACGAGGGAGACGACCACGACCGTGAGGAGTCGTCGTCGTCGGGTCGGGGGTGGGCCGATGGAGATGGGTGCGGTCATGATCAGAACTGGAAGTAGACGAACGGGACCGGGGCGCCACCGGAGAAGACGATCAGGCCGACCGTCATGGCCGCCACGACGGCGCCCTGCGTCAGGACCTTCGAGCGTACGATCCCGGCCTCGTCGCCGTCGCGGCGCACCACGAGGTCCAGGCCGACGGTGGCCAACCCAGCGCCGAGGACCAGGGCGACCGGGCCCGACTCGAGACCCGACAACGGCCCGCGGGCGATGGCGCCGAGGACGTCGAACGCCTCGGTGATCGACGCCGCCCGGAAGAACACCCAGGCCACGCAGATGGCGTGGAAGGTCGCGAACACGGCGAGGGGCAGGGGCCACGGCCGGTGACCGGGGCGCAGCGAGCGGCGACGGTGGATCGTCAGGAGCACGCCGTGGATGGCCCCCCACACCACGAAGGTCCAAGCCGCCCCGTGCCACAGGCCACCGAGCACCATGACCACGAGGAGGTTGCGCTCGGTTCGCCGCTCGCCACCGCGGTTGCCGCCGAGGGGGATGTAGAGGTAGTCGCGCAGCCAGGTCGACAGCGAGATGTGCCACCGCCGCCAGAACTCGGTGGGCGAGCGGGAGCCGTACGGGGCGTCGAAGTTGATCATCAGCTCGACGCCGAGCAGTCGGGCCGAACCGCGGGCGATGGCGGTGTACCCGGCGAAGTCCCCGTAGATCTGCAGGGCGAAGGCGTACGTGCCCAGCAACGCGGCCCCGCCGGACGAACCGGTCGAGAACCCGGCGGCCACGATCGGTGCCATGGTGTCGGCGATCACCACCTTGCGGAACAGGCCGGCGCCGATCAGCGCCAAGGCGGAGACCACGGCGTCGGCATCGGGTGGACGGCGCTCGGCCTGGATCTGGGGCAGCAGGCGGGACGCCCGCTCGATCGGCCCGGCCACGAGCTGGGGGAAGAAGGAGACGAAGGTGGCGTAGTCGAGCAGGCTGGGACACGGCTCGAGGACGCGCCGGTGGATGTCGATGGCATACGACATGGACTGGAACGTGTAGAAGGAGATCCCGACCGGCAGGATGACGTTCAACCCCGGCGCGGCCCAGTCCAGGCCCAGGGCGCCGGTGAGATCGGTGGCGCCGTCGAGGAAGAAGTTCCAGTACTTGAAGAATCCGAGAATGGCGAGATTGGCCACGACGGCGGTCGCCAGCCAGCGATCCCGGATCCGGGGATCGTCGCTGCGGTGGATGCGACGTCCCACCTCGAAGTCGATGAGCGACGACACGGCGAGCAGCGAGACGAAGCGCCAGTCCCAGGCCGCGTAGAACCCGTACGAGGCCAGCAGCAGGAAGCCGGTGCGGGCGCGTCCCCGTAGGGTCCAGTGCACGCCGAAGGCAACGGCGAGGAACGCTGCGTACTGCAGCGAGTTGAACGTCACCGAGGACGCCGTGGGTCAGGACCGTGCACCCCACGACGGTAGATTCCGCACCGTGGACATCGACGGACTGCGGCGCGACACCGAACTGCTCGACGCCGAACTGCCCGATCAACGCTTCGGCGACGAGTCATATCTGCGCTGGCTCTATCACGAGAACCCGCACGGGGAGGCATTCACCGAGAGCGTCGACGACGACGGCCTGCGGGTGGCTCACTACGGGCTGATCCCGCAGGTGTACCGCAACGCCACCGGCCCGGCGCCGTTCGTCTTCTCCCTCAACGCCGTGACCCGATCGGGGATCCAACGCAAGGGCCACTTCACCACCATCGCGCGCCAGGTGTACCGGCGTGCGGCCGAGGACGGCGTGCGCATGGTGGTGGGCGTGAGCAACGAGAACTCCACCCCTGTCGTGGTCGACAAGCTGGGCTGGCGCCTGTACTGCCCGCTCCCCGTACGGGTGGTCCCTCGCCCCTTCCGGCGCGCAGCGGGCTGGCGCTCCGTCGACGTCGATGCCGACTATCTCTCGTCCGGGGGATTCGAGGAGGACACCGCCGGCCTGGACCGCCATCCCAGTTCGAACTGGACCAACTGCTACACCACCGAGCACCTCCGGTGGCGGCTCGCCTCGCCCAACGGGCCGGGTTTCACCCTCCACATCGGACCCGACCTGGTGGCGGTGTCGACGCGCAGCAACGTCGGTCCGGTGCCGATGGCGGTCCTCCTCAAGCTCCTCCCGAGGCCCGGGACGAGCGGCATCCGCAGCCCCACCCCACCCATCTCCGAGATCTGTCGCCACCACAGCGCCCCAGCCTGCGTCTACGCCGGCTGGAACCGGTGGGTCCCGGTGCGCGGGGTCAAGCCGCCGCGGGCCATCCTGCCCGCCCCCTTGAACCTCATCGTCAAGAGCCTCGACCCCGACATCGACCAGGACCGCTTCGTGCTCGACACCTTCGAGTTCCTCGACATGGACGCCTACTGAGATGGATCGGCACTGATGGGCTTCACGTTCACCCTCGACCTCGAGGACCACCGCTCCTCGCCGTCCCAGGCCCCGCGCCACGCCCCCGTCGTCCACGACCTGCTCGAGCGCCTGGAAGCGATCGGCGTCCAGGGCACGTTCTTCGTGGTGGGCACCCTGGCGGAGTCCGAGCCCGAGTTGATCCGCACCATCGCCGCCCAGGGTCACGAGCTCGCCCTGCACGACTGGGACCACACGCAGCTCGACCGCTCCGACCCAGACACCCTCCGTGCCACCGCCACGAAGGGACGCGAGGTGCTCGGCGACCTCGCCGGCACGGAGATCCGTGGGTACCGGGCTGCCACCTTCTCGCTCACGGCCGACACGGTGTGGGCCACCGACGTCCTGGCCGAGGTGGGTTTCACCTACTCCTCCAGCGTCCTCGCCGCAGCCAACCCGCTCTACGGGTTCCCCGAGGCGCCGCGGCACGCGTTCGGTTGGCCCAGCGGCCTTCTGGAGCTGCCCGCCCCCCTGGCCGATCTCGGCGTCACCGAGGTGCCGCTCGGCGGCACGTACCTGCGCATCCTGCCGGCAGCTCTGCTTCGCCGGCGGCTGGGGACGACCGACGTTCCCTTCGTGTACTGCCATCCCTACGACTTCGATCCCGACGAACCGTTCTGGTGGGAGCCCGTGGCGGGCAAGCTGGCTCCCCTGCTCTGGGTGGGTCGCGGGCGCTTGTGGTCGAAGATGCAGGTGCTGCTGGCTGACGCCGGACCCCCGCTGGGCGAGCGCGTCGCCGCCCTCGACGAGCTCCCCACCTTCCACCCCTCGGCGGCTGACTCCACAGGGTCCGGTGCCCGACGGGCGATCGCGGAGCCGGAGCGAGAGCGGGGCGGTGGGTCGCAGCTCGACATGGTCCACCGCCTGCCCGTCGCGCCGTGCGTCGATCGGAGGTCGTACCTGTGCGACCTGGCCATCGGGCGGTCGGTCACCCACGTCGGCTTCGTCGACCAGGGCTACCGGGCCATGCAGGACCGCACCGGGACCTGGTTGCACGGTCACCTTGCCGCCACGGCGAGGACGCTCGTCGGCCTGGACCTCGACGAGGTCGGTGTGGCCGACGCCCGGGCCGCCGGTTTCGAGGCCCACGCCGTCGACTGCCGGGACGCCGACGCCGTCGCCGCAGCGGGGGTCGAGCCGGCAGAGATCGTCATCGCCGGCGAGATCATCGAGCACCTCGACGCCCCCGGCCCATTCCTCGACGGACTGCACCATCTCGTCGCCGACGACGGCCGGCTGGTGGTCACCACTCCCAACGCTGCCGGCCTGTTCAACACCGTCGCCGCCCTGGCCCACCGCGAGGTGAACCACCCCGATCACGTGGTCAGCTTCACCTGGCGGACGCTCACGCGCCTGCTGGCCGACCACGACTTCGAGGTGGTGGAGAGCGCCACCTTCGTGCCGGCGGTGAAGGAGGGCGGGGTCCTGGGCGCCGGCGCGAGGGCGATCACGGGCGTCGAACGCCTCGCCGGTCGCCTGGGTCGGCCGTTCCTGGCCGATGGACTCATCGTGGTGTGTCGGTCGCTCCGCCGGGATCACTGACCCCACCGCCGTTCCCGTCGCCGAGCTCACCCCCGGACCCGAGGTCACCCTGGAAATCCGGGTCGAGCTCGAGGAGGTCGACCCGGTTCCGCAGCATGGCGAGCTCCTCGGCGACGACGCGCGAGCGATCCTCGAGACGGGACAGCTCCCAGGAGAAGTGGACGACCAGCAGGAAGAGGAACGCCACCGCGCCGAACAGGAGCGCCGCCGGCTGGTAGTCGACACCGACCCAACTGGCTGCGTTGTTGGCGAGGAACGGGAACGTCGCCAGCAGGGCCAGCACGAGCCCCACCGAAACCCACAACATGGCGTACTTGGCGCGCAGCTGGCGTCGACGCACGAGCCGGAGGATGAAGAAGATTGCACCGATGGTGACGAGGAAGACGAAGATGTGGGCCCGGGTGCTCACGTTGGGACCTCGCGGATCGGGTTGCGACGGGTCGTGGTCAGGATGATCACGAGCAACAACCGGGAGTAGTGGTACACGAGGCGCAGGCGGCGGTTCGAAGGCTGACCGCCGGCGCGGATGCGCATCTGCACCGGAACCTCGACGACGCGCAGGCCCGAAGCACACGCCATCACGAGCGCCTCCACCGACTCCATGTAGTCGACCGGGTAGGTGCGGGCGAACAGGTCCAGCGCGGGTCGTCCGAAGGCCCGGAACCCCGAGGACGTGTCCGTGAAGATCTGGCCGGAGAGCACCCGGACGGTGAGACCGAGGACCCGCATCGCCCGCCGGCGGACCCGTCCCACCTCGTAGTCGGTCTCGCCGTTGGCGAAGCGACTGCCGATCACGAGATCGGCGCCGGCTTCCAAGCGGTCGATCATGGGCTGGATCTCGTTGGGGTCGTGCTGCCCGTCGGCGTCGAACTGGAGGGCCCGGTGGTAGCCGTTCTCGACGGCGTAACGGAACCCGGTGCGCAGCGCGCCACCGATGCCCAGGTTGAACGGCAGCCGGAGAGCCACGGCGCCACCGGCGGCGGCGACCGCCGCGGTGGCGTCCACGGAGCCGTCGTCCACGACCACCACATCGGCGTCCGGCACGATCTGGCGCAGCTCGGCCAGCACTGCGGGGAGCGCGTCCTCCTCGTTGTACGCCGGGATGACGATGAGGAGCCGGTCCTCGGGAGGATCGATCGGGGGACGGGGCATCGGGGGCCGAGCCTACGACCCGGCGGTGGTGGGGGTACCGATGTCGGCGGCGTCGCAACGGTCTCCGGATCGGTCGCGGCGGCGCAGCACGGCGTCAACCGCGATTGCGGCCAGGACGACCAGCACCACGTCGGCAGGAACACGGAACCGGGCGAGTCCGTAGAAGACGACGGTCACGACCACGACCACGACCACGGGCGCAGCCAGCGGCGCGAGGAACAGCTGGCGGCGGATGCCGATCACGGCGCCGGCCAGGGCGAACGGCACCAGGGTCCAGTACTGACCGAACGCGAGCCACGACGACCAGGTCTCCCGCCCCTCGAAGCCGTTGAAGTACACCATCTGCTTCGGTTCGTACACGCCGAACGTCCGACCCAGGCGGGCTGCGACCACAGTGGGGACCCGGTCGAGGTTGTCGCCGATGTAGTCGAACGCCTCCGCTCTCCAGGTGGCCGACGCCGAGGACCGGTCACCCTCCACGGGCACGTCCAGCCCGCACTGCAGCACCCAGAATCCCAGCGCCGACGGCGACTCGTAGGTGGCCGGGCAGTTGGCGCCGACGAGGGTCAGGCCGTCGTTGGTCGAGATGAGGGTGGGCTCCTCGAATCGGGCCAGGTTCCAGCCGATCCACGGCGAGACGACCGCCACCGAGGCGACAGCCCCGATGACGAGCAGCCGAACGGAACCGCCGTGGTCTCCGTCTCGGTCGGACCAGCCGGACAGGACCACGACGAGCCCCACGAGCGGGAGCAGGAGCACCAGCTCGGCCCGAGCCAGCGTGGCCAGCCCCCCGGCCAGGCCGAACAGGACGGCGGACCCGACATCGCGGCGGTCACCGAGCCGGTACCCGGCGAGGAGGACCGCCACCGTGCCGAGCGCAGCGAGGGTCTCCGACATGAGGAGCGCGTCGTTCACCCACAGCGCAGCGTAGGCAGCGCCGATCACCGCGGCGACGAGACCGACGCGTTCCCCGCCGATCCTGCGACCCAGCAGCCCGATGCCGATCACCACGGCCACGCCGATCACGGTCATCGTGAGCCGCATGGCGAAGATCGAGCTGTCGGTGAGCCATGCCGTGGGTGTGAGCACGAGACTGGTGAGCGGGGGGTGGTCGGCTCCCGGCCCGCCCGTGGCAGGGTCGATGTACCAGTCACCGAGCGAGTTCAGCCGGGCCTGGAGGAAGTAGTAGAGGGCGTCGCCCTCGTCGAGGAGGTCAACGTCCCGCCGCTTCTCGGCGAAGAGGTAGACCAGTTTACCGACGAAGGAGAGTGCAGCGATGGCGGCGAGCCTGCGCTCGAACCGACCGATCCGGGCCTCGGCCCGTCCCGTGGGGACGGTCTCGGTCATCCCCCCGTCGAGCGGGGGATGATCGGAGCGTCGCGCCCGGTGCCGCCCGTACTGCCGTTCCCGGACGCCGACGAGCTCGTCTCGTGGTACTCCTCTTCGACGTTGACCGACCAGATGTCGTGGTCGGCGCCGAGGATGTTCTCCACGGTCAGCATGGCCGTGTACATCGAGTGGTCCTGGTTGTTGTACCGATGCATGCCGTTGCGCCCGATGGGGTGCACGTTGGCGGTGTGCTGCTCGATCCAGCGCCGGAGGACATCGACGTTGCGCTGGTAGACCTCGTCATACACCGGGTAGGCCTTCGGCATGCGCACGACGTAGCCGGCCTCGATGTCCTCGCTGCGCATGAGCCCCAACCGGTCGAGCTCGGCGGTGCCCTTGGCGATCAACTCCTCGTCGCTCGCCGTCCACCACTCGTCGCCCTCGTTCACCGTGTACTCGAGACCGAGCACGTTGCGGCCGCCCTTGACGAGGTGCGGCGACCACGAGCCGAAGTTCTGCACCCGCATCGTCTTGACGTCGGGGTCGTGGATGTAGATCCAGTTGTCGGTCCAGCTCACCTTGCCCTCGGGGACCACGAGCGCCACCGACAGGAAGTCCCGGAATCGGAGGTCGTCGGCGGCGGCGAGTACCTCGGCCGGCGGTTTCGGGTCCATGGCACGCAGGAGCGCGGGGAATGGCATCGAGGAGACCACGTGATCGGCCGGGTAGGTGGTCGAGCCACCGTCGGCACCCGTGGCCGTGACGCTGACCGCACGGCCGTCACCATGTTCGACCCGGTCGACGGTGGCACGGAAGTGCACCTTCGACCCCTGCGACTCGACCAGCTCGTGGCAGCGCTCCCACATCATCCCCGGCCCGAGCTTGGGGTACTGGAACTGCTCGATCAGGCTGGTGACCTGCTTGGACTTGTCGCCGCTCTTGGCGAGTCGTCCCTTGATCGGCTGCCAGACGGCGTCCCACAGCGACATCCCCTTGATCCGCTGCGCGCCCCAGTCCGCCGACATCTGGGCCGGGGGAACGTCCCACACCTTGGTGCTGTAGGTCTTGAAGAAATGCTCGTAGAGGCGCCAGCCGTAGTTGGAGGCGATGTAACCCTCGAGGGTGGTGAGGTCCTTCGGTGGCCGGATCCGCACCCAGAAGAACGACAGCGCGCAACGGATCGCCTCGAGCGGACCCAGGTTCTTGAGGGCGTTCGTGACCTTGATCGGGTAGTCGTAGAACTTGCCCTGGTAGTAGATCCGGCTCGAGCGGGGTCGGAGCATGAAGTCCTCGTCGGGGAGGATCTCGTGCCACAGCGCCTCCACCTCGGTCACCTTGGTGAAGAAGCGGTGGCCGCCGATGTCGAACCGGTAGCCGTCGGCCACCACCGTCCGACTGATGCCCCCCACCACGTCGTCGGATTCGAGCACCGTGGACGTGTGTCCCCGCTTGCCCAACTCGTAGGCAGCGGTCAGCCCCGCGGGACCGGCGCCGATCACGACGACCTCCCCGGGATCGGCGGCGTGGTCTTCTGGTCGGGCGGCGTTGGTCGGCATGGAGTGGCTCTCGTCGCTCTCGGCGTTCGCTGGGCGTTGTTCGGGCCCAGCTAGCGTACGCCGGTGGTCCGTCCCGCAACGAGTATCCCGGCGACCGGTCGGGCCGCATCGATCGAGGTCTGGGCCGTCGTGGTCGTGGTGGCGATCACGGTCGTGGCTCGGTTCGTGACCGGCTCGCCGCTCTGGCTCGACGAGGCGCTCAGCGTCAACATCGCGCGCCTCCCGGTCGTCGACATGGCCGACGCCCTGCGCAGCGACGGGCACCCGCCGCTGTACTACGTGGTGCTCCACGGGTGGATGGAGGTGTTCGGATCGGGTGACGCCGCGGTGCGCGCCCTGTCCGGCGTGGCATCGGTCCTCACCCTGCCGTTGGCCTGGGTGGCCGGCCGTCGGCGGGCCGGCACCGCTGGCGGGCTCGCCGTGCTCCTGCTCACCGCCGTGGCGCCGTACTCGTTGCGCTACGCCACCGAGACCCGCATGTACGCCCTCCTGATGCTCCTCGTCTTCGCCGGATGGCTGCTGGCCGACGACCTGCGGTCTGCGCCCGACCGCCGTCGGTGGATCGCCCTCGCCGTCATCACCGGCGCCGCCCTGCTCACCCACTATTGGGTCATCTACCTGGGCACAGCGGCCGTGTTCGTGCTGGCGTGGCGGTGGTGGCGTCGCGGCGAGCGAACCGTCGCCATCCGGATCGGCTCGGCGCTCGCGGCCGGATGCCTGCTGTTCCTGCCCTGGCTCCCGTCGTTCCTCCACCAGGCGGCCAACACCGGAACGCCGTGGGGCACGGCCAGCCGGCCCACCCGCGCCCTGGTCGACCTGGCCGTGGGCCTCGGTGGTCGGGGGACGAACCCCGAGGCGATCGTGTTCGGGGCCGGCGTCGTCGTCCTGGCGGCCTTGGCGCTCCTGACCGTCGACGTCGATCGGACGCGGATCGAGCTCGACCTGCGGACCTCGCCGGCGGTCCGCCCCGAGGTCGTGATCGCTGTCCTGACGTGGACCATCGGGCTCCTGGTCGGTGGCCTCACGGCTGCCACGTTCGTGCCGAGGTACGCCGCGGTGTTCCTGCCGCTGGTGCTGATCGCCGCCGGCGTTGGTTTGGCGCGCCTGCCCGCCGGCCCACCCCGGTGGACGGTGGCCGCCGTGCTGGTGGCCCTCGCTGCGGTCGGTGGTGGCATCAACGTCATCGGTGACCGCTCGCAAGGCGAGGAGTTCGCCGAGCGCATCACGGCCGCCGGCGCACCGGGCGACGTGGTCGCCTTCTGTCCCGACCAACTCGGCCCGTCGACGTTGCGGTACCTCCCCGCTGGGTTCGACGCCGTCGGCGTTCCCACGCTGGAGCGGCCGACGACGATCGATTGGGTCGACTACGAGTCCCGCAACGAGGCCGCCGATCCGGCTGCGGTCGCCGCTGACCTGTTGGAACGGGCACAGGGGTCGACCGTCTGGGTCGTGCACAACTCGACGTATCGCACCTACGAGACGCTGTGCGACGGGCTGCTGGCCCAGCTCGCCGGTGCCCGGCCCGGCTCTCGGGCCGGGCCGAACTCCCGATCCGGTCCGACGTCGAGGAGAACGCCACGCTCTACCGCTTCGCACCCGCCACGCCGTGATGTCGCCTCAGCCGACGGCGCGCAACGTGCCGGTCCGGTCGACGAGGCGGACCACACAGATGTCGGCCGTGCGGACGCTCGCCATGCGCTCCGCCCAGCAGTCGACCACGTCGCGCCCGTCTCCGAGCCGGAAGAACGTGGTCATCGGTCCCTCCTGCTGGTAGGCGTCGGCCTCCACCGTCTCCACGGTGCGGTCCCGGAGTGTCACGTCGTAGGTGGCCATGAACCGACCGTACGACCGAACGCCTGTGCGTCGGAAGGGGGAGAACCCTGTGAGTTGTCGCCCCGGCTTCTCCACAGGCTGTGCGCTCAGCCGCCGTCCTGGCGAGGGGGGCCCAGTCCCGAGGCCTTCAGGAGCCGGACCACCCGTCCGCGCTGGCCGCGGAAGGGTTCGAGGAGGTCCAGCATCTGGGCATCGGTGCCCCGACGCTCCCCGGTGAACACCCAGGCGACGAGGTGCTTGAGGGCTGGGTCGCCGACCGGGACGGCATCGGGGTCGCCGAAGGCTGCCGTTCGCACCACCGCAGCGATCCACACGCCCACCCCGGTGAGCGACCGCAGCCCCTGCTCGGCCTGCTCCGATGGTGCGGCGACGAGGTCCTCGATCGACATCGCCCGGGCCGCCACTCGCCGCAGGACGTCGGCGCGGGCCCGTTCGAGGCCGAGCAGGTGGAGGTCCTGGTGGCTCGTGGAGGCGAGGCGCTTCGGGTCCGGCGGCAGCAGCAGACCGAGGGCAGGTGGTCCCGGGGCAGGGTCGCCGAGCGACTCGACGATCTGGCGGAAGGCGCGCTTGGCCTCGTAGCCCGAGACCTTCTGTCCGCACACGGCCGGGACGAGCGACTCGAAGACGCGGTGTGTCGCCCCGATGCGCAGCCCGGGCATGCGGCGCTGCAGGTCCGCGATCAGCGGGTTGTGGCTCACCCAGCCGTCCGTGTCGGCCTCTCCGACCAGCAGGGGCACGTGCTCCAGGGCCCATTCGGAACCGTCCCCCCAGGCCCGTGCGGTCAGCTCGTCGGCGCGGACCTGCAGATGCAGGGCGGCGGGACCGATCGGGGTCCTGGTGGCTCGCACGGCCTCGTCGGCACGGACATGCGTGCAGGGATCGCCGCGACCGATGCGCGTCGGGGCCAAGGTGAGACGGAGGTCCAGGGGACGCGACAACCGCAGTCTGCGGCTCGGTGGATCGGTGCTCATCGGACGGGCCGGGCGGTCCGCTCCATGACGACCGAGCGCGCCCAGACGTAGTCCGGTTTGCCGCTCGCGCTCCGCTGGATCCGGTCGACCACGCAGTAGTCCTTGGGCAGCTTGTACCGGGCGAGGTGCTCGCCGGCGAGGGCGGTCACCGCCGCGGCGTCGAACCCACCGGCGTCGAACCCGCTGACGGCGACCACCGCCACGACCTCGTGTCCCCAGCGCTCGCTGGGTCGACCCACGACGAGGGCGTCGTACACGGCGGGGTGGGCTTTCAGGGCTTGCTCGACCTCCTCGGCGTGGACCTTCTCGCCCCCGGTGTTGATGGTGACCGAGTCGCGTCCCAGGAGCTCGATACGTCCATCGGCGCGCCGGCGGGCCCGGTCGCCGGCGACGGCATGCACGACCCCGTCGATTGTGGGGAACGTCTCCTGCGTCCGCGCCCGGTCGCCCAGGTACCCGAGCGGGACCCGACCCCGTTGCGCCAGCCAGCCCGCCGCAGTGTCGCCCGGTTCGAGGACGACGAGGCGGTCTTCGTCGAGCACCACCGTCGTCTCCGCAGCCTCGAAGACCCCGGATTCGCCCGAGTCGTCGGCGGAGGCCGTGCTCAGACCATGACGGCCGGTCTCCGACGACCCGAGGATGTCGACGATCCGGACGTCGGGCAGCGCCTCGGTGAAGCGGGCCTTGATGGCGGGGGACAGGACCGCACCGCCCGTCATGATCAAGCGCAGGGCGGACAGGTCGCGTGGCTGGCGCTCGATCTCCTCGACGAGGGGGCGTGCGAAGGCATCGCCCACGATCAGGAGCGAATCGACCTGCTCACGGCCGCACGTGTCGACGACGTCGACCGGATCCAG
>JBPPNA010000153.1:0-8371 GCA_051306355.1 Acidimicrobiales bacterium | reverse complement strand
CGGAACGGAGGGCCTTGACGAGCTGGTTCTTGCTCATCCCGGAGCGGCCGTCGATGTCAAGCTCCTGGGCCCGCTCGTACAGCTCTTCCTTGGTCCAGTTCTGGTATGCACCGGTGGGGCGGTTGGCCGCAGCGGCGCCGGTTTCGGCGGTGGCCGTGTCGGTCGCCTTCACCACGCGCTTGCCGGCCTTGGTGGCCTCGCGCTCGACGGCGGCGCCCGCATCTTCAGCGTGGTCCTCGACGACGCTGAAGTTGCGACCGATCTCGTCCCTGGCATTGCGGGTGCGGTTGGCGATGGTCGAGGTGGCCTGCTTCACGTCGCCGAAGGCACGCCGGCTCGTGGTCCGGACCGTGTCGGCGGAGTTGCCCAGGGCGCGCTCCGTGGTGGCAGCGATGTCGCTGGCGCCGCGCCAGGCGACGGTTGCGAGACCGTTGGCGGCGTCGAGCGCCGTGACGGTGAAGTGACCCGACTGGCGGATCGCCTCTGCGTTGAGGGCACCGATGCGCCGGATGAAGATGTCCAGGGGCGGTGGGGTGCGCTCGGCCACCTTGGTGGCGTTCGCCTCGTAGGCGCGGGCGAACTCGCTGATTTGCGTGTCGATGGTTTCGGTGATGGTCATGTTCGGTCAGTACCCGCTGCTGTGTTTTTCATGCGGGAAGTGACGAAGAACACAGCAACCGTCCTCGGACCGCCCTGAGACCCGACGCGATGCCCACCCCGTCGGCGCTACTCGATCCCGAACAGGTACGGGTAGTGCGGCTGGCCGCCGTGGTGGACTTCGGCTTCGACGTCGGGGTGCTCGTCGTCGAGCCACTCGGTCACGGCCCGGGTGATCCCTGCCGCTGCACCGTCGCCCTCGATGATGGTGACCAGCTCGAAGCTCGCCCCGGAACCACCGCCGAGGAGGGCGCCGAGGAGGCCGGTGCAGGCATCGACGAGATCGGCATCGACGACCTCGATGCCCGACCGGGAGATCCCGAGCCAGTCGCCCTCGGCGATGGGGCCGACATCACACGACGAGTCGCGGACGGCGCGAGTGACCTCTCCGTGCACGACGGCGTCGGCCAGCGCCCCCATCTCGGTCACGTTGTCGTCGGCGGACGACTCGGGGTCGTAGCCGATGAGGGCGGCGAATCCCTCGGAGATGGACCGGGTGGGGAGCACGCGCACCGTCTTGTCGGTGAGCTCGTCGACCTGTTCGGCCACGGCGATGATGTTCTTGTTGTTGGGAAGGATCACCACCTCCGGTGCCGGGACGGCCTCGACCGCCTCGAGGAGCTGCGCCGTCGACGGATTCATCGACTGGCCCCCGGTGACCACCTGCTGCACGCGCAGGTTGGTGAAGATGCGCCGGATGCCCTCGCCCGTGGCGACCGCCACGACACCGCAGGGCACGGGAACGGGTTCGGGGCCCGCGTCGGTGCCGGCTTCTCGGACCCAGCGCTCCTCCTCGATCTCGTGGAGCTCGTCCAGCAGGTCGGTGACCCGGATCTGACACGGTCGACCGATCTCGATGGCGGCTTCGATGGCGGCACCGATCTCGTCGGTGTGGATGTGGCAGTTGTACATGCCCTCGCCGCCCACCACGACGATCGAGTCGCCGATGCCGGCCCAGACCTCGCGGAAGGCAGGCATGGCCTCGTCGGGCGCCTCGAGCAGGTACATCACCTCGTACTGCAGCTCGGACACATGCTTGCCCGTCTCCGGCGTCACCTCCCGCCCGGCGGCCTGCGGTCGGGTCCCCATCGACTCGGGGGCCTCGGGTGGCGCCGGCACGGCTCGCCCGTCGACCACCTGGAGCAGGCCGTCGAGCAGGAGGAGGAAGCCGGCCCCGCCGGCATCGACCACCCCGGCCTCCTTCAGGACAACGAGAAGTTCGGGGGTGTTGTCGAGCGACGCCTGACCGGCGCGCCGCGTCGCGTCGAGGACGTCGAGCAGCGAACGGCCGTCGTCGGCCGCGGCCCGGGCGACGTCCGCGGCCTCGCGCACCACCGTCAGGATGGTTCCCTCCACGGGCCGCTGGACGGCCTCGTAGGAGAGCTCGGAGGCGCGTGTGATGGCGTCGGCGAAGACACGGCCGTCGACGATGTCGTGGTCGCGCACGATCTCGGTCATTCCCCGGAGGAGCTGGGACAGGATCACGCCGGAGTTGCCCCGGGCCCCCATGAGGGACCCGTGGGCCACGGCCTTGCACACGGCGGCCATGTCGGCACCGTCGCCGACCGCCTCGACCGCCTCGACCACCGACCGCACCGTCAAGGTCATGTTGGTGCCGGTGTCACCATCGGGCACCGGGTAGACGTTCAGGCGGTTGAGGGCCTCCTTGTGGGTGGACAGCGCTTCACCGAACGCGACGACGGCGCGCCCGAGATCCCCTGCATCCAGTTGCTCGATGGCCGTCATCGGCGGGCAACCCTACCGACCGCCCGTGTGGTACCTCGCGAGGGGCCAGGGTTAGGGTGACCGGATCCGGTCGAACGACCGGTTGCCCAGACCCCGGAGGCAGACGGATCGTGCGAGGTGGAGACACGTGCAGGGTGTGATCAAGGCGTACGACCCGGGCACCGGCGACGGCGTGATCCTCACCGACACGGACTTCTCCGAGTTCGATCTCGCGCCGGGCGCGCTGGCCGGCTCCGTGTTCCGGACGCTCCGTCAAGGGCAGCGAGTCGTCTTCGACATCGACGACGACGGCCGGGCCCACGGCCTGCGCCTGGGATCCGAAGTGGACATGAGCACGCCCCGCTTCCCGCAGGACGACGTGCCCCTGGAGATCGGGATCTGACCGCTCTGCGGTCCGGTCCCCCGACTGAGTCGCAACGGCGCGACGAAAGGCGAAATCATGTCGGCGACGACCGAGAACGAGAAGCTCAAGGCCTGGGTCGCAGAGTGGGCGGAGATATTCCAGCCCGACGCCATCGAGTGGGCTGACGGCTCCGATGAGGAGTGGGAGCGCCTCACGAGCCTCCTCGTCGAACAGGGTTCGTTCACCCGCCTCGACGACGGGAAGCGTCCCAACTCGTTCCTGTGCAACTCCGACCCCGCCGACGTGGCCCGGGTCGAGGAGCGGACCTTCATCAACTCCGAGCGCGAGATCGACGCTGGGCCCACCAACAACTGGCGGGCCCCGGCGGAGATGAAGGAGGAGGTGCTCTCCTTCTACCGGGGCGCCATGCGCGGCCGGACGATGTACGTCATCCCCTTCTCGATGGGTCCGCTCGGTTCGCCCATCGCCCACATCGGCGTGCAGCTCACCGACAGCCCCTACGTGGTCGTCAACATGAAGATCATGACCCGCATGGGCCAGGGCGCCCTCGATGTCCTCGGTGACGGTGACTGGGTCCGCTGCCTGCACTCCGTCGGCTACCCACTGGTCGACGCCGACGGCACCGAGCGCCCGGACGTGGCGTGGCCGTGCGACGCCGACAACAAGTACATCTGCCACTTCCCCGGGGACCGCGAGATCTGGTCCTACGGGTCCGGCTACGGCGGCAACGCCCTCCTCGGCAAGAAGTGCTTCGCCCTGCGCATCGCCTCGACCATGGCCCAAGAGGAGGGCTGGATGGCCGAACACATGCTCATCATCGGCATCACCCCGCCCGACGGCGAGAAGAAGTACATCGCCGCTGCGTTCCCCTCGGCCTGCGGCAAGACCAACATGGCCATGCTCGTGCCCACCCTGCCCGGTTGGAAGGTGGAATGCGTCGGCGACGACATCGCCTGGCTCAAGTTCGGTGACGACGGCCAGCTCTACGCCATCAACCCCGAGTCCGGCTTCTTCGGCGTCGCCCCGGGCACGAGCGAGGAGACCAACCACAACGCCCTGCGATCGGTCGACGAGAACTCGATCTTCACCAACGTGGCCAAGACCGACGATGGCGACGTGTGGTGGGAGGGCCTCTCGGAGCCGCCCGCCCACCTCATCGACTGGAAGGGGAACGACTGGACGCCCGAGTCCGATGCCCCCGCCGCCCACCCCAATGCCCGCTTCACCGCTCCGGCGTCGCAGTGCCCGGTCATTGCCCCCGAGTTCGACGATCCGAAGGGCGTGCCGATCTCGGCCATCCTCTTCGGCGGACGTCGGGCGTCGAACGTGCCGCTGGTGACCGAGGCCCGTGACTGGGAGCACGGGGTGTTCCTGGGTTCGATCATGAGCTCGGAGAAGACGGCGGCCGCCGCCGGCAAGGTCGGCGAGGTCCGCTTCGATCCCTTCGCCATGCTCCCCTTCATCGGGTACAACGCGGGCGACTACATGCAACACTGGCTCGACATCGGCGAGCGAGACGGGGCGACGCTTCCGAAACTGTTCTGGGTCAACTGGTTCCGTCGCGGTGAGGACGGTTCGTTCCTGTGGCCGGGCTTCGGTGACAACAGCCGGGTGCTCAAGTGGGTGCTCGAGCGGCTCGACGACGGTCAGACCGAGGCGGTCGAGACCCCGATCGGGCTCGTGCCGACGACCGATGCCATCGACACCACCGGCCTCGACATCGATCCCGACGTGCTCGACGAGCTGCTGTCGGTCGATGCAGAGTCATGGCGCCAGGAGATCCCCCTCATCGAGGCCCAGTTCGAGATGATCGGGGATCGCCTTCCCGACACGCTCCGCGCGCAGCTCGAGGAGCTGGAGAAGCGCCTCAGCTCGTAGTCACGAAGATCACCGTTCTGGACTCGTCTCGGTCGAGCTGGTTGGCGTGTCGAGCTGGTTGGCGCGAGTCGGGTCCAGAACGCCTCCCATTCCGGAACACCGTCGACACGCACGGGCTCGCCCCCACGGCGGGCCCGTGCCGCGCCCGGCTAGGGTCCGGCCCCGACCCGACGAGCACGACGAGGAGTCCGTCATGGCTGTGAGTGCATACATCCTCATCCAGACCGAGGTCGGCAAGGCCGCCGAGGTGGCCGCCGAGGTGGGCGGGATCGACGGCGTCGTGGCTGCCGAGGACGTGACCGGCCCGTACGACGTCATCGCTCGCGCCGAGTCGAGCACGGTCGACGAGCTGGGCAAGATGGTGGTCAGCAAGGTGCAGATGATCGGCGGGATCACCCGCACGCTCACCTGTCCCGTCGTCCACCTCTGATCAGCGCCCGCCCGGGGCCGGCGGCGAGGGCGGCAGGCACCTCGATCTCGAAGGTCTCACCGTCGTCGTCGACGGCGTCGAAGCGCACCTCGACATCGTCGCCGTCGTAGCCGACATGCACCGCGGTCGATCGGGCGGCTTTCGCCACTGCAGCGATGATCGACTCGACCAGGGCGAGCACGACCAGGCCCGTCTCGACCGGCATGGGAGCGTCCGGCGTCCACTGCAGGTCGATATCGGCTCCCGCCTCCTCGCGTGCCGCCTCGATCACGATCTCCACTGCCGTCCGCAACGGATCGTCTGCGCCATCGAGCGGCGATGCTCGCTCGAGGCCGAGGGAGATGCTCGTCCGCCAGATCTGGCCGACCCTCGCCAAGGTCGATGACGACAGCACGCCGACCGTTCCTGCGTCGGGCGAGTCGCCGGCGTGGACCACCGACTGGGCCAGCCGTGCTCGTGCCTCGTCCAGCTCGGCCGCGATCGCCGTCCGTCGTTCGGACTCCTCCTCCAGCGCCCCTTCGGCGACGGCTCGGGCCGCGCTCTCGTCCCGGAGTCGATTGGCCACCTCGGCCGCGTCGCGCCGAGCTCGCTGCACCCGCTCGTGGGCGTCGTCGCGCTCGATGGCGGTGCGATCGGCGTCGGCGCGGGCTGCCGCCGCGTCGGTCCGGCTGGCATCCCGCTCGTGGCCCATGGTGCGCAACTCGGCCTGGAGGGCGTCGAGTCGCTGCCCGGCCCGCCACCAGGCGATGCCCGCCACGACGGCGAGGACGAAACACCCGACGGCGACGACGATCACGGATCGACCCTAGTGGCGCGCTCGGGGTGGCTCAGCCCTCTCCGGCGAACTGCAACGACCGCAGTCCGAGACCCATGAGGAACAGGCCGCCACCGCCGTAGAGCAAATAGCGGTACTCGTACACCTGGTTGCGGTAGCTGTAGATGATGCCGACGGTGGCGAAGGCCACGAAGCCGTAGAAGGCATGGAACTGGTCGAGGACCGGGCCTTCGCCCGCCTGCAGCGCGACACCGAGGGCGACCTCCACGACGATGGCGGCCTCCGCCGAGGCAGTGGCGATCCACAGGGCACGGCGGCGGGCCGGCTCCCACCAGTGGGCGGCCAGCGCCCAGCAACCCACGAACGCGTTGGCGAGGACGACGAACCAGGCGTTCGTCGCGTGCAGGGTGCGGAGCACTCCGATCAGCCCGAGGCGATCAGCTGGGGTTGCCCGCCGAGCCGCCGGCGACCTGGTAGCTCCAGAGCTCGGCGGAGACCGAGACCGGGCCACCGCCGTCGGTGGGGCGATCAGCTCCCTTGTGCCCGTGGGCGAAATCGGCCGAGGACACCCAGGCGTCGAAGGAGTCCTGGTCGGCCCACCGGGTCACGACCAGCCAGACGTTGCGGTCGTCGGTGGGCTGGAGGAGCTCGAAGCCCTCGAAGCCCGCCTGGCCGTCGACGGCACCAGCTCGTGCGGCGAACCGCTTGGCCAACTCGTCACCCGAGCCCTCGGGAACGGTGATGGCGTTGATCTTGATGACGGTCACGGTGCGGCTCCTCGGAGGCGGCAGGTTCAGCGCCCATCCTGGTTGTTCTCCGGTGGGAGGAGCCAGTCGTCCACACCATCGATCGGGCCACCGACGGGAGCGCCACGACGGATGAACCACTCGGCTCCGAAGGCGACGGCGAACTGTTCGTCGTCGAAGCTGAGGAAGAAGTGCTCCTCGGCGATCTGGCTGCCGTGGGCGGCCATCGACGCCCGCTTGTGGTCCAGCCATGGAGTCACGTCGATCCTGGTCGTGATCTGGTCGTCGGTGCTGCCGAAGGAGGCGCCGTCGATGTCGGGGGTCTCGGCACCCTCGGGTGCCCCGTCCGGCGACGCCGCGGCCTCCTCCATGAGCCGGCGGATGTGGTCCCGGTTGAAGGTGGCCTCGAGCACGTGCGGCGTCCCGGCCAGCTCGGCTGCCCGAACGCCCACCCGGTGGACCTGGACGTGGTCGGGGTGGCCGTAGCCCCCGTGGTCGTCGTAGACGGTGCACACCTCGGCCGACTCCTCGCGCAAGATCGCCGCCAGCTGCTCCGCGGCCCGGGCAACCTCGGCCTGCCAGAAGCACGAGGGCTCGTCGTTGGTCGGTTCGCCGTCCATCCCGGAGTCGCGATAGCCGAGAAACACCACGCGGTGCGCCCCGAGGGCGGCCGCCGACGCCGCGACCTCCTGCTCGCGCCGGGCGCCCAGTTCCTCGCCGGGATCCAGGTAGCCGTCGGGAACCTCGCCGCACTCGCCCCTGGTCGCGAAGACCAGCACGACGCGATGGCCCTCCGCTGCGGCGCGTGCCAGCGTGCCGCCGGTGCTGATGGACTCGTCGTCGGGGTGGGCGTGGAACGCCACGATGGTCGCCATCGCCCGAGTCTGCCGATTCTGCTACGCGATGGCACCCGAAGCGCGCAGCTCGCTGATCCGGTCGGCGCCGATCCCGAACTCGGTCAGCACCTCGTCGGTGTGCTGGCCTGCGTGCGAGGGCGGGCGCTGGATCTCCGGGATCGAGCGGGAGAAACGGGGAGCCGGCGCCGGCTGCACCACGCCGTTGCGCTCGACGAACGTCTCTCTCTCGACGTTGTGTGGGTGCCTGGGCGCCTCATCCATGCTGAGGACCGGGGCGAAGCACACGTCGGTGTGCTCCATGATCTCGCACCACTCGTCGCGGGTCTTGGTGCGGAAGATGTCGGCGATGCGCGCCTTCATCGCCGGCCACTGGTCGCGATCCATCTGATGGGGCAGGTCGTCCTGCGCGCCGAGTCCGGACAGCTCGAGCAGCTCGGCGTAGAACTGCGGCTCGATCGAACCGACCGAGACGTACTCGCCGTCGCTGGTCTCGTAGACGTCGTAGAAGTGGGCACCGGTGTCGAGCAGGTTCGTGCCTCGCTCGTCGTTCCAGATCCCCATGGCGCGAAATGCGTGGAACATCGTGGTGAGGACGGCGGCGCCGTCGACCATGGCGGCGTCGACCACCTGGCCCTCGCCAGACCGCTGGGCGTCGAGCAGGGCACAGACGATGCCGAAGGCGAGGAACATCCCGCCGCCGCCGAAGTCGCCGACCAGGTTCAGCGGTGGCACCGGCGCCTGACCGGCGCGCCCCAGAGGTTCGAGGGCACCGGCGAGCGCGATGTAGTTGATGTCGTGGCCGGCCGCCTGGGCGTACGGGCCCGCTTGGCCCCAACCGGTCATCCGGCCGTAGACGATCCGCGGATTTCGGGTCAGGCACTGGTCCGGTCCGATTCCGAGACGTTCGGCCACGCCAGG
>JBPPNA010000124.1:0-12991 GCA_051306355.1 Acidimicrobiales bacterium | reverse complement strand
GCGACCGCACCCAGGGCACCGGCACCCTCCCACTCGAGTTCGTGGTCCGGCGCCAGACCCGGGAGACCGCCGAGTTCTACGGCCTCGCCGACCGGGGCCTGCTGGCACCGGGCATGCGGGCCGACGTGAACATCATCGACTACGACGGGCTCGGCGTGGAACAGCCCGAGATCGTCCACGACCTGCCATCAGGGGCACGACGCCTGCTGCAACGAGCCCACGGCTACCGCTACACGATCTGCGCCGGCGAGGTCACCGTCGAGGACGACCGGTTCACGGGAGCGCTCCCCGGCCGGCTGCTCCGCGGCCCTCGCTGACCCGGCGGTAGCGTCGCGGGAGTGGCCCACTCCTCCTCCCTGCGCCTGCTCGCGCTCCACGCAGATCTGCTCGCGACGCTCGACATCGAGCGCACCCCTGGAAGGACGTCCTAGATGGGCACGCTGCCCGCATCCCGGTTCGGTCGGGTCCTCACCGCCATGGTCACCCCGTTCGACCGCGACGGCGGCCTGGATGTCGACGGCGCCCAGCGGCTGGCTCGCTGGCTGGTCGACCACGGCAGCGACGGCCTCGTGGTGAACGGGACCACGGGCGAGTCGCCCACCCTGTCCTCGGCGGAGTCGATCGACCTGTTCCGGGCGGTTCGCCAGGCGGTCGACGTCCCCGTGCTGGCCGGCACGGGCTCCAACGACACGGCGCACGCCATCCGCCAGTCCGAGGCCGCAGCCGGCATCGGCGTCGACGGTCTCCTCGTGGTGACGCCGTACTACAACAAGCCGTCCCAGGCCGGACTCGACAACCACTTCCGCACCATCGCGTCGGCCACCGACCTGCCCATCGTGGTCTACGACATCCCCGGTCGGACCAGCCGCAAGGTCGACACGTCGACCATCGTGACCCTGGCTCATGAGGTGGACACGATCGTGGCCGTGAAGGATGCCGCCGGGAGCCCGGCGGAGACAGCCGTGCTCGCGGCCGAGGCGCCCGACGACTTCGAGATCTACTCCGGCGACGACAACCTCACCCTGCCGCTGCTCGCCGTGGGCGCAGGTGGCGTCATCAGCGTCGCCGCGCACTGGGCCGGCGTGGAGCTGAAGGCGATGTTCGATGCCTTCGACGCCGGCGACATCGTGGAGGCCCGGCGCATCAACCAGCGGCTGCTGCCGTCGTACGACTTCGAGTCGTCGCTCGAGGCGCCGAACCCGGTGCCCACCAAGGCGATGCTGCGCACGCTCGACCTCCCGGCGGGGGAGTGCCGTCCCCCGATGGGCCCCACGCCTGACGGTCTCGAGGACGAGGCACGACGGGTCTGGGGTCTGCTGACCGACTGAGCGCGACCGCTCGCCAGGTACCGTGCGGGCCATGCCTGCTCCGGTGAAGATCACGTTCCTCGGCGGCCTCGGCGAGATCGGTCGCAACTGTGCCTGCATCGAGATCGACGGCCGCATCATGCTCATCGACTGCGGTCTGATGTTCCCCGACCTCGACATGTTGGGCATCGACCTCGTCCTGCCCGACTTCACCTACCTGTACGACAACGTCGACCGCATCGAGGGCTGCATCCTCACCCACGCCCACGAGGACCACGCCGGCGGGCTCTCGTTCCTGCTGCGTGACGCCAGCGTCCCGCTGTACGGCTCGGCCCTCACCCTCGGCATGGCCAAGAGCCGCATCGAGGAGGCCGGGCTGCTCGACCGCACCGAGTTCATCCCCGTGACCGACGGTGAACGGCGCAAGATCGGCCCGTTCGACTGCGAGTTCATCCCCGTCACCCACTCGGTTCCCCACGGCTTCGCCACCGCCTTCCACACCCCACAGGGCGTGCTGCTCCACTCCGGCGACTTCAAGATCGACCTCACGCCGGTCGACGGCCGCCTCACCGACCTCTCCCGGTTGGGGTCCCTCGGCCACGATCCGGGCGTCCGTCTGCTGCTGGCCGACTCCACCAACGCCGAGGAGCCCGGGCACTCCACCACCGAGACCGCCGTGGGCCAAGTCCTCTACGACCTGTTCCACGCCCACGAGGGTCGGCGGATCATCACGGCGTGCTTCGCCAGCCACATCCATCGCGTGCAGCAGATCGCCAACGGCGCCATCGCCTTCGACCGCAAGGTCGCCACCCTCGGCATGTCGATGAAGAAGAACGTCAAGCTCGCCCGCTCGATGGGCCTGCTCGACATCCCCGAGGAGTCGCTCATCGACATCGACCAGATCGACAAGTACGAGCCGGGCGAGATCTGCATCATCTCCACCGGGAGCCAGGGTGAACCGATGTCGGCCCTCACGCTCATGGCCGCCACCGAGAGCCGTTGGCTGACCCTCACCCCGGACGACACCGTCATCCTCTCGTCGCACCCCATCCCGGGCAACGAGATGAACGTGTCGAAGGTGATCGACGGGTTGGTGCGCCAGGGTGTCGACGTCGTCTACTCCGGCATCGCCGACGTGCACGCCACCGGCCACGCCAAGTCCGAGGAGCTCAAGACGTACCACTCGATCGTGAAGCCGGAGTGGTTCATCCCGGTGCACGGCGAGTACCGCCACCTCGTGGCCCACGCCAAGATCGCCCGCAAGATGGGTCTGGCGCCGGACCACGTGTGGGTGTGCGAGGACGGCCACCAGCTCGAGCTGAACGACAACGGTCTGCGCGCCATCGGCAAGGTTCCGGCCGGGTACTTCTACGTCGACGGCATTGCCGGCGACGTGGCCGAGGGCGTGCTGCGTGACCGACGCGTCCTGGCCGACGAGGGCGTGGTGGTGGTCATCGTGACCATCGACGTCGAGACCGGCGCCACGCTCAACGCGCCCGAGATCGTCACGCGTGGCTGGGTCTACGAGGCCGAGGCCGAGGGTCTCCTGGCCGACTGCTCCGCCGCCGTGGAGAAGGCCATCGGCGAGGTCAAGGACCTCACCGACATCGAGGCCGTCCAGCGGGCCGTCCGGCGCTCCGCCGGCCGCTTCGTCAACAAGGAGACCAAGCGCAAGCCCATGATCGTGCCGGTCGTCCTCGAGGCCTGAGCGATACCCGAGCATCGCAGGCTGCCACCCTGCAGGAGCAACCACCGTGGGTGGTGTGGCTCCTGTTAGCGTTGTGGGCACTGTGGCAGCCACACGATCCCGCGCCAACACGAAGCCGGCGAAGAAGCGCGCGCCGGCGAGTCGGTCCCGGTCGACGAAGAAGAAGCCGGCGTCGTCGTCCACCACGCGCGTCCAGGCCACCGTGGGTACCGCCTTCGAGGGCCGCTACGCCGACGTCGCCGGCCTCGCCCTGATCGGGGTCGCCGCCATCGCCGGCGCCGGCTTGTACGCCGACGTCGCCGGCCCCGTCGGCCGGTGGCTCGCCGCCGCCGCCAGCGGCTCGTTCGGCCTCGGCGGGGTCCTGGTGCCGCCGGTGCTCGTGCTCATCGGCATCGCCCTCATCCGCGACAACGACCCCGTCACCGGCGAGGGTGCGCTCGGTCGGGCCCACCTCGCGGTGGGCGGGACGCTGCTCGGCATCGCCGCCACCGGTCTGCTCCACGTGGGCCGGGGCGCTCCGGCCCTCGACGACGGACTCGACGAGTGGGGCAGCGCCGGCGGGCTCGTCGGGATGGCCATCGGCGGACCGCTCGTGACCGTGGCTGCCACCTGGGGGGCCGTCGTGGTGCTGGCCACGCTCGCCGTGATCGCCTTCTTCGTCATCACCCGCATCCCGGTGCGGGTCGCAGCCGGAGGAGCGGCCGCCACCTTCCGGCCCCTCCACGAGGCCGTCCGGTCCACTCTCGCCTCCCTGTTCCAGCTCCGGTCGGGCGTCGACGGCGACGCCGACCCCGACCGAGTCGATGTCACGATCGGCGGGAACGACCTGCCCTACGACGGGGCGGACGACCTCGACGAGCCCCTGCCCACCGAACCGATGGCCGAGGACCGGGGCCCGGTCGACCTCCGACTCCCCGAACCCGAGGCTGCCGTCGAACCCGAACAGCTCGACCTGCGCCTGGCACCCACCGCCGGCACGTGGAAGCTCCCCCCGTCCAAGCTGCTGATCCGTACCGGCAAGGCGGAGGTCGATCGCAAGGCGGTCGAGGACGACGGTCGCCGGCTCGAGGCATCCCTGGCCCAGCACGGCGTGGAGACCCGTCTCGTCGGGATGGTGGTCGGCCCCACCGTCACCCGCTACGAGCTCGAGCTCGGTCCCGGAGTCAAGGTCAACAAGGTCACCAGCCTGGCCAAGGACATCGCCTACAACATGGCCACGCCCGACGTGCGCATCCTCGCCCCCATCCCGGGCAAGCAGGCCATCGGCGTCGAGGTGCCCAACGCCCGGCGTCAGCTCGTCGCCGTCGGCGACATCCTCGCCTCCACCGAGGCCGCGGCCGCCGAGCACCCCCTCGAGGTGGCCGTCGGTCGCGACATCTCGGGCAAGGCCAACCTCATGAACTTGGCCGCCATGCCCCACATCCTCATCGCGGGGGCCACCGGCGCGGGCAAGTCGAGCTGCCTCAACTCGATCCTCACGTCGATCCTGATGCGCTCCACGCCCGACCAGGTGCGCATGATCCTCATCGACCCCAAGCGGGTGGAGATGGGCCAGTACGACGGCCTCCCGCACCTGCTCACCCAGGTTGTGACCAACCCGAAGAAGGCGGCCAACGCGCTGTCGTGGGCGGTCAAGGAGATGGAGCGGCGCTACGACCTGCTCTCCGAGATCGGCGTTCGCGACATCACCGGCTACAACGAGGCCTACGACCGGGGCGACCTCGACGAGTTCACCGAGGACAGCGTGCGGAGCAGCGGCGCCCCCGACGTCGAGCCCGAGCCCAAGTACCAGCGCCTGCCGTTCGTCATCATCGTGGTCGACGAGCTGGCCGACCTCATGATGGTGGCCGCCCGCGACGTCGAGGACTCGATCTGTCGCATCGCCCAGATGGCCCGCGCCGTCGGCATCCACCTCATCATCGCCACCCAGCGTCCGTCGGTGAACGTCATCACCGGCGTCATCAAGGCCAACGTCCCCGCCCGCCTCGCCTTCGCCGTCTCCAGCGCCACCGACTCCCGGGTCATCCTCGACCAGGTGGGTGCCGAACGACTCGTGGGCAAGGGCGACATGTTGTTCCTCGGCCCCACCAGTTCCAGCCCCCATCGCATCCAGGGCTCCTGGGTCACCGAGGACGAGGTCCGGGCCGTGGTGGCGCACTGGAAGCAGCAGTCGCCCGAGGTCAGCTACGTGGAGGAGGTGCAGGGCGAGACCGGCAGCGACGCCGGCGCCGTGCTCCCCGGCGGCGGTACCGGCGACGAGGACGACGACGACCTCGCCCTCCAGGCCATGGAGCTCATCGTGCGCAGCCAGCTCGGCTCCACGTCGATGCTCCAGCGCAAGCTCAAGGTCGGCTTCGCCCGGGCCGGACGGCTCATGGACATCCTCGAACAGCGCGGCGTGGTCGGCCCGTCGATCGGCTCCAAGGCCCGCGACGTCCTGATGACCGAGACCGAGCTCGACGAGCTCCTCACCAGGACCTGACCCCACCCCACCCCGATCGGGCAGGCGCTGCGTCACGCCTCGGGCTCAGGTGGTGGGCGATGCTCCGGAGCGCCTGCCAGATGCCGTCGGTGCCGTCGGTGTTGCGGTTTGCGGTGTTGCGGTGTCTGGCGGGTCAGGGGAGGAGGACGGTGGAGCCGGTGGTGCGGCCGGCCTCGAGGTCCTCGTGGGCCCGGGTCGCCTCGGCGAGGGGGTACGTCTGGTCGACACGGACATCGACCGCGCCGGAGATGAGGACGGCGAAGAGGTCGTCGGCCATGGCCCTGGTCCGCGCGGGGGTGTCGGCGTAGTTCGCCAGGGTCGGTCGCGTGATGAAGAGCGAGCCCTTGGCCGCCAGGAGCGACGGGGCGAACGGCGGGACCGGGCCGGACGCGTTGCCGTAGGTGACCAGCAGCCCCCGGGGGCGGAGCGAGTCGAGTGAGGCCTCCCAGGTGTCGACGCCCACGCCGTCGTAGACCACGTCGACGCCGCGACCGTCGGTCAGGGCCCGGACCTCGGCGGCCACATCGACCCCGTCGTCGCGGTAGGCGATGACGTGGTCGTACCCGTTGGCCAGGGCGAGGGCGCGTTTCTCTTCGGTGCTGGCCGTGCCGATGAGCGTGGCGCCCAGCGACTTGGCCCACTGCCCGAGGATGAGGCCGACGCCGCCCGCGGCCGCGTGCCCGAGGAGCACCGTGTCGGGGCCGACGTCGTGGATCTGGCGGATGAGGTACTGCACGGTGAGCCCCTTGAGCATCGCTGCTGCGGCGGTCCGGTCGCCGACGTCGTCGGGGACACGCACCAGACCGCTCGCCGGCACGACCACGGCTTCGGCGTACGCGCCCATCGGGCCGGTGCCGTAGGCCACCCGGTCACCCACGGCGAGAAGGTCGACACCGGGACCGACGGCCTCGACCATGCCTGCCGCCTCCATGCCCAGGCCACTCGGGAGTCGGGCCGGGTACAGGCCGGAGCGGAAGTAGGTGTCCACGAAGTTCAGCCCGACGGCGGTGTGTCGCACGAGCACTTCGCCGTTGCCGGGTGAGCGCAGGTCCACCTCATCCCACGAGAGCACGTCGGGTCCTCCGATCTCGGAGAAGCGGATGGCGTGGGTGGAGGTCGGGTCGTCGGCCATGTCCCGCCCAACACCACGACGCGGGTGCGTTGTTCCGCAGCGCCTGCCAGATCGCTGGGGCGATGGTGCGACTCGTCGTGCCGGGCCGGCGTGCGACATCCTGACCGCCGTGTTGGTCGCCCTCGTTGCCGTCGCCGTCGGGCTGTTCCTGTTGGTGAAGGCGGCCGACCACTTCGTCGCCGGTGCCGCCCGCCTGTCGGCCGCCCTCAACGTGCCGCCGGTCCTCATCGGCGCTGTCGTCGTCGGCTTCGGCACCAGCGCACCCGAGATGGTCGTCTCCGCCATCGCCTCCACCCAGGGCAAGCTCGACATCGCGGCCGGCAACATCATCGGGTCCAACGTGGCGAACCTCAGCCTCGTCCTGGGCGTCGCCGCACTTCTGTGCGTGATGAAGATCGACTCGTCGATCCTGCGGCGGGAGGCGCCGCTGTCGACGGGGGCGGTGGTGCTCTTCGCCGTGTTCATCCAGGACGGTCTCGAGCGGTGGGAGGGTGCGGTCCTGCTCGTCACCCTGGTGGGTGCGATCGTCTACCTCTTCACCGGTCCCCGTGGCGGCAGCGATGAGTTGGCCAGCGAGGTGGAGGAGTTCTTCACCGACGACGAGGCGGTCACCCTCCGGCACGAGGTGATCCGGACGCTGCTCGGCCTTGTCGGTGTCATCGCGGGGGCGCAGATCACCGTCGAGGGTGCGTCAGAGATCGCCGAGATCCTCGAACTGGGCGAGGGGTTCATCGGGCTGACCCTGATCGCCCTCGGGACATCGCTGCCGGAGCTGGTCACCGCCATCTCGGCGGCCCGCAAGGGCGAGGAGGAGCTGATCGTCGGCAACCTCCTCGGCTCGAACCTGTTCAACAGCCTCGGCGTTGGTGCCGTCGCCGGCCTCCTCGGACCCGGCCACCTCACCGACGTCGAGCTGGCCGGCACCGCCACCGTGGTCATGGTCGTCGTCGCGTTCGGAGCCTGGTTCTTCATGTTCACCGGTCGCCGGGTGGTGCGCCCCGAGGCCATCGGCCTGCTCGTCGTCTACGCCGTCGCCCTCCCGCTGCTGGCCTGATCTCCACGTCAGACCCGCCGTTCGGATCTGGTCGGTATCGAGGCGGGGCACGGGCCGAATGTCGGTGGTGCCGCTCTGGCAGGATGCCGCCATGACCGACGTCACCGAGATCGCATCCGACCTCCAGTTCCCGGAGGGTCCCATCGCGCTCAGTGACGGATCGGTCCTCTTGGTGGAGATCAAGCGGGGAACGTTGACCTGGCTCGAGGCCGACGGCGCCGTCCGTCGGCGCTTCGACCTCGGCGGCGGGCCGAACGGTGCCGCGTTCGGACCCGACGGCGCCGTGTACGTGTGCAACAACGGCGGCTGCTTCGAGTGGACCGAGGTCATGGGCTTCACCTTCCCCGGCCACGTACCTGCGGCGTGGACCGGCGGATACATCCAGCGGATCGACCTCGACACCGGCGACGTCACGGTGCTCTACACCGAGTCCGAGACGCCCGACGGGGAGCCGGTACCGCTGCGGGCCCCGAACGACATCGTCTTCGACGCCGATGGTGGCTTCTGGATCACCGACCACGGTGTCCGCCACGAGCGCTCCTCGGACCGAACCGGATTGCACTACGCGCTGGCCGACGGCTCGTCGTGCGTGGAGAAGATCCACCCCGTCGATGCCCCCAACGGCGTGGGCCTGTCACCCGACGGCTCGACGCTCTATGCCGCCGAGACCCACACCGGCCGGCTGTGGCAGTGGCCCCTTTCGGGCCCGGGCACCCTCGACGAGGCCCAGGCCAACCCGCTCGGACCCGGGGGCGGGCACCTCCTCGCCGGCCTCGAGGGCTACCAGTTGTTCGATTCCCTCGGGGTGGATGGCGACGGCTGGGTCTGCGTCGCCACGCTGGCCAACGGCGGCATCACCCAGGTCTCACCCGACGGCGCCACCGTCGAGCACCTCGCTCTGGACGACCCGCTGGTGACCAACATCTGCTTCGGCGGCGACGATCTGCGCACGGCGTACGTGACGCTGTCGGGTACCGGTCGCCTGGTCAGCGTCTCGTGGCCGCGCCCCGGCCTCGGACTCGCATTCGGCCGCTGAAGCGGGCCGAACCTCGACAACTCCTGGGAACGCCTGGGATCCCGGTAGCCTTCGTGTCGATGGCACCCCGAAAATTCTGGGTGGAGACACTCGGTTGCCCGAAAAACTCGGTGGATTCCGACAAGGTCACGGGGTCGCTGCTCGCTGACGGCTACGTCCCCGCGACCAGCGCCGCCTCCGCCGACCTCGTCGTGGTCAACACCTGCGCGTTCATCGAGGAGGCCCGTCAGGAGTCGATCGACACCATCCTCGGATTGAGCGACACCCGCCAGGACGGCGCCGAACTGGTCGTCACCGGGTGCCTGGCCGAGCGCTACGGCGAGGAGCTGGCCGAGTCGCTCCCCGAGGTCGACCGCGTGGTGGGTTTCGGCGGTCCCATCGTGTCGCAGGAACGGGGCTGGGTGCCGGTCAGTCTCGGGGTCGGACCAAGCGCCGGCGCGGCCCCTGTTTCGGCCACCGTTCCGGCCCCTGTCCCGGCCTTCGACCTGCTCAACATGGCCCGCCCCGCGCCCTCCGCCCCGTGGGCCTACCTCAAGGTGGCCGAGGGCTGCGACCGGGCCTGTGGGTTCTGCGCCATCCCGTCGTTCCGGGGCAAGCAGCGCTCCCGAGACCGTCACGCGCTGGTCGGAGAGGCTGAGTCCCTGGCCGAGGGCGGTGTGCGCGAGATCGTGCTCGTCGCCCAGGACCTGGCCAGCTATGGCCGCGATCAGGGCGTGGGCCGCAAGCAGATCGTCGAACTGATCGACGAGGTGGCCGACATCGTCGATCGCGTCCGCCTCCTGTACCTGTACCCGTCCGAGCTGACCGACGGCCTCATCGACGCCATCTGCCGCACCGGCGTGCCCTACTTCGACCTCTCGCTCCAGCACGTGTCCCGCCCGCTCGTCCGGCGCATGCGGCGATGGGGCGACGGTGCTCGCTACCTCGAACGCATCCGCGGCATCCGGGCCCGTGAGCCCGATGCCGTGTTCCGTTCCAACTTCATCGTCGGGTACCCGGGCGAGACCGAGACCGACCACGACGAGCTCCTCGCCTTCGTGGAGGAGGCGCAGCTCGACTGGTGCGGGTTCTTCTCGTACTCCGAGGAGGAGGGCACCTACGCCGCCGACCTCGACGAATCGGTGCCCGACATGTTGGTGCACGAGCGGCTGATGGAGCTGCGGGGCATGCAGGACGACATCACCGCCTACCGACGTGACGCGCTCGTGGGACGGACCGTGTCGGTGCTGGTCGACGAGCCGGGCGTTGGTCGCTCGCACCGTGAGGCCCCCGAGATCGACGGCGTCGTGAACCTCCCCGGGTCGTGCCCGGTCGGCGAGATCGTCGACGTCGAGGTCGTGGCGGCCGAGGGCCCCGACGTGTACGCCATCGTGGCCGACGGGTCCGGGAACGGGTCTGTCCCAGAGCGGCACCTGCGGCTGGTTCGATGAGCAACGCCGCCAGCCGGTACGGCGCGTCCGCGCTGGCCACGCCGGCCAACGTCATCACGATCACCCGGATGTTCCTGGCCCTGCCGCTACTGGCGTTCGTGGCCGTCGACGGTGCTTCGTACTGGGCGCTGGCCGCCTGGATCGTGCTGGCCGGCAGCGACGGGCTCGACGGCTACCTGGCCCGCCGGCACGGGACGACGCGATCCGGGGCGTTCCTCGACCCGCTCGCCGACAAGATCCTCGTGCTGGGAGCCGCCTGGGCCCTGGTCGCCGCCGGCACGTTCTGGTGGCTGCCCGTCGTCGTCATCACCGTCCGGGAGCTGGGGATCTCGGTGTTCCGCAGCGTCTACGGCCGACAGGGCATCGCCGTGCCGGCCCGCTACGCCGCCAAGGTCAAGACCGTCGTGCAGGAGGTGGCCATCGGTTTCGCCCTCCTCCCGCCGGCCATGGAGCACGCCCCCTGGATCGCCACCACCGTGCTGTGGGCCGCCGTGGCCCTCACCGTCTTCACCGGCATCACCTACGTGACCGACGGCACCCGCTCGCTCAGCCGCACCGGGGAACGCGCCTGAAGATGCGCTGCGAGGTGGTGGCCATCGGGACGGAGCTGCTGCTCGGCACCGTCGTCGACTCCAACTCGTCGTGGATCGGCCAGCAGCTGGCACTCGGTGGGATCGACTGTCTGCGCTCGGTGCGCGTGGGCGACAACCACGACCGCATGGTGGCCTGCCTGCGCGAGTCCCTGGACCGCGCCGATGCCGTCATCTGCTGCGGTGGGCTCGGGCCCACCCAGGACGATGTCACCCGTGAGGCCGTCGCGGAGGTCATGGGCGTCGAACTCGTCCGGGACGACGGCGTCGCCGAGGTCATCCGCAAGATGTTCGCCGCCCGGGGTCGAGCGATGCCGGAGAACAACCTGCGCCAGGCCGACGTGCCCGCCGGCGCTACCGTCATCCCCCAGACGCGGGGGACCGCACCCGGGCTGATCTGCCCCGTGCCCGTCGCGAGTGGGCCGGACAAGATCGTCTACGCCGTGCCGGGTGTGCCGCACGAGATGCGCGACATGGTGGACCGCGCCGTCCTGCCCGACCTCCGCCGGCGGTCGGGCGCGACGTCGACCATCGTGTCCCGGACGCTGCGGACCTGGGGCGAGTCCGAGTCCGGCCTGGCCGAGCGCCTCGAGGGCCGGCTGCAGGCGCTCGACGAATCGGGCGACGCCACCATCGCCTTCAACGCCTCCGGTATCGAGGGCATCCGCGTGCGGATCACGGTCAAGGGCGCCGACGACGCCTCGGCCTGGGCTGCGATCGACGCCGAGGAGCGCGAGCTCCGAGCGGTTCTCGGCGAGCTCGTGTTCGGTGTGGACGACGAGACCATGGAGCACGCCGTCGGGGCGCTGCTGGTGGAGCGGGGTCGGACACTGGGGCTGGCCGAGTCGGTCACCGGCGGGCTGGTGGCATCGCGGATCGTGTCGGTGCCCGGCGCCAGCGCGTGGTTCCGCGGCGCCGTGGTGTCGTACGCGTCGGAGGTGAAGTTCGACGTGCTGGGCGTGACCGAGGGGCCGGTGGTGTCGGAATCGGCCGCCGCCGAGATGGCCAGCGGCGCCCGGCGGGTGCTCGGTGCCGACGTCGGCCTGGCCATCACCGGCGTGGCGGGACCCGACACCCAGGACGGCCACGACGTCGGCACCGTCTTCTTCGCCTCCGACATCGGTGGGAACATCGGCGGTGGCGGCGTCGAGGTCCGGCGCATCCAGTTGCCCGGCGACCGCGACCGCGTCCGCCAGTTCGCCGCCATCTCCGCCCTCGACGCCCTCCGCCACCGCCTCCTCCGCCTGGGCTGACCGCAATCCGTGGGCGACGCCCGGACCCGGTCCGGACCACGCTCCGGACCCGGACCGGGCAGTTGGCGCGGTCCGTTCTCGGGCGGCTGGGATCTTCGTTCCCAGCATGCTTGATCGAACGACTGTTCGAAGTTACGCTGTTGTCGTTCGCCGCCGGTCAGACTCGGCCCGGCACGGATAACTGTCAGACCTCCTTCGTATCTTCATCCACGAGCACCTCGCTGCGTACGCAGCCCGACAGTTCGACCGTTCGGAAGGAACACCAATGGACCGTGACAAGGCACTCGACATGGCTCTCGGCAACATCGAGAAGCAGTTCGGCAAGGGCGCCGTGATGAAGATGGGGGAGAAGGCGTCGATGGACATCGCGTCGATCTCCACCGGGGCCCTCGCCCTCGATCTCGCCCTCGGCATCGGCGGCCTGCCCCGGGGCCGGGTCACCGAGATCTTCGGCCCGGAGTCCTCGGGCAAGTCCACCCTCGCCATGCACGTCGTGGCCGAGGCCCAGCGCAACGGGGGCATCTGCGCCTACGTCGACGCCGAGCACGCCATGGATCCGGTCTACGCCCGGGCCATCGGGGTCGACGTCGACGAGCTGCTCATCTCCCAGCCCGACACCGGCGAGCAGGCCCTCGAGATCACTGACATGTTGGTGCGTTCGTCTGCCATCGACGTCATCGTGATCGACTCCGTGGCCGCCCTCACCCCTCGGGCCGAGATCGAGGGCGACATGGGCGACACCCACGTCGGCCTGCAGGCCCGGCTCATGTCCCAGGCCCTGCGCAAGCTCACCGGCAACCTGTCCAAGTCCCAGACCATCTGCATCTTCATCAACCAGTTGCGGGAGAAGATCGGCGTGATGTTCGGTTCCCCGGAGACCACGCCGGGCGGCCGGGCGCTGAAGTTCTACAGCTCGGTCCGGCTCGACATCCGTCGCATCGAGTCCCTCAAGGACGGCGTCGAGGTCGTGGGCAACCGCACCCGGGTCAAGGTGGTCAA
>JBPPNA010000085.1:0-4012 GCA_051306355.1 Acidimicrobiales bacterium | reverse complement strand
TGCGAGGAGTTCGACCAGGTCTTCGTCGAGTCCGAGTTCTGCGAATGTCGTCATGTTGGCGTCAACGCTAGTGGCGGAACCGGGTCACGCCGCCATCGTCGGGGTCCGCGTCGCGGTGCAGAGTCGCGGTGTAGAGGCGCAGGTCAGCGGCTTCGCATGCGTCGGACACCGCTCGCACCAACCGTGACTCCTTCGGCCCGCAGGCGACGGCGGTGCTCGGCCTCGTGCCCCGGCACCAGCCGCCCGGCGGCGGTCACCACCCGCCACCACGGGAGGGCGCCGTCGCTGGTGGCCATGATCCGACCCACGGCGCGCGCCGCGCCGGGTCGTCCGGCTTCAGCCGCCACCTCGCCGTAGCTCATCACGGTGCCGGCGGGGATCGAGCGCACCACGGCCTGGACCGTGTCCCGGAGCTCGGTGGTCACGGCAACTCTCGGTCGACCCGGTCGGCGAGTTCCTCGGTCACCATCGGTATCAGACTCCTACCGTCCTCCGGGAGTGTTTCGGTACCTGCACTCGGGAGAAGCCGAGGACGCCGTCGCGCCCTCGCCCCGGTGCCTAGCATCGCCTCCCATGCGGATCCTGACCGACGCCGACGCGGCGCGCCACGCTGACGCCATCGCCGAGGTGGGCTTCACCATCGTCCCGGATGCATTCGCGCCAGCCACCGGACAGACCATTCTCGACCGCCTCGACGACTTGATCGGACAGCTCGACGTCGAACCGGCCGCCAACTCGTTCGAGGGTTCGAACACCTACCGCATCTACAACCTGCTCGTCCGGGGTTCCTGCTTCGAGCAGATCCCCGTGGCGGGGTGCGCGCTCCCGGTCGTCGAGCGGGTGCTCGATCCGCAGTGTCTGCTGTCTTCGCTGTCGTCGATCGACATCAGGCCCGGCGAGTCGGCCCAGCCGATCCATGCCGACGACCAGGTCATCCCCCTCCCCAAACCCCATCCACCCACCGTGTGCAACACGATGTGGGCCCTCACCGACTTCACCGAGGAGAACGGGGCCACTCGGCTGGTGCCCGGTTCCCACCTGGCCGACGAGTCACCCGAGTACGGCACCGACCACGAGTCGATCCCCGCCGAGATGCCGGCGGGAAGCGTGCTCATCTGGCACGGCAGCCTCTGGCACGGCGGTGGCGCCAACCGGAGCGACGAACGACGGGTGGGCATCGCCTCGAACTACTGCGCCGGCTACATCCGCCAGCAGGAGAACCAGCAGCTCGGCATCCCTCGCGAGATGGCGGTTCGGTTCGACACGAGGCTCCAGCGACTGTGCGGATACGGCACCTACAACGGCCTCATCGGCCACGTCGACAAGACCGACCCCATCGCGCTCCTCGCCGGTGAGGGCGACCACGCCATGATCTGGGACGCATCCTGAATGGGAGCCTTCGAGGCAATCGACGAGTGGGACGTGCCCACGGCGGCGGCGGCCGTGTTCGACCCCGATGGGGTCCGTGAGGAGCGGGGCCCGGCAGACGAAGCGTTCCGCCTCGCTTCCGTGTCGAAGGTCCTCGCAGCCGTGGTGGTGCACGTGGCGGTCGAGGAGGGGTCGATAGGACTCGACGACGAGGCCGGCCCCGAGGGATCGACCGTGCGGCACCTCCTCGCCCACGCCAGCGGCCTGGGTCCGGACGGCCAGGTGCTCGAACCTCCCGGCCGGCGACGCATCTACTCCAACGCCGGGTTCGAGGCCTTGGCCGATCACGTGGCCGCGGCCTGCGGGATGGCGTTCGCCGACTACGCCCGCCTGGGCCTGGTCCAATCGCTGGGCCTGGAAGCGACCGACCTCTCGGGCTCACCGGCCCACGGGTACGCCTCGTCGATACACGACCTGTGCACGGTGCTGCGAGCGGTCGTGAACCATCGCCTGCTCGCCCGCCCCACCGTGGACGCGATGGTGAGCCCGGCGTTCCCGGAGCTCGCCGGAGTCCTGCCCGGCTACGGGAGCCAGGACCCCAACCCCTGGGGCCTCGGCGTGGAGGTGCGGGGGGACAAGTCGCCGCACTGGACCGCGCCCGACAACTCCGTCCGCACCTGGGGTCACTTCGGCCAGTCCGGAACCTTCGTCTGGTTCGACCCGGAGGCCGGCCCCGGTGGGCTCGGGCTCGTGGTTCTGACCGACCGAGACTTCGGTCCGTGGGCCACCGAGGCATGGCCTGCACTGGCCGCCGCAGTACTCCAAGACCACCGCTGACCCAGGAGCACCCATGTCGACCGACGAGGCCATCGTGCCGTTCCGCATCGAGACCCCCGCCGAGGTGATCGACGATCTGCGTCAGCGGTTGCGTGCCACGCGCTGGCCGGAAGCCGAGCCCGTCGACGACTGGTCGCAGGGCATCCCCCTCGCCTACGTGCAGGACGTGTGCCGGTACTGGGCCGAGGAGTACGACTGGGCCGCCCGGTCTGCGCGCCTCAACGATTTCCCGCAGTTCACCACCGAGATCGACGGGCTCGACATCCACTTCCTGCACGTCCGCTCCCCGCACGAGGACGCCCTTCCGCTCGTCATCACCCATGGGTGGCCAGGATCGGTGGCGGAGTTCCAGAACGTCATCGGTCCGCTGACCGATCCCACCGCGCACGGCGGGTCGGCCGACGACGCCTTCCACGTGGTGTGCCCGTCGATCCCCGGTTTCGGGTTCTCCGCCAAACCGGCAGAGACGGGGTGGGGGCTGGTCCGCATCGCCGATGCCTGGGGAGTGCTGATGGCCCGCCTCGGCTACGACCGCTTCCTCGCCCAGGGCGGCGACTGGGGATCGATGATCACCACCACCATCGGGGTCCGCAACCCGGATCACTGCATGGCCATCCACCTCAACATGCCGCTGGCGCTACCGGATCCGGACACGATGGACGACCTCCAGGACGAGGAAATCGACGCGCTCGGCGCGCTCGATCACTACCAGAAGGAGGAGTCTGGCTACTCCAAGCAGCAGAGCACGCGGCCCCAGACCCTCGGCTACGGCCTGGTCGACTCCCCCGCCGGTCAGGCGGCCTGGATCCTGGAGAAGTTCTACGCCTGGACCGACAACGACGGCACGCCGGATGGCGCAGTTGCACGCGACGAGCTGCTCGACAACGTCATGCTCTACTGGCTCCCGGGGACCGGCGCGTCCAGCGCTCGCCTCTACTGGGAGAGCTTCGCCAATCCGCCCTTCGACCGGGTCCAGGTGCCCGTGGGCTGCAGCATCTTTCCCGAGGAGATCTTCCGCACGTCACGGCGCTGGGCGGAGAAGCAGTTCGGTGAGCTCCTCCACTTCAACCGCCTCGACCGGGGTGGGCACTTCGCCGCCATGGAACAGCCCGAGCTGTACGTGACCGAGGTGCGCGACTGCTTCCGCTCTCTGCGCTGAGGCGGCCAGCCGCACCGCTGCCGAACCGGCGCCTACCCGACGAGCTGGGAGCGCCGGTGTTCGCCTCGGTGGGCGGTTGAGCCTTGGCCTCCCTGCCCGACCGGATCGTCGCCCTCCACGACGCGGTGGAGGGGTCGCGCTCCCGTCGGCCGTCGAACTCATTCATCGCCTCGGTCGGAGCATTGCTCGGAGGTGACAATCGAACCGAGTTCTTCGATCACGTCGCCGACGCCATTCCCCGCGTCTGAGCGATCAGCGGTTCAGAAGCGATCGGCGGGAATCGCCATCAGGTCCTCGAAGCCCGCAGTGACCGCTCCGGTCAGGCCGGCGGCCTGGGGGAGGATCTGGGTGGCGTAGAAGCGCGCCGTGGTGACCTTGGTCGAGAGGAACTCGTCGTCGAAACCGGAGCCGCCGGCGTCGGCCATCCCGGCGGCCTCCATGGCGGACTCGGCCATGAGCCACCCGCCGGCCACGATGCCGAACTGGCGGAGGTACGGCGTGGCGCCGGCGAGGGCGTGGCGGACGTCCTCGAGGCCGTTGGTCATGAGCCAGTCGGTGGACTCGGTGAGCGCACCGAGGGCATCGGCCAGGTTGTCGGCGATCTCGGTGAAGTCATCCCCTGCGGCGCGCACCGTCTCGACCGTGGCA
>JBPPNA010000069.1:0-4021 GCA_051306355.1 Acidimicrobiales bacterium | reverse complement strand
GAGGGTGCCGTCGCGGTGGAGTTGGTGCCGGGCCACTGCGGCGAAGATTTCCAGGATCCGCTCGGCGGATGGGGCCTTGCAGTCGCGGAGCTCGGGGTAGAGCGCGATGTTGTCCAGGGTCGCTTGGCGCATCCCGTTGCGGACTTCACGTTCGATCAACGCGCAGATGAGCAGCGCGAGGAACTGGCAGCAGAACAGCGCTTCGATCCGGGCTGGGTTGTGGAGCAGCACGGGTGCGGCGTCTTGGACGCTCTTGAGCAGGTGGTGGCGACGTTCCAGGTTCGGCTGGTAGCGGTAGGCGGCGAGGACCTGGGCGCCGGACAGGTCGCGGTCGTTGCTGATCAGCGGGAAGCAGCCGTCGCTGGCGGCGTCGTAGGCGACGCGGTCCAGCGCGATGTCGGCTTGAACGTTGAAGGTGCTGGTGAGGATCTCCCGGTAGTTCGTGGCTGGTCCGGGTCTGCCGGCGCGTGCCTGCTTGTACTTCTTGGTGATGGTCTCGGTGACGGTGAACGTGACCCACTTCTCGGCGTGGGTCTCTGCGAGCGCGGCGGTTGCGGCCTGCTCGACCGCGACCTGGGTCTTGAACCGGCTCCGCGGGCCCGCGAGCTTGGCGTCGAGGGCTTCGAGGGCGGCCAGCCCGGCTTCGAGGCGGGCCTGCCGGGTGGCGGCGTCCCGGCTGGCTTTGGCGGTGGAGTGCACCCACACGATCCGGTAGCCCTCGGCTGAGGGCAGCGGCGCCGGCGTCGTGGAGTAGATCTCGTCGGGATCGCCGAGCCGCGCCCCAGGGCAGCGGGCCGCTTCGGTCCAGGTCGGGGCGTGGGTCTGCAGGTGCTCGCGGAACGCACCGTCCTCGGCGCGGGATCTCGGCAGGATCGTGACGAACCTGCCGTCCCGGCCGGCGATGTGGCCCATCGCGGCGCGCGAGCACAGCTTGGAGTCCGCGACGTAGAGGAAGTCGGTGCGGCCCAGCAGGTCGACCAGGCCCTCCCAGGTCGGGACGTGGGTTGGGTCGTCGCTGGTGTTGCCGTCGGCGAGCCGGTAGGCCAAAGGGACCGCCCCGTCGGCGCTGACGGTCAAGATCCAGACCAGCTGCTTGAGGTCCGGGCGGTGGTCCTTGGAGTGCCCGAAGGTGATCGCGACGGTGGGCTTGCCACCGCGTGCGGTGCCGGCCGCGTCACGGTAGGCGCCGTGCACCGAGATGGACGTGGAGTCGTTGTGCAACTGGCGGGTGTCGATGCTGAACTCGCCGATCGCCCGGAGCACGACGCCTGTCAGCAAACTGGCCCGGTCGGCATCGAAAAGCGCCTCCAGGGCCCGGCCGACCCGGTCGTCGTTGAGCACCGCGAGGTCGCCTGCGCTGAGCCCGAGCAGCGCCGGGTCGTAACGGCCGGCCCACTCGCCCAGGCCATAGAGGGGCTCGCGTCCCAGCACCAGGTTCGCGATCACCAACCGGATCGCGACCGCCGGCGCCAGTTTCAGGCGGGCGTCATCCTCCGGCATCGCGTCGGCCAGCAGCGCGGGCAGCCCGAGCCGGTCCAGGACGTGGTTCACGATCGGCAGCCCACCCAGGGTCCGCGACAAGAGCCCGAACTCGTCCCCGTCATCGTTGTGATCGCTCATCAGGAAACCCCTCGCTCGGGCTTGCGTTCAGCACAACACACGCTATCCTTCGGTTGACAACCGAAGGGCATGACACGCGGGAGGAGGTCCTGGAATTGCCGAAGGAACAAGCACCCTCAGCTGGGACGCGCGTCGCCGCCGACCTGATCGGATCCGGCTACGCGCTGCCCGGCACCCTGGCCAGCCGCCTCATGCGTTGCGGCAAAGCGAACTGCCGCTGCAAAGCCGAGCCACCCGTCCTGCACGGGCCCTACCTGCACTGGACCCGCACCGTCGCGGGCAAGACCGTGACCCGCACCCTCACCCCCGAGCAGGCCGAGCGCTACCAGCCCTGGTTCGACAACGCCCGCCGACTCCGAGAGGCACTCACCGAACTCGAAGCCCGATCCCTACGCATGTTCCTCGACGCCGAAGGCTGATCGGATAATCGCCGAGAAATCACCCGGCAGATGTGCGGAACGTCAGTACTGCGTCACGGACTCGACCTATTTCCTCCGCGAGCGCGGTGCTCATGTCGGGCTCATGCGGCCACGATCTCGTAGCAGGTCACATTGAGGTTTTCTCACCGGGCTGGTCGCTGGAGATGGAGTAGGACGAGTGCGGCGGTGGCGATGGCGCCGATGCGCCAGGGGTCGAGGGTGACGCGCTCGAGTGCTTTCCAGGTCCGTTTGAGCAGGGCGTTGCCGCGCTCGGAGGGTGCGCGCAGGCCGCTGATCAGCAGGTTGCGGGCTCGGTTGTCGGGGGCGAGGTTGTGGCCCTTGAACGGCACCTGGATCCCGATCCCGGCACCGGCGTAGCCCTTGTCGGTCAGCGTGGGCAGCCCACGCGCCGCGACGGGGTACAGCGCGGGGAGGACATGGGTTCGGGCGGCGGTGATGTCGTGGGTCGAGCCCGGTTCCACCTCGCTGACCCACTCGGGGTACCCCGACGGGCTGGTGAGGACCTGGATGTTGCCGCCGTGGCGTCTGTGCTTGCCGGAGTACCACACGTCGTGACCAGCAGCCGAGGGCGCCGAGGAGCGGGTCGAGGCGATCAGGGTGCCGTCCAGGCACACGAACCCCCACCCCTGGCCCAAGCCCTGGGCGAGGACCTCGCCCAGCTCGGGGGCACGGTCGGCGATCACGTCGATCGCCTCGTGCAGGTAGCGGTAGCCGGTCGCGACGGACACGCCCCCATCACGGGCGAGCAGCCTGATGTCGGTGGCGTCCTTGAACCAGCGCAGCACCATCACGGCCTGGACGTAGACGGTCGCGGCGCGCTGCCAGGGTCGGGCGTCGTGGGCCTTGCGGTGGGCGCGCAGCCAGGCGGTGACGGCGCGGAGGGTTCCTGCTGGGACGTCGAGGGTGGCACGATACGTGATCACGTGGGGTCCTGCCTGGGAAAGGCTTCTTGGTCGAAACCAACCCTTGTGGCAGGGCCCCACGCCTGGTCAGCGACACGCCGAGCGTGACCTCACCAGTCCCACGCGTCACTCTGGTGAGAAAACCTCATTCTCGAGCCGTTCGAGCTTGATCTGGTCACGTAGCTCAGGAGGAATCCGGCCATGAGAAGTGCGGTGTTCCGGACTGCGCATGTAGGCCTTGAAGCACTCGCGGTCACTCCACCAGCTCGGCATCAGGATCTCGCCGGGCTCGGAGCCCTGCCACACCTCGAGCCGCTGGAAGCCCTGTGCGGAGTCCACGAGGTGCACCCGCTGCCTGATGGTCGTGTTCGCCCTGCTCGGCCTGCGGCGAAGTGAGGCACTGGGCCGCATGTGGTCCGACGTTGACCTGGAGAACGGCTGGCTGCAGGTGCAGCGAGGCCTCCAGCGCGTCAACGGTCAGCTCGCCGCGACCGAGACCAAGACCCAGCGGTCACGCCGCACGATCCCGCTGCCCCGCTTCGTGGTGGAAGCCCTGACCGAGCACCGCACCCGGCAGGAGCAGGAGCGTGTCGATCTGGCCGAGCGCTGGCCGGCGACCGGCTACGTCTTCACGACGCCGATCGGCACGCCCATCGACCCGCGCAACTGCACCCGGATCGTGCAGAAGGCGTGTCTCGAGGCGGGCCTGCGGTCCGTCAGGCTGCACGACTTCCGGCACGGATGCGTGTCTGTGCTGTTGGCCATCGGGGTGCCGCCCAGGACGGCCATGGAGATCGCGGGCCACTCGGCCATCGAGATGACCATGAACGTGTACGGCCACGTCAATCTCGATGAGAAGCGGACTGCTCTCGACCAGCTCGGGACCCTGTTCGAAGAGGACGACCGATGACCCCGTTGCAGTACGCCGTTGCAGTACAGCCGGCCGCGTCCGGCGTACGGGCGGCCGCGACGAGGCCCGAGAATCACGAAAGCCGCAGGTCAACGGGGGGTTCGACCAGCGGCTTGCGGAGCGCGCCCGTAGGGATTCGAACCCCAAAC
>JBPPNA010000054.1:0-5379 GCA_051306355.1 Acidimicrobiales bacterium | reverse complement strand
TCGATCCAGGAGAAACGACCGTGACCAAGGTTGCCGTGCTGATGGGCTCGCCCCGAGACGCCGACAAGATGGCCCCCGCCTCCGAGACGCTGGAGAGCTTCGGCATCGAGGCCGACGTGCGGGTGCTCTCGGCCCACCGCAACCCGGCCGAGGTGACCGAGCTCGCCCTCGGCGCCCGGGACAACGGGTATGCGGCCTTCATCTGCGGTGCCGGGATGGCCGCGCACCTCGCCGGCGTGGTCGCCGCCCACACGACGTTGCCGGTGATCGGCGTGCCTCTCTCCGGCGGCATGGCCGACGGGCTCGACGCCCTCCTCTCGACGGTGCAGATGCCCAAAGGCATCCCGGTGGCGACGGTCGCGGTCAACGGATCGCTGAATGCCGCGCTGCTGGTGGTCGAGATGCTGGCCATCAACGACGAGGCGCTTGCGCAGAAGCTGACCGAGGACCGGGCGGCTCGCGCCGCACAGAGCTGAACTCGGCTGCCCGCCGGCGGGCACTGGTTGGCAGAATGGGACGGTGACCGGCACCCCCGCAGACCTCGAGGTCCCCAACGTCCTGGCGTCGCGCTACGCCAGCCGGGACATGGTCGAGCTCTGGTCGCCGGGCCACAAGGTGGTGCTCGAACGGCGGCTCTGGCTGGCCGTGCTCGAGGCACAGGCGGCCAATGGGCTCGATGTCCCGGACGGCGCGATCGACGACTACCGGGCCGCAGTCGACAAGGTCGACCTCGAGTCCATCGAAGCTCGTGAACGGATCACCAAGCACGACGTGAAGGCCAGGATCGAGGAGTTCTCGGCCCTCGCCGGCCACGAGCTCGTCCACGCCGGCATGACCTCTCGCGACCTCACCGAGAACGTCGAGCAGCTGCAGATCCGGGCGGCGATGGAGCTGGTCCGGTCCCGCACCGTGGCCGCGCTCGCCACCCTGGCCGGCATCGCCACCACCTACGCCCGGACGCCCATGGCGGCCAGGAGCCACAACGTGCCCGCCCAGGTCACCACGTTGGGGAAGCGCTTCGCCGTCGCCGGGGAGGAGCTGTTGGTCGCCTTCGAGCGTCTCGACGCCCTCATCGCCCGGTATCCGCTCCGCGGCATCAAGGGCCCCGTCGGCACCCAGACCGACCAGCTCGACCTGCTCGGCTCCGACGAGGCGGTCGACGCCGTGGAGGCAGCCGTCGCCACCCACCTCGGCTTCGAGCGCACCTTCACCAACGTGGGGCAGGTGTATCCCCGATCCCTCGACCTCGAGGTGGTCGGCGCCCTGGTGCAGCTCGCGTCGGCGCCGTCGAGCCTGGCCACCACCATCCGCTTGATGGCCGGTCAGGAGCTGGCCACCGAGGGCTTCCTCCCCGGGCAGGTCGGCTCCTCGGCCATGCCGCACAAGATGAACAGCCGCTCGTGCGAGCGGGTGTGCGGCCTCAAACACGTGCTCGCCGGCCACCAGGCCATGGTCACCAGCCTCGCCGGCGACCAGTGGAACGAGGGCGACGTGTCGTGCTCGGTCGTGCGTCGGGTCGCGCTCCCGGACGCATTCCTCGCCATCGACGGCCTGTTCGAGACGTTCCTCACCGTGCTGCGTGGCTTCGGCGCCTACCCGGCCGTCATCAAGACCGAGCTCGACCGCTATCTCCCGTTCCTCGCCACCACCAAGGTCCTCATGGCCGCGGTCCGGGCCGGCGCCGGGCGGGAGGAGGCCCACGAAGCGATCAAGGAGCATGCCGTGGCGGTGGCCCTCGAGATGCGAGACGAGGGTCTGGCGATGAACGACCTGCTCGATCGTCTGGCCGCCGACGATCGTCTGCCGCTCGATCGGGCCGTCCTGGTCGACGCGCTGGCCGATCCCATGGCGGTCGCGGGCCGCGCCGAGGCGCAGGTTTCGGCCTTCGCCGACCAGGTCGCCGCCGTGGTCGAGGCTTTCCCCGACGCAGCCGACTACGCGCCCGGCGACATCCTCTGACCCTGGCTGCAGACACGACTCGAGGCGCGTCGGAATCCGACGCCCATTTCGTCGAGAACGGTGGGGTTCCATCGAACGGTGTCGGCGAGGCAAGCTTGACGACGTGATCGACCTCCCCCTCCTCAACACCGGCAAGGTCCGTGGCATCTACGACGCCGGCGCCGACGACGATGGCAACGAGCGCCTCCTCATGGTGACTTCCGACCGCATCTCCGCCTTCGACGTGGTGATGGACGAGACCATCCCCGACAAGGGCCGGGTGCTCACCGCGATGTCGGCGTTCTGGTTCGAGCTGCTGGCCGACGTCGCACCCAACCACCTCGTCTCCACCGAGGCTGCCGACTTCCCCGACGGAGCGCAGGACGCCGATCTCGTGGGCCGGACGATGCTCACTCGAAAAGCCGAGATGCTGCCCATCGAGTGCATCGTGCGGGGCTACATCACGGGCTCGGCGTGGAAGGAGTACAGGGCGAGCGGGACCATGCACGGCGCCGACATGCCGAGCGGCCTGCAGGAGTCCGACCGCCTCCACGAACCGGTGTTCACCCCGTCCACCAAGGCCGAGATCGGCGACCACGACGAGAACATCGACTTCGCGGCCGCCGTCGACCTCGTGGGCAAGGACGTGGCCGAACAGGCTCGCGCCATCGCCCTCGCCACTTACCAGAAGGGTGCCGATTGGGCTCGCGAGCGCGGGATCATCATCGCCGACACCAAGTTCGAGCTCGGCTGGATCGACGGTGAGCTCGCCATCTGCGACGAGGTCCTCACGCCCGACTCGTCCCGTTTCTGGCCGGCTGCGGAGTGGAGCCCCGGCTCGACGCCGCCCAGCTTCGACAAGCAGCCGCTGCGTGACTGGCTCGCCGCCGTGGACGGCTGGGACAAGACACCGCCGCCCCCCACGCTGCCCACCGATGTGATCGCCGCCACCTCGGCCCGGTACCGCGAGGGGTACGAGCGGATCTGCGGCAAGTCGCTCGACGACTGGCCGGGTGCCTGACCGGACGGCGGATCGGCGCGACCTAGATTGGTCCCCATGCGCTTCGACGTCCAGGTGGAGACCAGCCCCCGCTCCGGCATCGCGGATCCGGAGGGCGCCACCATCGAGCGGTCGCTGCCGGCCCTCGGTTTCGAGGGGTTCACCGGCGTGCGGGTGGGCAAGTCGATCCGCTTCACCGTCGAGGCCGGATCCGCCGACGAGGCCCGAGCCAACGTCGAGGACGTGTGTGCCAAGTTCCTCACCAACCCAGTGATCGAGGACTCGGTCGTCATCGTGACCGAGTCGGCGGACGTGTCGTGACCGCCCGCATCGGGGTGGTCCTCTTCCCCGGATCCAACTGCGAGCAGGACGCGGTCGAGGCGATCCGATCGCTCGGCGGCGAGGCCGATGTCCTGTGGCACGGCGACGACAGCGTCGGCCAGGTGGACGGGGTCATCGTCCCCGGCGGGTTCGCGCACGGCGACTACCTGCGCCCCGGCGCCATCGCTCGGTTCTCGCCCGTCATGACAGCAGTGCAGGAATTCGCGGCTGCGGGAGGCCCCGTCGTGGGCATCTGCAACGGGTTCCAGGTCCTGACCGAGGCGGGAATGCTGCCCGGTGCGTTGCAGAAGAACGCCGGTCTGAAGTTCCGGTGCGCGATGACGACGCTGCGGATCGAATCGACCAACTCGGTCCTCACCACCGGAACCGAGCTCGGCCAGGAGCTGCGCATCCCGATCAACCACTTCGAGGGCAACTACACCTGCGATGCCGAGACGCTCGCCGAATTGCGGGATGAGGATCGGGTCGTCGTCCGGTACGTCGACAATCCCAATGGATCGATCGACGACATCGCGGGGGTGTGCAACCGGACCCGCAACGTCGTGGGCCTCATGCCGCATCCCGAGCGGGCCACCGACGAGCTCCTGGGCTCGACCGACGGCATCGCACTGCTCCGGTCGTTGCTCCAGGTCGCCGCCGGCGCCTCCGTCTGAACCCCGGTCTGGCCTGGCCTCCGGGGATTCAGGTGCTGCGGCCGATGTCGGCCCGCTTCAGGACCGACGCTTCGACACCGAGCTCGCGCCAAGCGGCATACGAGATTCCCTTGCGTTCGCTGTAGGGCTTCGCCGCGCTGACGAACTCGTCTTCGAGAGCGGTGAGATCCGGCTTGTTCTCGATCCGCTCCAGCTCCTCGGCCAGATCCATTCGGTCCTGGATGAGCTGGAGCTTCTTGACCTGATCAGCCTCGTCGAGGCTGGCATTGATCTTGTCGAGCTGCTTCCGGATGGACTCCGGTGTGCGCTTCCGTCCCCGCTTGGGCCTGTGCTGTTCGAGCGCTTCGAGATAGGTGCGCACGGCCTTGCCCTGGCGACGACCTTCGGCCAAAGCGTCTTTGTGCTCTTGCGACATTTCCCGTTTCGGTGCCATCCCTTTCAGGGAATCACAAGTGAGACGCATTGGCAATTCGATCTTCGGCATAGAGCCAATTGCGGGTGAAGTCTTATGGGCTCCGAGTGCCCGGCCGGGACGATGATCTCGGTTCCGGCGTCGCCGCCTAGCGTGCGTGCCATGGCGTCCCCCGCTGAGCCACTCGATCCCGCCGTCCACCGGGCGCTCGGTCTCACCGACGACGAAGCCGACCAGATCGCGACGATCCTCGGTCGGGCGCCGAACCACCTCGAGCTGGCCATGTTCTCGGTCATGTGGTCCGAGCACTGCTCGTACAAGTCGTCGCGCGTGCATCTGCGCCGGCTGCCGTCCGAGGCGCCACACGTGCTGGTCGGCCCCGGGGAGGGCGCGGGCGTCGTCGACGTCGGCGGTGGCGTCGCGGCGGCGTTCCGCATCGAGAGCCACACCCATCCCTCCGCGATCGAGCCCTACGAAGGAGCCGCCACCGGCGTCGGGGGGATCCTCCGCGACGTCTTCTCCATGGGCGCCCGTCCCATCGCACTCATGGATCCGCTGCGGTTCGGTCCGCTCGACGATCCCCGCAGCAGGTGGATCGCCGAGGGTGTCGTCTCCGGCGTGTCCGGCTACGGGAACTCGGTCGGTGTGCCCACCGTGGGCGGGGAGACCGTCTTCGACACCACGTACCAGGGCAACCCGCTGGTCAACGTGTTCTGCCTGGGCACCCTGCCCCAGGACCGGCTCGCCCTCGCTCGCGCCTCGGGCCCCGGAAACCTCACCGTGCTGTTCGGGTCGGCCACGGGCCGCGACGGCATCGGCGGCGCCAGCGTGTTGGCCTCGGCCGGCTTCGACGAGGACGACCCCGACGGGTCGGCGTCGAAGCGACCCAGCGTGCAGGTGGGTGATCCCTTCGAGGAGAAGCGCCTCATCGAGGCGTGCCTCGAGATCCTCGAAGCCGGGCTGGTGGTGGGCATCCAGGACCTCGGTGCAGCCGGCATCACGGGCGCCGCCAGCGAGACGTCGTCGAAGGGCGG
>JBPPNA010000043.1:0-17498 GCA_051306355.1 Acidimicrobiales bacterium | reverse complement strand
CGGTTCAGGGGTCATGGATGAGGGCGTCTCGCTCGGACCAGGCCCGTTCCACGGCGTCGAGGCGGCTGCCGGCGGAGTCGCGCAGGCGGGACGCGGTCTCCGTCACGAGGAGGTGCAGCAGTGCGACCACGCCGGTGGCGCTCTCGAAGGGCCCCGGGCTCGCCACCCCCACCACGAACCGGTGCGCCGCACGGGCGAAGAGCGGCGAGGTCGGCCCGTCCGAGACCGCGACCAGCACCGCTCCCCCGGTGACCGCCTGCTCGGCCGCGTCGAGCACCCAGTTCTCGTAGCGACGGACGTCGAGCGCGACGACCAGGTCGTCGGGACCGAGCAACGCCACCTGGCGGGCCACACGCGGCACGGGTCCGTCGAGGACGCAGACATCGTCCCGGAGTTGGGCCAGGTGCCCGGCGAAGAGGGCGCCGACACCGACCCAGGAGTCGGCCGCCAGCACGGCGATCGTGCGGTCGGGGTCGGCGAGCAGGGCGACCACCGACCGGACCTCGTCGGGATGCACGTCGAGGCTGCCACCGAGGTTGTGCTCGTCCGCGGCCTGGACCTCACCGAGCAGGTCTGGTCCCGGGCGCTGCCGGATCCGGGCCGCGGCGGGTGGGAGGCGGGCGACCAACTCGGACCGGACCTCGTCCTGCAGCCCGGCGAACCCGTCGTGGCCCAGCCGTCCGGCCAGACGGAGCACGGTCTGGGGCGAGGTGCCGGCCTCATGGGCGACCTCGGCCACGGTGCCGAAGGCGATGACGCTCGGTGCCTCGTCGATCAGCCGGGCCACCGTGGTCTGGGCCGGGGACAGAGAGGCAGCGACCGCACCGATTCTCGCTCGCAGGTCCTGTCCATGCTCCATCGGCGGCAGCCTATGGCGGATCATCTGTTCCATCGAGCATGCACTACCGGAACATCTGTACCATCCATCCACCGACGTCACGGGAAGCCGACCCCCAGGGGGACCAGATGAGCATCGCAGCGCACGCGCCGGCCGGAACGGACGATCTCGCCGCCGCGCCTGTTCCGGACCTCCGCACCGCGCTCCCGGGGCCGCTGACCGCGGCAGCGATCACGCGGGATCGTGGCCTGGTGAGTCCATCGATGGGTCGTGTCCATGACCTCGCACCGGCGCGCGCCGCCGGTTGCGTGGTCGAGGACCTCGACGGGAACCGGTTCCTCGACCTCAACGCTGGCATCGCCGTCACTGCAACCGGCCACTGCCATCCCGAGGTGGTGGCCGCGATCGAGGCGCAGTGCCACCAGTACCTGCACTACTGCTCCTCTGACTGGTACCTGCCCGTCTACGCCGACGTCTGCGAGCGACTGGTCGAGGACGCCCCGGTGCGGGGCGAACGGCTCCGGGTCTTCCTCGGGAACTCCGGCACCGAGGTGGTGGAGGCTGCGCTCAAACTGGCCCGCTTCACCACCGGTCGTCAGAACGTCATCGCCTTCCTCGGCGCCTTCCACGGGCGCACGGCCGGGAGCCTCTCGCTCACAGCCTCGAAGGCGCACTACCGCAGCGGCTTCGGCAGCCATGTGCCCGGCGTGTACCACGCCCCATACGGCGACTTCGACTTCATCGAGGACACCATCTTCCGCCACCTCACCGCGCCGACCGACGTGGCCGCCATCGTCGTGGAGCCGATCCAGGGTGAGGGTGGCTACCTCGTCCCGCCCGACGGCTGGCTGGCCCGTCTACGGCGCATCTGCGACGACCACGGCATCGTGCTGATCGTCGACGAGGTCCAGTCGGGCATCGGGCGCACGGGCTCGATGTGGGCGCTCGACCACCCTGACGCCGACGGGACGGTGGTCGAGGCCGACATCCTCCTCGCCGGCAAGGGTCTGGCCTCCGGTCTGCCGCTCTCGGCCATGATCGCCCGCGACGAGCTGCACACCTGGACAGCGGGTACGCACGGATCGACCTTCGGTGGGAATCCGGTGGCGTGCGCGGCGGCGCGTGTCACCATCGATCTGGTCCGAGCCGGGCTCGCCGACCACGCAGCCGAGATGGGCGAGCGGTTCCGGGCCGGGCTCGCGCCGATGCTCGAAGGGCACGCGTCCCTCGTCGATGTCCGCGGCCGGGGGCTGATGATCGGCCTCGAGCTCACCGACGGCGCCACGGCCAAGGCGGTGGAGCAGGCCGCGTTCCACCGCGGGCTTCTCGCCCTCACCTGCGGCCCCGCCGCCATCCGCCTCGCGCCCCCACTCGTGATCACCCCCACCCAAGTCGACACCGCGCTACGACTGCTCGACGCTTCCATCACCGCCCAGGAGCACGTCCGATGAACTCCCCCACCAACCAGTACCGCTCCGTCAACCCGGCCGACCTGTCCGATGTCGTCGCCACCGTCGACCTCGCCTCCGCGACCGAGATCGTCGCCACCCTCGCCGAGACCGGCCCCGTCCAGGCCGAGTGGGGGCGCGTGCCGGCACCGGTCCGGGGCCAGGCCATCGCCAACCTCGGGCGACTTCTCGAATCGAACAAGGAGCCGCTGTCGCGCCTCGTCACCCGCGAGGTGGGCAAGGTCCTCGCCGAGTCGCGTGGCGAGGTGCAGGAGGCCATCGACACCTGCAACTTCTTCCTGTCCGAGGGCCGCCGCCTCTACGGCATGACGGTGCCGTCGGAGATGCCCGACAAGCAGCTCCTCACCTTCCGCAACCCGATCGGCACGACGATGATCATCACCGCCGGCAACTTCCCGGTCGCCGTGCCGTCCTGGTATCTGGTGCCGGCGCTGCTGTGCGGCAACGCCGTGGTGTGGAAACCGGCCGAGTACGCGAGCGCCATCGCCGATGCCTTCGGCGAGCTCATCGACCATGCCGGCTTCCCCGAAGGCCTCGTGCGGATCGTCCACGCCGACGGGACCACCACCTTCGATGCCCTGGAACAGGGACTCGAAGCCGGGACCGTCCACAAGGTGGGGTTCACCGGCTCCACCGAGGTGGGCCGGGAGATCGGCGCGCTCTGCGGGCGCCACCTGCAGAGCCCCTGTCTGGAACTGGGCGGGAAGAACCCGATGGTCGTCGCAGCCGACGCCGACCTCGACCTCGCCGTCGAGGGCGCGCTCTTCTCCGGGTTCGGTACCGCCGGTCAGCGTTGCACCTCGCTCGGCACGGTCTTCGTGCACGACGATGTCCACGACGAGTTCCTCCGCCGCTACGCCGCCGCCGTGGAATCCGCCCCCGTCGGCGACCCCATGACCGACGTGCTCTACGGGCCGATGATCGACGAGCGCTTCCGCGACCGCTTCCTCGGCTGGCTGGACCTCGTCGAGGATCACCATTTCGTCTCGGGGTCGACCGGCACCGGCACGATCGACGGGGCGAACCCGCGGTCCGGGTTCGTGGGCGATCCCGGAGCGGGCCTGTTCTGCCATCCCACGATCGTCGACGGTGTCGGACCGACCGACGCCCTCTATGCGACGGAGACGTTCGGTCCCATCGTCGGCGTCGGTCGGTACGCGCACCTCGACGAGGCCCTCGAACTGGCCAACGGGCACGGCTACGGACTGTCGGCGGCGATCTACACCTCCGATCCGCTGACGGCGTTCCGGTTCCGGGAGCGGGTCTCTGCCGGCATGGTGTCGGTCAACAACTCGACCTCCGGGGCAGAGGCGCATCTGCCCTTCGGCGGCAACGGCAAGTCGGGCAACGGGTCGCGCCAGTCCGGCGTGTGGGTGCTCGACCAGTTCACCCGGTGGCAGTCGATGAACTGGGACTACTCGGGGCGGTTGCAGAAGGCGCAGATGGACGTGGCCGAGATCACCGCCGACGTCGACTTCCGCCTCTGACCACACCGACCTTCGCCGCCGACTGCCGGTGGTGAGGCCGGTGGTGATGGATACGGACCCGCTCCATGGGGTACGCAGTGGCCCATGTCTGACTACGAGATCCCGAAGCCGGAACCCAAGGAGATCGACTCCGTCAAGTGGCTGGAGTGGAAGGACGTCATGGAGCGGGCGACCCTCAAGGGCCACCCGTACAAGGCCGAACGCTGCGACAACTGCCTGTACTACCTGGACCCCGACGAGGAGATCTCGTACTGCTGGCACCAGACCCTGCGCATCCTCGTGGGTGGCGACTGGTGGTGCCAGTGGTGGGAGGAGATCCCGGAGGAATAGTTTCGAGTCAGTCCAACCGGCGGGCGAAGCTGACCTCGTGCCCGTCGGGGTCGTCGATGTGGAAGTACCGCTCACCCCACGGTGCGTCGCTCGGCGCCGTCGACGGTGACAAGCCGGCCGCGAGGGCTCGCTCGTGCATGGCGTCGACGTCGTCGACGTGCACGATGAACCGGCCCCACTCGACCTCGACGTCGCCCACGAGTTGCAGGTTGAGGAACGTGGGACCGACCGCGAAGCTGGTGAAGTCGGCCTCGGGCCCGCCGTACGTGACCTGGAACCCCAGCGCGTCGTAGAAGCCGTACGAGGCGTCCATGTCGGTGACGCCGAGCGTCACGGCGTTGATGGACTCGGGTCGGCCGGTCATGGCGACCATGGTGTCACCCGGCGGTGTCGATCTCGACCAGTGCGGCCTCGACGGCGGCCATCCGGTCGCGCAGGCCATCCACGGTGCGGTCGACGACATCGCCGGCCCGCAGGAAGAGGAAGTGCACCTCCGTGACGGGACGGCCGATGGCGGCCTCGAGGGCCACGGCGTAGGCGGCACCCTGGGATGCGTAGCGGTCCAGCGCCACGTCGATCGATGCCTGGTCCGAGACGCTGTCGGTCTTGTAGTCCACCACCACCAGTCCGTGGTCGTCCTCGAAGAGCAGGTCGATGAAACCTTCGAACACGTCGATGCCGCTTCGGGGCGCGTGGTCGAGCAGCCGCTCGAGCGGTACGCCGACGTGGACCTCCCGCCACCAGCGTTGGCTGCTGACGGCCCGACGTACGAGGTGGCTGGTGAGCGCCGCTCGCGCCTTGGCTTCGATCTCGGCGGCCGCGTCGGGGATGCCCTCGACGTTGGCCTGCCACCGGGCCAGCGCGGGTACGTCGGCACCGGTTGGGTCCGAGAGATCGGCGTGCTGGAGCACGGCGTGCACCGCGCTGCCCACCGAGGTCCCGGCGCGGCCGCGACGCCACGGCTCGGAGCTGGGCTCTGGACGGTCGACGACCTCGCTGTCTCCGGCACCGGCACCGGCGGCGGCACCGGTGGCGGCTGCGAGGTGCCGGCTGACCGCAGTGGCCGACATCGCGCCCCCGCCACGGGAGGCATCGAGCAGCTGGGCGCGCTCGGCCCGCCATCGCGCACCGACCTCTGCCCACTCCTGCGCGGCGTCGTCGGTGACCCGCTCCCCCACGGGCGCCACGGTGGCGATGGCACGGGGCGCGTCGGCGCCGTGTTCGGCGCGGTGGGCGGAGGCCCCCTCGACACGCTCGACCGCGACCGGGTCCAGCACGACGCCGGCATCCAGCACGGAGGAGATCCGGTGGGCGTGGCAGCGAATCGAAGGACCCGGCTTGTGGTGCAGGCTGACGACGAGGTGGTCGCGGGCGCGGGTCAGCGCGACGTAGAGCAGTCGGATGCCCTCGTGCTCGTCCATCACGTCCTCGACGGTGCGACGCTCGTCGAACTGCGCCGTCTCCAGCCCCTGCTTCATCCGCACGTCGAACCCGCCCTCGGGGCGGAACCGGACGACGGCGCCCCGCAACGGGTTGGGGAACTGTCCGGAGAGCCCGGACACGGCCGTGATCCCGAACTCGAGGCCCTTGGCCCCGTGGATGGTGAGGATACGGACGGCGTCGACGTCGGCCTCGGGCAGCACGGGGACGGTGACCCGGAGCTTGTCGTCCGCCTGGAGACCGACCCAGCGCAGGAACTCGCGTAGGCCGCCGGGATCGGCGTCGGCGAACTGGCGGGCGTGCTCGGTGACCACCCGGTAGAGCCGCCAGGCGTCGCGGTGACGATCGGCGGCCAGCGAGATCTCCATGAGGCGACGTTCCCGCACGACGGCGTCGACGAGCTCGGGGACCGTCCGGAAGGGTCGCGCCCGATGCCGCGTCGCGAGGTCTCCGAAGGCCTCGGCGACGGGGCCCGTGGCGTCGTCGGGCACGGCGAGGTAGCTCCAGGCCCGGCCTGCACGGCGCCAACGGAGCAGGTCGTCGTCGCCGCAGCCGTAGGCCGGCGAGCGGAGCGCGCCGAGGAGGGCGACCTCGTCGCCGGGGTCGTCGATGGCGCGCAGGACCGACAGCAGGTCGCGCACCTCCGTGGTGGCATAGACCAGGCTGCCGGTCTCGAGGCGGTAGGGGACGTCGGCTGCGCCGAGCGCCCGCCGCAGGTGCGGCAGTGACGTGCGGCTGGGCAGCAGGACGGCCATGTCGCCCCACCCGCACCGTCGCGCCTGCGCCTCGCCGTCGGGCTGCACCTGCCACCCCTCGGCCCTGGCTCGCGCCAGGGTGCCGGCGATGTCGGCCGCTTCCGCGGTGCGGAGGCTGTCGTCGGTGGACTCCTTCTCCGGTCCGCCGAGGAGCACGACGGCCGGGCCGGGGTCGTCGGCGATGGCGGGGCGCCAGGGGCGCAGGTGGGCGTACTCGGGTTGCGCCACCTCCCCCACCTCGCCTGCTTCCGCATCGTCGCCGTCGTCGCCGAGCGACGGAGCACGCGTCTTGCGGATCAGCTCGCCGAACAGCTCGTTGCAGAACTCGACGACAGGGGCGACCGTACGGAAGTTGGTGTCGAGTCGGGTGGCGCCGGCCGGGTGCCGCTCGGCAGTGCGGACGAAGAGATCGATGTCGGCGCGCCGGAACCGGTGGATGGACTGCTTGGGGTCGCCGACGAAGAAGAGACGCCCCGGCGCCACGTCGACCTCGTCCCAGGGGGTGGAGGTATCGTGCTCGGGGTCGGCGGCGATGCGGACAGCCAGCTCGACCTGGATGGGGTCGGTGTCCTGGAACTCGTCGATGAGCAGGTGCTGGTAGCGATCGTGCATGCGCCGACGCACGTGCACGTCGTCGCGGAGCACCTGACGGGCGAGCACGAGGAGGTCATGGAACTCGAGGCGCCCGTCACGGCGGCGGGTCCTCGCCTCGGCGAGCGTGTGATCCACCACCTCAGCCGACAGGCGCCGGAGGACGAGGTCGGTGACCTCGGCCAGCTCGGTACCGATCTGGTCGACGGCATCGTCCCACAGCGCCAGGACGGCGTCCTTGCCGCCGCCGGGCCAGTTGGGCTTCTTGCCCACCCTGCGGATCTTGGGTGGCGTCGTCGCCACTTGGAGGAGCGTGTACGGATCCTGCGCTGCGGCCCGAAGGGGGACGAGGGCACGCTGCATCTCGTCACGGATCCAGCACAGAAGGAGGTCCGCATCGTCGGTGCACGAACCGGCCAGCTCGACGATCTGGTCGGCGGCCGAGAACAACGGGTCGACCGACACGCTGATGGCCTTCTCGTCGACGACCCGCTCGCGCTCGGCATCGAGGTCGAGGTGCTCGAGGAGGTCCCAGTTCTGGTCGAAGGTGGCGGCGACGGCCTCGAGCTTGTCGATGCTGATGTCGAGGGCCAGCCCGGCGAGCAGGGCCACCTCCAGCTCGTCGTCATCGAGCAGCTGGGTCACGAAGCGGCCCCAGCGTTCTTCGGAGCGCAGGGCAGAGGCGATCTCGTCGTTGACCTCGACCCGGGGTGGGAGCCCCGCCTCGATGGGCGCGCCGAGCAGGAGGCGCTGGGCGAACGCGTGCAGGGTGGCGACGGTCGCACGATCGAGCCGCTCGAGCGCCGTCCTGGCCCGATCCGGGCCGTCGGGACCGACCTCGATGCTGCGCAGCGGGCGAAGCGCGACGACGTCTTCGAGCGCTTCCCGGATCCGGGCCCGCAACTCGGAGGCCGCCGCCTCGGTGAAGGTGATGGCGGCGATACCTGCGACGTCGACCCCGGCGAGCACGAGCGAGACGAACCGACCCACGAGCGACGTGGTCTTGCCCGAGCCGGCGCCGGCCTCGACGAACAGGGTGCTGCCGAGGTCGTCGAGGATGCGCTGGCGGGCGGGGGCGTCGGCGGGAACGGCACTCATGTCAAGTCCTCCATTCCGGCGGCGGGTGCGGTGGCAGTCACGAGGAACGCGGGAGCGCCCTCTTCGGCGAGGCGCACCACGTCGGCGAGCGCGGGATCGGCACGGACGCGCTCCCACTCCTCCTCCCGATCGGCCGGGCATATGTCCTTGAAGTCGCAGTAGCCGCAGTTGGTGTTGGTACCCAGGAACCAGTCGTGCGGGCCCGACCGGGCGGGGTACAACCCTTGCCCCACCGCATCGACGAGCACGCCCAGGGTCTCGCGGAACAGGCGCCGGTGCTCGGGACCGATCTCGTAGCCGATGTGGCGCCCGGTGTGGCCGGGCTTGAGGAACCAGTACCACGCGCTGGAGCGGTCGACGCCATGCTGCTGGGCGGCGGCCGCCTCCGCATACGCGAGGAGTTGGAGCCGGCGCCCACCCTCGAGCGGATCGCCCCCGTCGGCGATCTCCTTGTCGAGCCCCCGATACGGGCCGGAGCTGGCGTACTTGTAGTCGTAGACCCGGACGCCGCCGGGGACGGCGTCGACGCGGTCGGCTTGGCCAGCGAGGGGCACGACCCTGCCGTCGTCGAGCGTGATCTGCAGGGGCGGCTCGCCGTCGCGTCCGAAGGTCAGCTCGACGGCCACCGGTCGCGAGCGGGTCGCGGCCCGGAGCTGGTCATCGTGGCGGAGGGTCTTCAGGAGGACCTCGATGATCTCCCGGCGGTCGTAGGCCCACCAGCGCCGATGGCCCGTGAGGCCGAGCCGCTCGAACTCGGCGAACTCGTCAGCCGCGATGTCGACCAACCGGACGTCTCCGTCCGGGCCCCAGGCTTCGTCGGGGGCGGGCACCGTCCCCGCCTCGATGGCGTCACCCACGAACCGCTCGAGGATCCGGTGCGCCAGCGACCCCTTGTCGTGGGGTTGGAGCCGTTCGACCTCCTCGGGCCGATCGACGTCGTGGATGCCGAGCGCCTGGCGGAAGAACCACTTCCGGGGGCACGAGGCATAGGTCTCGATCGAGGTGGGGGAGAGATGGCGCTGCCCTTCGGCCAGGACATCGACCCCGTCGCCCCCGAGGTTGCCGTCGAAGCGGGTGAATGCGTCGGCCGCCCGGCTGCGGCGCAGCAGGATGCCTGCGGCCACCACTGGGTCGAGCGCAGCCGGGTGGTCGTCGATGTCGTCGGTGGCGGCGAGGGTGGCGAGCCGGTGCTCGTCGCCGTGCAGCGGCACACCCTCGGGCCCCGAGGCGCCGCGCACCGCTGCGCTGTGGCTCTTGACGACCTCCACCCGAGGGATGTGCGTGCCGGTGATCAGCGCCTCGGTGCGGGGGCGAAGGCCGGTCATCCGCTCGATGGCGTCGACCAGCCACCGGCTCGGCACCTGCGTGCGCCCCGATCGCTGATCGCAGCGGGCGTAGGTGAGGAGGCGGAGGTCGCTCGCCGTGGCGAGCGCAGCGAGCAGGGCTCGGTGCTGGTCGAGGGTGGCGTCGTCGGAGAGAGGGAGGCCCGCCGACCGGCGCACCACGTCGGCCAGGAGCACGTCGTCGCGACCGAGCCGGGGCACGTGCCCCTCGGCCATGCCCACAACGGCGACGGCGGTGAGCGGGACCACCGGCGGGTGCTCGAGCGTGGTGACCAGCAGCCCGGTGCCCGTCGATGATCGGCGGGGCGCGGGAGCATCGAGCGCGGACCGGAGCGTGTCGGTGAGCATCGCGGGGCCGGGATGGGGCTCGACGTCGGCGAGGGCGCTGAGACGGCCGATCACGGTGCGGATGGCGGTGTCGGCCTCGAGCTCGTGCGCCGGCCACTCGCTGCGGCGGGTCATCGGGCCACAGAGGGTGTCGAGCACGTCGCCGACCCACTGCGCCAACGCATCCCAGCTTGCGGGCAGACCATCGAGCAGCACCTGGACGGCGTCGAGCGCGCCATCGATCTCGTCGAGCTCGCCGTGCTCACGAGCATGTCGCTCGATCCGGTGCTCGGTGACCTCGGGCGAATCCGTGGGTTCGGGCGGGTGCTCGGTCAGCCATCGGCGACGGCCGTCGACACGAGCGTGCCAGTCGGACCTTCCACCGATGATGCCGAGCTTGCGGGTGCGTTCATCGAGCCGGACGGTGCGGACGGCCCTCCCGTCGGGACCGAGGACGATCCCCGACGCCCACAGGTCGACCACCGACTGGCGAGAGAACCGGTGCGCCGCGACATCGAGCAGGCCGAGCACGACCCGGCCCGGGACGGTGTGGCCCAGCGTCTCGGTGCTCGGGCCGGAGAACGGGATGCCGGTTGTGCGCAGGACCTCGGCCACCGCCCGCGTGTAGGGCGCGCCGGCGGGATGCACCAGCGCCATCGTGTGCAGCGGGTGCCCGTCCTCGGCCCTGGCCAACAGGGCACGCACCGCGGCACGGATCTCGTCGTCGATGTCATTTGTGGAGATCACCGACGAGGGGGCGGCCGGTGGCGGGCCGTCGTCGTGCGGCGGCGCCCCACCCATGCGGACGACACCGCCGATGACGGGATGGTCGACGACCACGTCGCCGCTCTGCGCACCGATGACGACGACCGAGGTCTGCTCGCCGATCGCCCGCAGGAGATCAGTGGCCCCGGCATCGAGGTTCCCCGGCAGGTGGACGACCACGGGGCCGTGAGGCGCCAGCACGTCCGGTTCGGCTCGGATGCGGTCGGTCGCCTCCCGCAGCACGGCAACGCGCCCCCCGAACCCGACCGTGTCAGCCAGGAGGTCGTGGAGGCGGACGACCTCGGCGGGCAGTTCGCCTGCCGATGCGACGGTGGCACGGGCCTCGGGATCGAGCGCTGCGATCTCGGTCACCGTGCGGGCCAGCGTCTCCCACGTGGACCGGTGATGCGCGATGGGGCCGAAGCGGCCGGGCTGACGCGCCAGCTCGACCCGGATGGCCGCCACGAGCACCTCCTGGTCGATGCCGAGGGCGATGCCGGCGGCGCCGAGACGAGGGGCGGCGATCTGGGTGGCCAGGGCGTCGAGCGACTGGAAGCCGACCACGGCGATACCGCTGCTGCGCCGGGCCAGCGCCCGGCGCAGGCTCACCGCGGCCGTCGGCGTCGGGGTGACGACCGTGACCGGAGCCAGCGGGTCACCTGCCTTCACGGACGCGACGACCTCACACAGCGCATCGAACGCCGGTCCCCCGACAGCCACCCATCTCGTCTCCACCGACATCACTCCGACGGTACCCGGGACATGTGACAGCACCGGATGACCCGGTCCGGACCCGGTCCGTGGGCTGGCGGGGTCGCTCGGCCAGACTCGCCACCGTTCCTGCCGCACGACGGCCGAGGAGGTCGACTCCCACGAGATCCAGCTCCAGTCCGACGGGTTCACGGGGCCTCTAACCTCGGGCCGTGACCATCGGCGCCTTCGACCGCACCCGCAACCTCCAGCTCCTCGAGGACAGCACCTACGACGTGCTGGTCATCGGCGGTGGGATCACCGGTTGCGGGGTGGCCCTCGACGCCGCCAGCCGTGGGTTGCGGACGGCGTTGGTCGAGCGCGACGACTTCGCCTCGGGTACCTCCTCGAAGAGCTCCAAGCTCGTCCACGGTGGGTTGCGCTACCTCCAGAACGGTGATGTCCGCCTCGTCTACGAGGCCCTGCGCGAGCGCCAGCGGCTGCTCCGCAACGCTCCCCACCTGGTGAAGGTGATGCCGTTCCTCATCCCGATGTTCAGCAAGGACGGCGTGATCCATCCCAAGCTGGCCCGGGCGCTGGGGTCGGCGATGTGGATGTACGACCTCACCGGCGGCGCCCGCATCGGCAAACTGCACAAGCGCATCTCGGCCGAGGAGACCATGGCCCACATGCCCACGCTGCCGCCGGGACGGATCGCGGCGAGCTACCTCTACTACGACGCCCAGGCCGACGACGCCCGCCTCACCGTGACCATCGCCCGCACCGCAGCCGAGGAGCACGGGGCGGTCTGCGTGAACCACGCCCCGGTGGTGGAGCTGGTGCGAGCCGGTGACCACCGGGTGTCGGGCGCGGTGGTGGACGCCGACGGGCAGCGGATCGAGATCCGGGCCAAGGCGGTGGTGAACGCCACCGGCGTGTGGGCCGACGCCGTCCGCACGCTCGACGCCGAACCAGGAGCACGGGCGAACCCCGACACGATCCGGCCGGCGAAGGGCATCCATCTGACGGTTCCGTGGTCGCTGGTCCGCAACGACATCGCGGTGGTGGCTCCCGTACCGAAGGACAAGCGTTCGGTGTTCGTGGTGCCGTGGCCGGCGACGGACGGCAGCGATCCCGAGTTCACCTACATCGGCACCACCGACACCGATTACGACGGCCCGCTCGACGACCCGCAGTGCACGGCCGACGATGTCGCCTACCTGTTGCGGGCCATCAACGCGTCGACCACGACCGAGATCACCGAGGAACACGTGGTCGGGACGTGGGCCGGGTTGCGACCGCTGGTGAAGGCCGATGCGTCCGGCCGGACAGCGGACCTGTCGCGCAACCACGCCGTGAGCACGTCGGAGTCGGGGATGATCACCGTCACGGGCGGCAAGCTGACGACCTATCGAGAGATGGCGGCTGACACGGTCGACGTCGTGGCCGACCAGCTCGATCTGCCCCGCTGGCGTCGCCGCTCCCGCACGCCCCGGCTGCGGCTGCTGGGAACCGACGGCTACGAGCCCGAGGCCACCGGTGTCTCGGCCCACCTGCACGAGCGCTTCGGCGGCGAGGCCAGGGTCCTCGAGGTCATGATCGAGCGCGACCCGTCGCTGGGCGAGCCCCTGGTTCCGGGACTCCCCTACCTGCGGGCCGAAGCCGTCTACGCCGTCCGCTACGAGATGGCTCGCACCCTCGACGACGTCTTGTCCCGCCGCACACGTGCGCTGCTCCTGGCCCGGGACGCCACGTCGGCGGCGGCGTCGTCGGTGGCCGACCTGGTGGGCGCCGAGCTGGGGTGGGACGAGGCAACGAGGCGCCGGGAGGTCGAATCCTTCCGGGAGCTGGCGGTCCGTACCCGGACCGCACCCGGGCTCCCCGAGTCGATGGCGCCCTACGTCTGAGCGGTCGGGGCCAGGCCGTACAGTGTCGGATCGTGCCCGAACCCTCCGTGCTCCCGCCGGCCGGACCCGGCTCCCCGACGCCACCGATCGAGATCGCCGGCGGTGCCGGTGCGGCGACGGCCCGCCTCCCCGACCAGGTGCCCGTGCCCGACCCGGTGATCGACCGGATCCGCAAGACGGGCGCCGAGGTCTCCACCGACGCCGCCGTGCGGGCCGAGGCGAGCCGCGACTGGTGGCCCGGTGCGATGATCTGGGCCACCGAGGGCCAGGTCGCCGGTCTCGCCGGCGTCGTGGTGCGCCCGGCCGACGCCGAGCAGCTCGCGGCCGTGCTCCGACTGTGCAACGCCGCCCGGGTCCCGGTCACGGCGGCCGGCGGGCGGTCTGGCGTGTGTGGCGCATCGGTGCCCGTGTTCGGTGGCGTCGTCCTCGACACCACGGCCCTCACCGGCATCGTGTCGATCGACGAGGAGTCGATGATCCTCGATGTCGCTCCGGGTACGTTCGGCGACCATCTCGAGCGCGACCTCCGATCGCGAGGTCTCACCCTCGGTCACTGGCCCCAGTCCGTGGCGCTGTCGACGGTGGGTGGCTGGTTGGCCTGCCGGGGTGCGGGTCAGCTCAGCAACCGCTACGGCAAGATCGAGGACATGGTCCTCGGCCTCGACGTGGTCCTGGCCGACGGCACGGCCATCACCACCGGAGGGGCTCCGCGAGCTGCCGTCGGGCCCGACCTCACCCAGCTTTTCGTCGGATCCGAGGGGACGCTCGGGATCATGACGGGTGCCAGGCTCCGCCTCCACCCCGCCCCCGACCACGAGCGCTGGGCCGCCTACTCGTTCTCGGGATCGCCAGCCGAGGGCTTCGCCGCGGCCAACGACGCCTGCCGGCGGATCATCCAACGGGGCGCCACGCCGGCAGTGCTCCGCGTCTACGACGCCATCGAGGCCGACCGGAGCTACCAGACCGGCGACCGGACGGTGCTCCTGGTCATGGATCAGGGCGACGCGGTCATCGTCGATGCCACCATGATCGTGGTCGACCAGGTCTGCGATGACCCGGCATCCGGCGCCGAGCCGCTCGATGATGCGCTCGTCGGGCAGTGGCTCGGTCACCGCAACGAGGTGTCCGCCCTCGAGGCCCTCATCTCCAAGGGTTACGTGGTCGACACCATGGAGATCGCCGCGCCGTGGTCGGCCCTCGACCGCATCTACGGAGCGGCGACGGACGCCCTCCGACGCGTCCCCGGCGCCATGGCCGCCAGCGCGCATCAGTCCCACAGCTACCCAGACGGGGCCTGCCTCTACTTCACCTTCGCCGGCAAGCCCGAGGACCCCGCCGCCCGCGACGCCATGTACGAGGCGTTCTGGGATGCAGGCCAGCAGGCGGTGCTCGAGGCCGGCGGCGCCCTCAGCCACCACCACGGCGTCGGCCACGAACCGGCTGCGGTTCAGGCCGACGCGCTGGGCGCCGGGTTCGGTGTCCTGCAATCGGTCAAGGACGCCCTCGACCCGAACGGCATCCTCAACCCCGGCAAATTCGGCCTCCGATCGCCGTTCGGGGCCGTCGCCTACCCGTGAGGCTGGTCCATCCCCCGGCGGTGCTGATGGGCGCGCTCGTCGCCCTGGCGATCGCCGTCCCCACGGCGATCCTGGCCCAGACCCTCGACGACGCCGGGACGGTGGAGGACGACTCCACCTGGCTCATCGTGCTCTTCGTGGTGATCCTCGCCGGCATGGCCGTCGGCGGCCACGTGGCAGCCACCCGTCGACCGGATGCTCCGCTGTCCAACAGCGCCGTGGCCGCGCTGGCGGCCTACCTGCTGGTGCAGGGCGTCGGGGCCATACGACTGCTCGTCCTCGGCGAGTCGGTCACCTGGGTCGCCATCCCGTTCTTCGCGCTGCTGTGCTCCGCAGCCGGGATGACCGGCGGCCTCATCGCCGACCACCGGGCCAGGACCCCGAGGCGATGACGACCCTGGTGATCGACGTGGGCACGTCCAGCGTGCGCGCCCTCGCCGTCCGGCCCGACGGGGCCACCACCCACGAGCACCACGTCGAGACGCTCCCGACCTCGCCCCATCCCGGCCTGGTGGAGTTCGACCCCACGGTCATCGTCCGGGCCGCCCGAGACGTCGCCGCCCGGGTCATCGACGCCGCAGGACCGGTCGACGCCGTGGGGATCGCCAACCAGCGGGCATCGACCGTGCTGTGGGACGCCCGCACCGGCGAACCGCTCGGACCGGGCCTCGGTTGGCAGGACCTGCGGACCGTGGGCCGGTGCCTCGAACTGCGGGCCGAGGGCGTGGAGGTGGCGCCCAACACGTCGGCCACCAAGATGGAGTGGCTGATTGCCCAGACCGACATCGCCCACGAGTACCTGCGGGTCGGAACCGTCGACACCTGGCTCGCCTGGCACCTCACCGCCGACACGCTCCACGTCACCGACGCGACCAACGCCCTCGTCACCGGGCTCCACGACGTCGCCGGCGGCGGATGGGACGCCGGGCTCTGCGAACGCCTCGGCATCCCCGTCGATGCGCTTCCGACGATCGTCGACAGCCTCGGGGTGGTCGGCGCCGCCGACCTCCCCGGCGCCCCGCCCCTCGCCGCCCTGATCGGTGATCAACAGGCATCGCTCATCGGTCAGGGCTGCATCCATGCCGGCATGGCCAAGATCACCTTCGGCACCGGTGGGATGCTCGACCTCTGCCTCGGTGATACGCCTCCGCAACCGACTCACGGCACCTTCCCGATCATCGCGTGGCAATCGGGTGATCGGACCGTGTGGGGCCTCGAAGCCGTGATGCTCTCCGCCGGGACGTCGGTCGAGTGGCTGCGTGACGGGCTCGGCATCATCGACTCCGCCGAGTCGTCGGCCGAGGTGGCGGCATCCGTCGACGATGCCGACGGCGTCGTGTTCGTGCCGTCGCTGTCGGGGACGGGCACACCGGTCTGGGACCACGGTGCTCGGGGTCTGCTCCTGGGCGTGACCCGCGGGACCACGCGGGCCCACGTCGTGCGCGCCGTCCTCGAGGGCATCGCCCACCGGGGTGCGGACCTCGTCGAGGCCGCGGAGGCGGCCTCCGGGATGATCATCGACCGCCTGCGGATCGACGGCGGCATGAGCCGCAACCCCGTGTTCTGCCAGGCCCTGGCCGACGCGGCTGCTCGGCCGGTCGACGTCAGCCCCGAACGGGAGGCCACTGCCCTTGGAGCCGGGCTGCTGGCCGGCGTGGCCACCGGCGTGTGGGTCGACCTGGAGGAAGCCACGGCTACTGCACTGGGCGACGAAGGCGCCGCTGGGTACGAGCCGCAGCGCGTCACGGACCGCGATCGCTTCGCCGAGGCACGAGACCGGGCCGGCGGCTGGATACCGGCGCTCTCCGAGTTGGATCTCTGAGCCCGACGGCTCGGATCACTCGACGAGCTTGATCACCACGTAGTCGTACTGGTCCGGGTTCTCCGCCGAGCCCTGCCCGTCCTTCGCGACGGCACTGCCCTGGAACCGACCGCAGATGATGTTCGTCTGCCGCACGCCACACGGCGTCTCGTAGTCCTCGATCGGCGGCTCTGCCGTCGGATCCGTCTCGACGGTCTCGTCGAACGTGGAGCCGATGTGGGAGATCTTGAAGATGCCCATCCTCGGGCAGAACAGCCGGTAGTCGGCCGAGTAGTCATCCGACAGGTGCACCGCCGGCATCTCGCCGCCCTGGTTGCTGAACGGGCACAGCGGCACGGCGAGCATGCACCCGATCTCCAGGTCGTTGAGGTCCTCGCCCGACAGCTCACAGGCGTCCGGGCCGAGGACGTTCGGGCTGAACTCGATGGTCCCGGACGCATTGCCTTCCTCGATCCGCCACCAGTTGTCGTCGGCCTTCAGCGGTGGTGCGGAGAACGTCGACGGGAGCGGGAACTTGAGGTCGTAGCGGATCAGGCCTCGCCAGTCGCTCGAGTTCTTGCCGCAGTCCCGCCCGCTGTCGTGGGCCTTGACCTCGTTGCCCCAGAGGACGAAGACCTTGCCGTGCGCCTCTTCGCGGACCGAGTAGCCGGTCGGGTCGGCGGGGTCCTCCACCAGCGCCTGCGCCGGGTGGCCGACGGCACTCGGTGACGTGCAGAGCATGAACACCGACCAACCCTCGGACACCTCGACGACCGGCTGGATGCTTGCCGCCGCGACGGCCGACCCGGTGATGTCGTCCTGTTCGACGAATGCGGAGAAGGGCACGTCGCGGGTGTCGCTCACCGTCACGCGGACGCCGGCGATGGTCCGGAACACGTCCTCGGAGAGATCGGCGATCCCTTCGCACGGTCCGATGACGTCGGCTTCGTCGTTGTCGATCCCGTAGCCGCCTGCGATGAGCTCGCAGCCACCTGACTCGAGCACTGCGCCGTTGCTCTCGACCACGTCACGGATCTCCGTGAGGAGGTTTACCGCAGACGTCTCCGTCCAGTTCCGCTT
>JBPPNA010000042.1:0-8195 GCA_051306355.1 Acidimicrobiales bacterium | reverse complement strand
ATGGGTCGCAGCATCCAGCGAATCGTCCACCTGTTTCAGCTGGGAGTTCGACAATGCGATGTAGGTGGCGACGTCGACCACGAGCACTGCGCAGAGCGATGCGACGGCGGTGGCGATGAGCAGTCGAGTTCGCAAGGACAAGTCAGGTGCCTTCTTGCTCGCGGAGCACGTAGCCGACGAGGCGAACGGTGTCGATGAGTGGTGGCCCGTGTTGGTTCAGCTTCTTGCGGAGGTAGCTGATGTACGTCGACTCTCCTGGATTGACCGATGCTGGCGCCTTGTACGGTCGTGAGGTGGACAACGTCGGCTTGACGCGCGATCGGGCCGGTTCCGCGCTGCACCGTCATGCGTCCGCCCCCGTTGTCGCAGTGGCCGGCCTGGTGAGCGTGGCGCTCATGGTGCTGGCTCCGCGGTACGGGTGGCATCGCGACGAGCTCTACTTCCGTGAGGCAGGGCGTCATCTCGCGTGGGGGTTCGTGGACCAACCGCCGTTCACTCCCTTCGTCGCCCGGGTGAGCGAGATCATCGCCCCTGACAACCTCGTCGTCCTCCGGCTCCTACCCGCAGTGGCGACGGGCGCTTCGGTCGTGATGGGATCGTTGATGGTTCGAGAGTTTGGTGGTGACCGCCGGGCGCAGGTCCTCGGTGCTGGGGCCACGGCTGCCGGTGGGTTCCTGCTCGGTGTCGGTCACCTCCTTTCGACGGCGACGTTCGATCTCCTCGTGTGGTTGGCCGTGCTGTGGTTGCTCGCTCGAACGCTTCGCACCGCGGATCCTCGATGGTGGATGGCGATCGGTGCGGTCGCTGGCGCCTCGATGTTGAACAAGAACCTGGTCGTCCTGCTCGGCCTGGCAATCGTCGTCGGCCTCGTGGTCGAGCGACGTTGGGATCTCTTGTTCTCCCCATGGCTGGCAGCTGGCGCCGGTATCGGGCTGACCCTGGCGGCGCCGAACCTGTGGTGGCAGGCAGGCAACGGCTGGCCGCAGTCGGACATGGCCCGCGCACTGTCCGAGCGACTGGCGACGGAGAACCGGATCACGCTGGTTCCGTTGCAGATTCTCTTCGTCGGCCCCGTTCTCCTCGGCGCGGCCTTGCGTGGCACCCGATGGCTACGGGGTGCGGCGAACGGTCGACGGTTCCTGCCACTGCTGTGGGCATGGTTCGCCGGGATCGCGATCACCTTCGCAGTCGGTGGCCGGCCGTACTACGTCGTCCCGCTGTCGCTGGCTCTCGTGCTGGCCGGTATCGCGGCGACGCCGCCCGCCCGGAACCGGCGCCTCTGGACCCTTGTGGCGATCAACGGACTGTTCAGCGTCGTCGTCGGCCTTCCCGTCCTCCCGGTGTCGGCAGTCGGCGTCACCGGCTCGGTCAACGAGGCTGTGGCGGAGACGGTTGGCTGGGTTCCGTTGGTGGACCAGGTCGCCGACGTGGTGGACGGACTGCCCGCGAATGAACAGCCGACGGTGGTCCTCCTCGGCGCAACCTATGGCGAGGCCGGCGCGCTCGACCGGTTCGGCCCGGCCCGTGGTCTGCCCTCGGCGTACTCCCCGCACAATGGATACGCCGACTTTCGACGGCCCACGGACGAAGGCGCAACCGTCGTGGCGATTCGATTCAGTCTCGGCTACCTGCAGGAGTTCTTCGACCAATGCGAACAGGTCGCAGTGGTCGAGAACGAGCTCGACATCGACAACGAAGTTCAGGGAGCGCCCATCGTCGTGTGTCGCGGCATCAAGTCCGACTGGGCAGCGACATGGAACGCCCTGCGGTACCTCGCCTGACCTGAGTGACCACGAATGCTCAGCGAACCTGCCACCGATCAGCCAACGTTTGGCTCTCACCACGCGACGCAACCCATTCTCATCTTCGGACCGTCGCTCCCCAGGCGTGTCGCTCGAGGAACCAAGTGCCGCCTCACCTATCGGATCTCACCCAATCACCTCCCCGTCGGAGGCGATCGAACCGTTCCATGAATGCCGCCGATCTCCGCTCGAACACGACATGTTGGGGTATCGCGTCCATGGGCTCGGGAACCATGGGCATGGCCGGCGACGTCTCACACGACATGCGGTACCGTCGTCGTTCCCGGACAGAGGCCATCGCCGTCGCGGTGGCGCTGGCGGCCGGCGCTTGCGGGTCCGGCAACGACCCTGCCCTCACGACCGGTCGAACAGATGGCACGGCGACCACCGAGCTACCCGAAGTGGCCCCGACGACCGGGACGTCACAGCCAGGCTCGTTCGTTCTCGCTACCGAAGGGGTCGTCGCTCAGCTCGCATTCTTCGCCGGCGAATGCCACGACTGCGGCTACGTCCTCCAGGTCGCCGCCGACGGAACGGTCGTCTACGGCGACTATCACGGGTTCACGAACGCAGCGGTGCCGGCCGACGCGCTGCCCAGGCTCCTCGATGAGGTTGACGTCGTTGCGGACCTGAGCGACGGGTCCGACGACTGCGGCCGCGAAGTCGACGGGAACGCCCCCGTGTTGATCCTCGTCGACGACACCGGACGTCGCGTGACCGTCGATGACTGCTACACGCCGTTCGACACGTCCCATCCGTTCGTGGCTGCAATGACCGAACTGCAGGCCAAGACGGCCGAAGCGGCCGAGGATGTGGTCGTCGAAGTGATCGACAACACCACCGTCGCCGACGCTGGTGTGACGCGGATCAACGTGGCAGGTGACTGGCTGCGGATCGACGGCAACAGTCATGACGCGGCCCCGGCCACGGTCGGATCTCTCGGCGACGAGACGGCCGGGCCGCTCATCGATGCCGTCAACGAACTGGTCGGCTCGGACTTCGCGGATGACGACTGCCCTCCGGAAGCCGGCCTACCGACCCGCAGCTACCGGTTCTTCGTACGGGACGAACCCCAGTACGTCGCCGGATGCGGGACCACCGGCGGCCGGGTCGCTGCCGCAGTCGCAGCCGCCGACGCAGCTTTCGCAACCATCGACAGCTGACCGGGTCCCACGGTCGGGCTGGAACCTTGAGCGAGAGATCCCGATTGCTGGGGTCTTGGCGGTCGGCGAAGCGGCGAATCAGGCAGTCGTCAGCGACTGGCTCACCGACCGGCCCGACCCCGGCCCGGCCAGGTGGTCCTCGACCTCGCGGCTGGTCCAGGAGGACTTGGTCATCGCGTCGGGCCAGGAGGGCGAGTGATCTCAACGGACTTCGCTCTCGAGATGGTCGGTCGCTCGCCGCCTCGGGGCGGCGCGGGGCCTGCAGAACGCGGCCTGGAGCATCGTTACGGAGATCAACGCCCGCTTGTCCCCGATCGTGAAGACCATGGAAGACGCCGAACCCGAGGCCATGCGCCGAGCCGTGATCGACGCGCACGCCCCGTACCGAAACGCCGACGGGTCCTGTCGTGTCCCCGCCCGCGTCTTGGCCGTCCTGGCCCGCTGATCGGGCCAGCCGTCTGGGCGTCGGACCCCACCGGAGAACCGCTGCGGTCGGTGTGTGGCACGCTCGGCGAATGGCGGTGCCGTCTGGGGTGACCGCCTGACCGGAGGCCATGCCATGACCGACCATCTCACACCTCGCCCCGAGCACCGTTTCACCTTCGGCCTCTGGACCGTCGGCAACCCCGGCCGTGACCCGTTCGGCCACGAGACGCGCGCCGCGCTCGACCCGGTCGAGACCGTGCACCGCCTGGCCGAGCTCGGCGCCTACGGCGTGAACTTCCACGACGACGACCTCGTGCCGCCCGGGTCGTCGGCCCAGGAGCGCGTCGCCGTGGTGAAGCGCTTCCGCACGGCGCTCGACGAGACCGGCATGGAGGTGCCGATGGCGACGACGAACCTGTTCTCCCGACCCGTGTTCAAGGAGGGCGCGTTCACGGCCAACGACCCCGACGTGCGCCGCTTCGCCGTGCACAAGACGCTTGACGCCATCGACCTCGGCGCCGAAGTCGGCGCCGGAGTGTTCGTCATGTGGGGCGGACGCGAGGGAGTGGAAGCCGAGGCCGCCAAGGACGTGCGCGCCGCTCTCGACCGGTACAAGGAGGCAGTCGACCTCTGCTGCGAGCACATCCGCGAGCGCGGCTACGACCTGCGCATCGCGCTCGAGCCCAAGCCCAACGAGCCCCGGGGCGACCTCCTGCTGCCCACGGTGGGTCACGCGCTCGCCTTCATCGGCGAGCTCGAGTGGCCCGACATGGTCGGCCTCAACCCGGAGTTCGCCCACGAGACCATGTCGGGCCTCAGCTTCACCCACGCCGTGGCCCAGACGATGTGGCACGGCAAGCTCTTCCACATCGACCTGAACGCCCAGCGGATCGGCAAATTCGACCAGGACTTCCGCTTCGGCTCCGAGGGCATCCGTGACGCCTTCTACCTGGTGCGGTTGCTCGAGGAATCGGACTGGGACGGCATGCGCCACTTCGACGCCCACGCCTACCGCACCGAGGATGCCGAGGGGGTGTGGGACTTCGCGCGCGGGTGCATGCGCACCTACCTGATCCTCAAGGACAAGGCCGAGCGGATGCGCGACGACGCCGAGATCCAGGACGCGCTCCACGCGGCCCAAGCGCATCGCCTGGCCGAGCCAACCGGTTCCCTCGCCAACGTGCGCGCCGCGTCGCCGGACGAGGAGGCGCTGGCGGCGCAGGGCTACGGGCACGAGCGGCTCGACCAGCTCGTCACCGAGCTGCTGCTCGGCGTTCGCTGATGCCGCTGGTCGTCGGGGTCGACTCGTCGACGTCGGTGTGCAAGGTCGAGGTGCGCGACGCCGACAGCGGTGAGCTGGTGGCGTCCGGACGCGCCCCGCACCCACTCACCACGCCGCCGTGTAGCGAGCAGCACCCAGCCGACTGGTGGTCCGCCTTCGAAGTCGCGTGCGACCAGGCGGGGGTGTTCGGCTCGAACCGGCCCGAGGCGATCGCCGTGGCCGGCCAGCAGCACGGGCTCGTGGTCCTCGACGAGGCTGGCGCGGTCCTCCGACCGGCGAAGCTGTGGAACGACACCGAGTCGGCACCGGACGCGATCGAGCTGGTCGACCGACTCGGTGCCGACGCCTGGGCCGAAGCGTGCGGCAGCGTCCCGGTGGCGAGCTTCACCATCACCAAGCTCCACTGGCTGCGCCGGACCGCACCGGAGGTGTTCGCGCGGGTCGCGCAGGTCCTGCTCCCGCACGACTGGCTCACCGCCCGGCTGACCGGCCGGACCACCACTGACCGAGGGGATGCGTCGGGCACCGGGTGGTGGTCGCCCGTCGAGGAGCGCTACCGAACCGACCTGCTCCAGCTCGTCGATGACCAGGCGCCGTGGGCGTCGATGCTGCCCGCGGTCCTCGGACCGACCGAGCAGGCTGGCACCTGGCCGACCACCGGCGCGATCGTGGCACCAGGCACCGGCGACAACATGGCGGCCGCCCTCGGTCTCGGTCTGCGTCCGGGCGACCTCGCCCTGAGCCTCGGCACCAGCGGCACGGCCTTCGCCGTGTCCGACCGACCGGCCACCGACCCCACGGGCACGGTCGCCGGCTTCGCCTCCGCCGACGGACGGTACCTCCCGCTCGTGTGCACGCTGAACGCGACCAAGGCCAGCGACGCCGTCGCCCGCCTCCTCTGCGTCGACCACGCCGAGTTCGACCGCCTCGCCCTGGCCGCCGCACCGGGCGCCGACGGGCTCGTGCTCGTGCCCCACCTCGACGGCGAGCGCACACCCAACCGGCCCGACGCCACCGGCACGCTCACGGGCCTCCGCTCCGACGTGACCCGCGAGCAGCTCGCCCGCGCCGCCATCGAGGGTGTGGTCTGCAACCTCCTGGCCGGTGCGGACGACCTGTCGTCGTGGACGGAGCGGAGCGCCGAGGGCCGCATCGTGCTGGTCGGCGGCGGTGCCCGCAGTGCCGCCTACCGCCAGGTCGTCGCCGACCTCACCGGGCGGCGCGTCTGCGTCCCGACCGACCAGGAGCTGGTCGCTCGCGGCGCGGCGGTCCAGGCCGCCGCGGTGCTCACCGGTCGCGCCCTCGATGACGTCGTCAGCACCTGGGACGCCGGTGCCGACACGGTCGTCGAGCCGGCGCTGGAGAGCGACGGCGAGGCCATCCGGACCCGCTACGCCGCAGCGACGGAAGGGACTCCATGACGATCACCACCTTCGACGACGCCCGAGCGGCCGTGCGCGACGGTACTGCGCCGGTCGATGCTGCGGCGGCACTGGTCGGCTCCATGACCACTGACGAGCGGCTCCGGTGCATCGACGGCGACGTGCCGTTCTGGGCCGGTCTGCGCTTCCTCGGCCAGGGCGGCTACCACCTGCAGCCCTTCGACGCGGCGCGCGTCGAGCGCGTCGGACTGCCTGGCATCCGCTTCGCCGACGGACCCCGTGGCTGCGTCGTGGGCAACGCCACGTGCTTCCCGGTCTCCATGGCGCGAGGCGCCACCTGGGACCCAGACCTCGAGGAGCGGGTCGGGGAGGCCATCGGGCGCGAGCTGCGCGCCGTCGGGGCCACCTTCACCGGCGCGGTCTGCGTCAATGTGCTGCGCCATCCCGCCTGGGGTCGAGCGCAGGAGACCTACGGCGAGGACCCATTCCACGTCGGCGAGCTGGGCGCCGCCCTGACGCGGGGCCTGCAGCGCCACGTGCTCGCCTGCGTGAAGCACTTCGCCGCCAACTCCATGGAGAACGCCCGCTTCCAGGTCGACATCGAGGTCGACGAGGTCGCCCTGCACGAGGTCTACCTGCCCCACTTCCGGCGGGTCGTCGACGAGGGCGTGGCCTCGGTGATGTCGGCCTACAACGCGGTGAACGGCGAGCGGTGCGGCCAGGATCGTCGGCTGCTCACGGACATCCTCCGCGACGAGTGGGGCTTCGAGGGCTTCGTCATCAGCGACTTCATATTCGGCCTGCGCGACGCCGCCCGGTCGCTGTCGGCTGGCCTCGACATCGAGATGCCCTTCCGGATGGTCCGCGCGCAGCACCTCGCGGCTGCGCTCGACTCCGGCGAGGCGTCGTGGGACGACGTCGATGCCGCGGTCACCCGAATCGTGGCGACGCTCCTCGACTTCGACGCCGTTCTCGGCGCGCCGGATCCAGCGCCCGGCGTGCTCGGCTCGGCCGAACACCGAGCGCTCGCCCGTGAGGTCGCCGCCCGATCGGCCGTGCTCCTACGCAACGAAGCGGTTGACGGCCGACCGGTGCTGCCGCTGGACACCCGTACCCGGGTCGCCGTGGTCGGCCGCCTCGCCGATCGCGTCAACCTCGGCGACGGCGGCTCGAGCGACGTCTGGGACCTCGAGTGCAGCTCGGTGCTCGACGGCCTGCGCGCCGTGCTGGCCGACGTCGTCCACGACGACGGCAGCGACCTCGATCGAGTGGCGGCTCTGGCCGCCGGCGTTGACGTCGCCATCGTCGTGGTCGGCTACACGGAAGCCGACGAGGGCGAGTACATCGGTGACACCGACCCCGCGCTATCCGAGCTCTTCCCGGCGGAGGACGACCCCGCCGAGGTGGCGGCCTTCGAGGAGGCGCTCGCCCAAGGGCCGGCCACGACGCGACCGCCTCGGCTGGCCGACCGGGGGGGCGGATTCAGCGTCGGCGGCGATCGCGAGTCGCTCCGGCTCCTCGACGACGACGTTGCCCTCGTCCACGCCGTCGCTGCCGCCAACCCGCGCGCCATCGTCGTGGTCCAGTCCGGCAGCGCCGTGGTCATGACCGACTGGCTCGACGAGGTCGCCGCGGTCGTGCAGGCCTGGTACGGCGGCGCGCAGGCCGGGTCCGGCCTCGCCGATGTGCTGTTGGGGGACGTCGTCCCCTCGGCTCGGCTGCCGTTCTCCATCCCGGCCCATGAGGACGACCTGCCGCCCTTCGACCGCGACGCGACCTCGTTCACCTACGACCGCTGGCACGGCTGGTGGCACCTCCGCCATACGGAATGCCCGCCGGCGTTCCCGTTCGGCTTCGGTCTGTCGTACACCACCTTCGCCGTCGAGGAGGTCGAGATCCGTCGGGAAGGCGAGCACGTCGTCGCCTCGGGCATCGTCCGCAACACCGGCGGTCGTGACGGAGCAGACGTGGTGCAGGTCTACGCGGAGCTACCGCTCGACCACCGTCCCGACCGGCTCGTCGGCTTCACCCGAGTGGAGGTCCCCGCCGGCGGCTCCACCGACTTCACCGTGGAGGTCCCGTTCGAGCACCTGGCCACCCGCGACCCCGACAGCCGGACGTGGCGCCCACCGAAGGGCGC
>JBPPNA010000026.1:0-5568 GCA_051306355.1 Acidimicrobiales bacterium | reverse complement strand
TGTGTATAAGAGACAGCAAGGAATCGCTCTGGGTTGCCGGGCACGACACCGAGGTCGTCCGGGGCCACCCGGTCTGAGATGCCATGTGGACCGGGTGGCCGACAGCGGCACCCATGCCGTGCGTGGCAACCCAGTCGCAGAAGTGAGGGTTGGGCGGTCGGGGACCCGACGGTGGCCGTCAGCCTCGGTAGCGCCGGGTCTGTCCGCCGATCACGATGCGGTCGACGTGGTCCGGCCACGGGCACCCGCGGGTGTGGACCACCGTGGGTCTACCAGCCCGCGCGAGGCGCCGACCCTCGTTCAGCGCACCCACGACCGAGTTCGTGTCCGACCACAGGGCGTCCTCCCAGACCACCACAACGCAGAACCCGGCTTCGACCAGCGCCGCGTACCGACACCGGTCGGCCTCGATGTCCGACGGCGTGCTGTGGAAGGCGAGGCTGTTCACCTCAGCCACCACCGGGAGCTCGTCGTCCCGGAAGTCCGTCCGCCCGATCACCCGGTCGCCGCCCACGACGCGCTGCCGACGCATCGGCTTCACGCCGCCGCCCGTGACGACCTCCTCGAAGCGGTCCTCGAGCCGGCTCTCCGTCGGGCTCGTGCCGGGGATGCGCTCGTTCGCCACCACTCGCATGATCCTCGACCCTGCCCGGCCGCACTTCGCGAGCCGATCGACCGAGTCGTGGAGCTGTTCCCAGGTGACGAGGTTCTTGGTGTGGGCGTCGTCGATGATCCTCCCGATGCGGGCGACCCCTCGCTCGAACGATCGGGGATCGGAGAAGCGACTGGCTTCGGACCAGATCGCCCGCAGCGGCGCCATGGTGGGCACGCCCCGCACCACGATGATGTCCCGAGCGTCGAGGGCCCGCACCCGGTGCACCTGCGCCAGCTGACACCAGTCCGTGGTGGTGCCGCGGCGTCGGACGACGTGGACCGTGGCGAGGTCGAACCCCCGCAGGTCGACCCACGCCAGGGCCGACGCACCGTGCAGCGCTGCGTCGCCGCCGGCGTCCAGGACCGCGGCATGGGCTCGGAGTCCGTCGGTCAGCGGTGCGCCCGCCAATCGGAGCACCCGTCGGGACAGGGGCTCCCAGCGACCGCTCCGCTTGGCATGACGCCAGTGGTCTCCGCTTGCTCCGAGGCCGGCGAGTTGGTCGATGCCCAACACCCCGTCCTGTCGCGCAGCCACGGCCCGGAATCGCGCTTCCCAATGCATTTCGTCATGTTCCATGCACCGGGTGACAGGAACGCCGACCGAGCCCGACACGACCTTCCGGGTTCCCGGGGACGACACGGACGTCGTCCACGACAACCCGGTCGCCAAGACTTCGGCGTCCGGGTCGCCCAGATCGGTGTCGGCGTCGTCCCCGGCAACCCAGAGCACGCCGGGGGTAGGTCGCCGGAACCAAGAGCGCCGGCGGGGCTGGGCCCGGGGAGAAACGTCCTGCTACGGTGGCCGATCGGTCTGTCTTCGCCGACTTGGCGGGCGGGCCTCTGTCCGGAACACCAAGCGACCGAGTGAGAACCTTGTCCAACACCACGAACACCGCCACCCTCGTCCCCGACGGGCTCACCCAGAGCCCGTCCGAGATGGGCACCTTCAACGACGAGGGTGAGTACACCCCTCGAGAGATCACCTCGAACGACGTCGGTTCCTTCGCTGACTACATCGACGACTCGATGGTCACCGTCGAGGACGGCCAGCTCGTCGAGGGCAAGGTCGTCCGCATCGACAAGGACGAGGTCCTGCTCGACATCGGCTTCAAGTCCGAGGGCGTCGTCCCGAGCCGCGAGCTCAGCATCCGCAACGACGTCGACCCCTCCGAGGTCGTCTCCCTGGGAGACACCATCGAGGCCCTGGTCCTCACCAAGGAGGACAAGGAAGGTCGCCTGATCCTGTCCAAGAAGCGGGCGCAGTACGAGCGTGCCTGGGGCCAGATCGAGGAGATCAAGGAGAACGAGGGCGTCGTCACCGGCCCGGTCATCGAGGTCGTCAAGGGCGGGCTCATCATCGACATCGGCCTGCGTGGCTTCCTGCCCGCCAGCCTCGTCGAGCTCCGCCGGGTCCGCGACCTCGAGCCCTATGTGGGTCGCGAGCTCGAGGCCAAGATCATCGAGCTCGACAAGAACCGCAACAACGTGGTGCTGTCCCGGCGGGCTTGGCTCGAGGAGACCCAGCGCGAGCAGCGCGAGGACTTCCTCCAGAACCTCAAGCCGGGCGAGGTCCGCCGTGGCGTGGTCTCCAGCGTGGTCAACTTCGGCGCCTTCGTCGACCTCGGCGGCATGGACGGACTCGTCCACGTCTCCGAGCTCAGCTGGAAGCACGTCGACCACCCCGGCTCTGTCGTGGCCGTGGGCGACGAGATCGAAGTCCAGGTCCTCGAGGTCGACAACGACCGCGAGCGCATCTCCCTCTCCCTCAAGGCCACCCAGCAGGATCCCTGGCAGGAGTTCGCCGGCGCCCACCGCGTGGGCGAGCTGGTCTACGGCCGGGTCACCAAGCTGGTGCCGTTCGGTTCGTTCGTCCAGGTGGGCGAGGGCATCGAGGGTCTGGTCCACATCTCGGAGATGTCGGCCCACCACGTCGACCTCCCCGAGCAGGTCGTGACCCCCGGCGAGGAGCTGTGGGTCAAGATCATCGACCTCGACCTCCAGCGTCGCCGCATCAGCCTGTCGATCAAGCAGGCCGCCGAGGGTGGCGTCGTGGCCGCCGAGTACCAGGACGCCTTCGGCGAGCAGATGTACGACGACGAGGGCAACTACATCGGCCCGGAGATCGAAGAAGAGCCCGCCACCGAGGAAGCCGAAGCCGGCGACCCGGCGGACGACGCTCCCACGGTGCACACCAGCGAGGCTCCCGAGGTCGCGGACGACACCGAGACCGCTGGCAACGCCGAGACCGCCGACGAGACCGGTGAGAACACCGAGACCGACACCGCCGAGGACGCCATCGAGGCCGTGGTCGCCGACACCGAAGAGACCGACGAGGCCCCCACCGAGGAGGCGCCCGCCGAGGCAGAATCGGCTTCAGATTCCGCCGAAGGTGCCGATGTTCCCGATGATGCAGTGTCGGAGGACCAAGCCTGATCCCGCGCGAACGGACGTGGCGCACCAACGCCACGTCTGCGTCGCCGGAACTGGCTCGAACGGCCCCGCCGTTCCCTCCGCCCACTGCCATCGTGCGGGCGGTACCTTGCCGCCCGCGGCATCGACGCGGAGGGCGGAGATCGACCCATGAGCCTCTACAAGAAGATCCAGGGAAACGGAAAGCTCGACGAGACCGACACCGAACAGGGTGGAGGCTTGATGCTCGAGGATCCGCCGGCTCCCGCTCCCGCTCCCGCACCGGCTCCGGTCGAACCCGCGCCACAACCCAAGCGCGACCCCGTCCTCGACGAGCTGCGCGAGAAGATCCACCACCACCTCATCGAAGAGCTGGGCCCGATCCTCTACGACCGTCGCCTGTCGGAGGATGAACTGCGCAGCCGCGTCCACGACCAGCTCCAGACCGCCCTGGCCCAGGAGCGGGCACCGTTGTCGGCCGCCGACAAGTCGATGCTCGTCAAGGACGTCACCGACGACATCCTCGGCTACGGACCCATCGAAGCGCTGCTCAACGACGAGACCGTCACCGAAGTCATGGTCAACGGTCCCGACCAGGTGTGGGTGGAGCAGAACGGCCGCCTCACCAAGACCGAGGCCACGTTCATCGACGAGAACCACCTGCGGCGCATCATCGACAAGATCGTGGCCCAGATCGGCCGTCGCATCGACGAGTCGTCGCCCCTGTGTGACGCCCGCCTGCCCGACGGTTCCCGTGTCAACGCGGTCATCCCGCCGCTGGCCATCGACGGTCCGTTCCTGACCATCCGGAAGTTCTCCAAGGAACCGTTCCAGGTCGACGACCTCATCCGGTTCGGGACGCTCAACGCCGCCGCGGCCCGCTTCCTGCAGGCCTGCATCGTGGGCCGCCTGAACGTGATCGTCTCCGGCGGTACCGGTACCGGTAAGACGACGACGCTGAACGTGCTCTCGAGCTTCATCCCGACCGACGAACGCATCTGCACCATCGAGGATGCGAAGGAGCTCCAGCTCCACCAGGAACACGTGCTCTGCATGGAGACCCGACCCCCGAACATCGAGGGCAAGGGCGAGATCACCATTCGCGACCTGGTCAAGAACAGCCTCCGTATGCGCCCCGACCGCCTGGTGGTGGGGGAGTGCCGTGGCGGCGAGGCCCTCGACATGTTGCAGGCCATGAACACCGGCCACGATGGCTCGATCACCACCGTGCACTCCAACAGTCCCCGCGACACCCTGGCCCGCCTCGAGACGCTGACCATGATGGCCGGCTTCGACCTGCCGGTCCGGGCCATCCGGGAGCAGATGGCCTCGGCCATCGACCTCGTGGTCCACCTCATGCGCCTGCGGGACGGCACGCGCCGCATCACCCACATCACCGAGGTGCAGGGCATGGAGGGCGACGTCATCACCATGCAGGACATCTTCCTGTTCGACTACGGCATGGGCGTCGACGAGCACGGCAAGTTCCGCGGCCACCTCAAGGCCACGGGCGTGCGGCCCAAGTTCACCGAGAAGCTCCAGGACCACGGCATCAAGCTGGGCCCGGAGGTCTTCGAGCCCGAGGCCATGGTCAGGTGACCCGGTAACCATGGCGGAGGCGGCCGTCGAGACCGGCGGTCCCAAGAGGGCGAGCGCGGAAGGCGAGGATCAGGACGCCGAACGGACCGGTGGGTTCGGTTCGCTGGGCGTCGCCCTCGGCCTGCTCGTCGCGGCCTGGGGGGCGGTCATCGCCTCGTTCCCGCTCAACGACAACAGCTTCTTCACCCACCTCGCCACCGGGCGGATCATCCTCGACACCGGCTCGGTCCCGTCGAGCGACCCGTACACGTTCACGGCCCAGGGCACCGACTGGACAGTCCAGTCCTGGCTGGCGTCGGTCGCCTACGCCTCTGCGGAGCGGGCCGGCGGCGCCGTCGGATTGAAGGTGCTGATGCTGGTCATCTTCGTGACCGCCGCGCTCCTGCTGTGGCGGCTGAGCCGGCCTGCGGAATCGATCTTCGTGCGGCTCGCCGTCGTCTTCGGCGCCCTCGTCGTCGCATCAGGATTGTGGGCGGAGCGCCCGTACATGATCGGCGTGATCGGACTCGCCGTGGTCTGGCTGGCGCTCGAGGGTGCCGTGAGGGCGTGGTTGCTCGTCCCGCTGCTGTGGATCTGGGCCAACAGCCACGGGTCGTTCCCCCTCGCCGGCGTGCTCGTCCTCACCGTTTTGGCCGGCGAGGCGCTCGACCGTCGACGCCGGCGACAGGACGGGACAACCTCTCGTCTCCGTGACGAGCTCGCCACCGAGCTCCGGGTGCTGAAGGCCTTGGTCGCCGGCATCGTCCTGGCGATGGTGGGTCCGCTGGGCGTCGACGTGCTGCTCTTCCCGCTGAAAGCGCTCACCCAGTCGGGCGCACTCTCGGAGATCATCGAGTGGCAGCCACCGGCGTACCGGTCCGTCTCCGAGCGGGTGTTCCTGGCGCTTGCCCTGCTCACGCTGGTGGC
>JBPPNA010000009.1:0-12468 GCA_051306355.1 Acidimicrobiales bacterium | reverse complement strand
AGGGCCAGGTCGAGCAACCCGTCTGGTGGGTCCTGGCGTTCGGGGCGGGAGTTGATCTCCACCGCCGTGTCGAACTGGGCGCAGGCCGCGAAGACCATGTCGGCGTCGAACTGCGAACCGATGCGGCCCGGGAAGTCGCTCTGGCCGACCGGGCGCATCTTGCCGGGGACCTTCTGGCCGGTGCAGTGACCGAGGATGTCGACGTGGGGGTTGGCCACCGCCATCACCATCCGGCGGGTCATGTCGTCGGCGCCCATCGACAGCCTGGAGTGCACGCTGGCCACCACGACGTCGAGCTCGGCCAGGAGCTCCTCGTCCTGGTCGAGCGTGCCGTCGACGAGGATGTCGACCTCGATGCCGGTGAGGATCCGGAAACCGTCCAGCCGGTCGTTCAATGCCCGGATCTCCTCCAGCTGGGCGCGGAGGCGATCGGCGTCCAGGCCGTGGGCGATGGTCAGCCGCGGCGAGTGGTCGGTCATCACCAGGTAGTCGTGCCCGAGGGCCTGGGCGGCGGCGGCCATCGTCTCGATGCTGGCGCCGCCGTCGGACCACAGTGAGTGCGTGTGACAGTCACCGCGGATCGCAGCCCGCAGATCTGCTCCGTCGGTGGCCTCGATACGGGTCGCTGCTTCGAGCTCGGTGATCTTGCCGGGGGTCTTGCCGTCGAGGGCCTCGGCGATGACCGCGCCGGTGGACGTGCCGATGCCGGGCAGGTCGGTGAGCGTCTTGTGCTCGTGGCGCGTCGCCAGTTCGGCGTCGCCGATCTCGTCGACGATCCCGATGGCCCGCTGGTAGGCGCGCACCTTGTTGCCGTCGGCCAGCGACCGGTCGAGGAGATAGACGACGCGCTCCAGGGCCTCACGGGGGTGCACGGACGACACGCTAATGGGATGAGGGCCGACGGCCTCCCGGTAGCCTCCGAGCCTTCATGGAACGCTTCGGATTCGTCGGACTGCCCAACGCGGGCAAGTCCTCCCTGTACAACTCGCTGGCCGGCGGCGGCGCGTTGGCCGCGCCCTACGCGTTCGCCACCACCGACCCCAACGTGGGGATGGCGAAGGTGCCCGACCACCGGCTGGGGAATCTGGCGGAGATGAGCAGGTCCCGCAGCGTCGTCCCCGCGTCGGTGCAGTTCGTCGACATCGGCGGACTCGTCGAGGGCGCGTCGCAGGGCGAGGGGCTCGGCAACAAGTTCCTGTCCCACATCCGCGAGGTCGACGCCGTGGTCTTCGTGCTGCGGGCGTTCGAGGACGACGACGTGCCCGGCCCGTACGATCCGCTCGAGCACCTCCGCATCGTCGAGATCGAGCTCACCCTCGCCGACCTCGACACGGTCGAGAAGCAGCTCGACAAGAAGCGGCGGGCCTCGAAGGGTGACAAGTCGCTCCTCCCCGAGATCGATGCCCTCCAGCGAGCCGTCGACACCCTCGGCGAGGGCACGCCCATCTACCGCTCCGACATGAAGCCCGACGACCGTGCCCTGCTGCGTGCGCACTTCCTGCTCACCAACCGTCCGGTGATCGCCATCGTGAACGTGGGCGAGGACCAGGTCGAGGACGTCGATGCCATCACCGCGCCGGTACGGGCCGAGGTGGAGGGATTCGCCGAGGTCGTCGGAATGTGCGTGCAGCTCGAGGCCGAGGCGGCGTCGCTCGACACCGAGGAGGATCGCGTCGAGATGCTCGAGGGCCTCGGCCTCGGTGAGGGCGCGCTGCCCCGCTTCCTCCACGCCGCCTACGCGCTCATGGGATTGCGCACGTACTTCACCACCGGCGAGAAGGAGTCCCGGGCCTGGACGTTCCGGGCCGGGTCCAAGGCCCCCGAGGCGGCGGGTGTGATCCATACCGACTTCCAGCGGGGCTTCATCCGGGCCGAGTGCATCCAGTGGGACGAGCTCCTCGCGTGCGGTTCCTGGAGTGCGGCCCGTGACGTGGGCAAGCTGCGGGTCGAGGGCAAGGACTACCTGGTCGAAGACGGCGACGTGCTCGAATTCCGCTTCAACGTCTGAGCCGCTCGTCGGCCTGGCGGCCTCCTCGCTTCTGGAGTTGCTCGGCAGGGCCTCACAACTCCCTGATGGCTGAGCCAAACTGTTCTCGTGCCGTGGCTGCTGCGAGAGGGACGGGTGCTGGCCAGCCTGGAGGTGGCCGACTCCCGGACGGCACGCCGCCAGGGCCTGCTCGGCCGTGACGGCATCGAGGGTGCGCTCCTGATCGAACCGGCCCGGTCGGTGCACACGTTTGGTATGCGCTTCCCGATCGACGTGGCGCACCTCGATGCCGAGGGGTTGGTCCTGCGCACCACCACGATGCCGCGCCACCGCGTCGGCTGGCCCGTCCTGGCCGCCCGCAGCATCCTCGAGGCCGAGGCCGGTGCGTTCCGTCACTGGGAGCTCACGCCGGGCCAGGTCCTCGAGGTCGGCCACGGGTGACGGGGCGCCTCCACGTCGTCGGCACCCCGATCGGGAACCTGGGTGACCTGTCGCCCCGGGCCGTCGAGGTCCTCACCGAGGACGACGTGATCGCCTGCGAGGACACGCGTCGCACCGGCCGTCTGCTCGCCGCCGCCGGCGTGCCGCGGACCGACCTCGTGGTCGTGAACGACCACACCGAGGCCCGCGTCTCTCCCGCGCTCGTCGCCCGGCTGCGCTCCGGCTTGTCGGTCGCCCTGGTCACCGACGCAGGGATGCCCGCCGTCTCCGATCCGGGCGCCGACCTGGTCGCTGCTGCGGTCGCCGCCGACGTCGAGGTGGTCGTGGTCCCTGGCCCGACCGCGGCAACCGCAGCGTTGGCGGGCAGCGGGCTCCCCAGCGGCCGATGGGTGTTCGAGGGGTTCCTCCCCCGCAAGGGTTCGGCTCGGGCCGAGCGGCTCGAGGCGGTTGCGGCCGAGCAGCGCACCGTCGTGTTCTACGAGGCGCCCCACCGCGTGGTGCGCACCATCGCCGATCTCGCCGAGCGGTGTGCACCGGAACGAGCGGTCGTGCTCGCCCGTGAGATCACCAAGCTGCACGAGGAGTTCTTCCGGGGCACGCTCGAGTCGGCAGCGACGTGGTTGGAGCGCCAGGAACCGCGAGGCGAGTTCGTCGTGCTGCTCGGCGGAGCGGAGCCTCCGCCTGACGCCACCGACGACGACGTCCGCGCCGCACTCGCCGATGCCCGGGCCAGCGGCGCCTCCACCCGGGACGCGGTGGCCGCTGTGGCCCGCCAGCTCGATGCGTCGAAGCGCCGGGTCTACGGCCTGGCCATCGAGTGATCGGCTGGAGCGGGGTCTAGCCGGCTGCGGCCAGGAGCTGGGCCAGCGTCCCCGGCCGGCGCGCTCGCCGAAGGGCGCGCTGCAGGTTCACGACCGCATCGGCGGTGAGCTCCCACATGCCCTCGTCGTCGTCGGTGGTGATCACGAACAGGCCGTGGTCGCCGACGCCGTCGGCCCGGATGGCGCCACCGGCGACGGACCCCGTCGCCATCGGCTCCCAGCGGAGGTCGACCGCGAGGTGGGCCGTACCTTCGAGGTGCACGGCGCCGGGGAGGACCGCGGCGACGGCCTGCAGCGGGCGGCTCAACCGTACGACCGTGTCCCCACCCGGGTGGACGAGTTCGAGGCAGCTGAGCGATTGGTGGTCGGGCACGGTGGCCACCAGCGTGCCGGCGCACGGCCAGCCGGGCTGGCCGACGGCCCGTCGCCGACCGGGCAGCACGTAGAGGCGGGCGCTCCCGGATCGCTTGGTGGGGATCAGCCCCGGCACGTCGAAGTCCACGGTCACGAGACGGGCTGATCGGTGCGCCTGCAGGCGGGGGAGCAGACGCTGCAGCGTGGCCGGCGCGAGGTAGGTGAAGAAGACGTCGGCGTCGAGATCGAGGTCCGGATCGAACAGGTCGCCGGCTCGGATGTCGGCCTCGATGCCGGCGTCGGCGAGATTCGTGCGGGCCTCGTCGGCCAGTTCGGCGTCGGCCTCCACGCCCGAGACGACGGCGCCCCGCTCGGCGGCGGCGAGCAGCACCTGGCCGTCACCGCAACCGAGGTCGATCAATCGATCGCCGGCCACGACTCCGGCGAGATCCAGCGCGGCTTCGACCGACTCGGCTTCGCTCGGTGCCCAGAAGGGCCAGGTCGTCGCGTCAGCCCGTGGCGCGGAGCTGCTCACATGCGATCTCGGGGGCCACGATGTTGATCATCACGCCGGTGCCCTGCTCGAAACCGGCCACCGAGGTGAGCCGTGGCGTGAGGTGGACGTGCCAGTGGAACGACCCAGGGTGGTGGTGGGGGGCGGTGTGGAAGACGAGGTTGTACGAGAACTCGCCGACGACGTCGCGTACGCGGCGGAGCCCGTCGCGGATCGCCTTGCCCACTCCGACCAGGTCCTTCGGGGATGCATCGGTGAGGTGTTCGTCGTGGCTGCGGGGGATGACCAGCATCTCGTAGGGCGTCGCGCTCCAGTAGGGGCACAGCACGACGACGCGTTCGTCCTCGCACACCACGCGGAAGCCCACGGCGATCTCGGCTTCGGCGACGGTGCACAGCAGGCACGAGCCGTCGAAGCGCTCGAAGCCCCGCTGCTCTTCGGCGATCTCGCCGGGCACGAACGGGATGCCGAGCAGCTGGCCGTGGGGGTGTTCGAGGGATGCCCCCGCCTCGCGACCCGCGTTGACGATGGCCTGGGTGTAGCGCGTGCCGGACTGGCGGGCGTGGTCCTCCATCCGGTCGCGGATGGCGGCCATCACCAGGCCGGTCTGCTTGTCGTCGAGGTCGCCCCAGGAATCGGTGTGCTCCGGCGACAGCACGAGCACCTCGTGGATCCCCGAGGCGTTGGCCTGGGTGAACACGGGCCCGAGGTTGGTGACCCGCATGGGTTCGGAGCCGGAGAAGGCCGGGTACTTGTTGGACACGACCCGGACGGACCACGTGCCCTCGGTGCTGTACTCCTCCAACGACGGGGGCGTCTCCTCCTCGTTCCCCGGGCAGAAGGGGCACGGGCGGCCCGTGTCCGCTTCGACGGGGAGCTGGCGGCTCACGAGCTCCCCTGGCCGGTCGGCCCGAGACGACGAGATGGTCACCCATCGTCCGGTCAGAGGATTCAAGCGCAGCTGGCTCACGTGTCCGGAGACTACCGGCGCTGCTCGACCGGCCGGTACACACTGACGTGGGCCTCGCTGTGGTCGTCGAACGGCGCGCCGGACCAGTCCGCCGCCCGCTCGACGAGCTCGAGGCCCGCCGACGACGCCAGGGCATCGAGTCCGGTGGGATCGGTGAAGCGCAGGTGCCACGGCCGGAGCCGGACGGGCGCGCCGTCCCGGAGTTCGACATGGTGGCCGCTCACCGTTCCCTCGCCGGGATCGGTGCGGCTCACGCGCAGCACGACGAGGTCGGCGTCGAGACGCACGACGTCGACGTGATCCGACGTTTCGTTGCCGTCTGCGAGGTCCGCTGCGGGAACGAACGCCTCGATCACCACCACCCCATCGGGGTCGACCAGCGCCGCAGCCTGTCGGAGCGTCTGGCGCTGCAGTGCGGCCGTGGGGAGGTTGAACAGCGTGTTGAACGCGATCAGCACCGCGGCGGCGACGCCGCGACGAAACGGCTGCTCGGCCATGTCGGCTGCCGCCACCGGGACGCCGGGGTGCGAGCGGAGCGACCGGGCCAGCATGGCGGCGGACGCGTCCAAGCCGACCACCAGGACCCCGGCCTCGCGCAGGGGACCGGCCAGACGTCCGGTGCCGCTGCCCAGCTCGATCACCAGTCCATCGACCCGCGCCGCCAGGAACCGGGCCGTCTCCTCGGGGGGCGAGATGTCGTTGTACCAGTCGTCGTACACGTCGGCGAACCCGTCGCCGTAGGTCGTCGGTCGGTACCCGTCCACGTCGACATCTTGGCCGTCATCCCGGCCCGCGGGTGATCGGTAGCGTGGCCGGCGATGGACGAGGACTGCCGGCGGACCGAGCAGCACGCCCGGGGCCCGACATGACCGGTCCGTGGGCGGCACCGGGGGAGACCGCACCCCAGCCGGCCCCGACCCCGTCGGTTCCCGCATCGACGGATGCAACCGACGCCGTGCCGGTCACTCGCGATGGAGACCGGCCGCTGCTCCCGCCTCCGCCGCTCCCGCTGCGACCCATGACGATCCCCGATCTGCTCGACGGGGCATTCGCCATCGTGAAGCGTCGGCCCCGAGACGTCTTCGTCCTCGCCGTCGCGTTCGTCGTTCCCGTCGAGGTCCTCTCCGCGCTGCTCCTGCGCGACGTCCTGAGCGGCGACCTCTTCGCGACCGACGACGTCGGCACCTTCGACGGCCCGTTCGCAGGTCTCGACACCACGTTGACCTCGTTCGCCATCGGTGCCATCTCCCTCGCCCTGCTGGCTGGTGCCCTCGCCCACATGGTGGCGGCCTGGTACGCCGGTGAGGACCTCCCCCCCGGGACGGTGATCCGCCACACCCTCCGGCGGAGCCCGGCCCTGCTCGTCGGCGTCGTGGTCGTCCACGTGCTCGAGTTGGTGGGGCTGATCGCCCTCATCGTGGGCGCCTACTTCGCCATGGCGCTTCTCCACGTCGTGAGTCCCGTGATCGTGGCCGAGGGCGTGGGTCCGTTCCGGGCCATCGCCCGCTCCGTGCGGCTCACGAGCTCCCGCTTCGGGACGTCGCTGATCGTGCCGTCGCTCGTCGGGCTCATCGGCGCGCTGGTGGGCTTCGGCTTCCAGCTCCTGCCCGAACTGGCGACGATCGTGATCCCCGACGACTGGGTCTGGTTGGCCCGTGCCACCGGGCAGACCCTGGCCCAGCTGGTGGTCGTCCCCTTCACCGCCGGGGTCGCCGTGCTCTACCACCTCGACCTGCGCATCCGGTCCGAGGGTTTCGACATCGAGATGAGAGCCCGTGCTGTCTTCGACCGTTGACCCCCGAGAGGCCCGGCGGGAGGCACGCGACATCCTCTCGGGTGCGGAGTACTCCCCGCCGGAGCAGAGCCCGATCGAGCGGGCGGTCTACTGGCTCTTCGACCGACTCGGTGACGCCATCGCCACCCTCACCGGTGGCGGCCCGGGCAGCATCATCGGCTGGGCCATCGTGATCCTGCTCGGTGCCGGCGCCATCTGGCTCCTGGTCCGCGCCCTCGCGGTCCCGTCCGTGCCCGCCCCCGATCGCTCCGAGGGGCTCCGGTACGGCACCGAGACCCACCGTGACGCAGCAGTATGGGCAGCAGACGCCGAACGCCTGGCCGCCGCCGGTGACCATCGGGGGGCGCTGCGCTGCCGCCACCAGGCCCTGGTCGCCCGCCTCGTCACCCATACCGTGGTGGACGACGTTCCCGGTCGGACCGCAAGCGAGTACCGGGATCTGCTGGCCGGCCGCATCTCGCACGAAGCGGGGACGGCCAGCCGGGTGACCGAGCGCTTCGAGACCGCCTGGTACGGGGGGCGTCCGGTCGATGCCGGTGACTACGACCGCTTCGCCAACGATTGCCTCCGACTCGAATCCGCCCTCCTCGACACCATGGTCGACGCGTGAACCGCCGCACGTTGGTCGTCGTCGCCCTGCTGGTGGTGGTGGTCCTGGGCGCCTACCTCGGGGCGGCCCGGCGCACGACGGGACCGCCGCTCGATCCGGGGTCGACGGCGCCCGACGGGACCCGGGCGTTGGTCGAGCTGGTCGGTCGCCTCGGGGGCACCATCGACGTGGTGGACGGCGTGCCGGACGACAGCGTCGACGTGGCCCTGCTGCTCGAAGACCGCTTCGACCGCGGCGAGGCCGACGAGCTCGAGGCGTGGGTCCGCGACGGTGGCCGATTGGTGGTCGCCGATCCGGGATCGCTGCTGACCCCGTCGGCGGGCGGCGGCGTGTTCGACGTGCTCGCAGGCACGTGCGGCGTCGCTGGCCTCGAGGCCGTGGAGGAGGTCGACGTGGGGGTGGCGCGCCGCTACCTCGTGGCCGACGGTGCCACCGGTTGCTTCCGCGACTTCCTCGTGGCCCGCTCCTCGGGCGCGGGCGAGATCGTGAGCCTCGGGGGACCCGACCCGTTCACCAACGAGCTCCTCGACGAGGCCGACAACCCGGTGCTCGCAGCCGGTCTCCTGACCGGCGAGAGCCAGCGGGTCGCGTTCCTGCGCCCGGCCCTCGCCGGCGGTGGCGAGCGCGGGTTGGTCGATCTGGTCGGTACGCCGGTGCGCGCCGCCCTCGCCCAGCTCCTCGTCGCGTTCCTGGTCGTCGTCCTGTGGCGGTCCCGCCGCCTCGGCCGACCCGTGGAGGAGCCGCAGCCGGTCCGGATCGACGGCTCCGAACTCACCCGTGCCGTCGGCCGGTTGCTCGAGAGCAACCGCCGGCCCGACCGGGCAGCTGCCATCCTGCGGGACCATGCCCGACGTGACCTCGCCGGCCTCCTCGGCATCCCACTCGACGCCACCGTCGACATGGTGGTCGCAGCCATCGCCGCCCGTACCTCCCTGACCGAGACCGAGGCCCGCCGGGCCGTCGCCGCCCCCGTCCGCTCGGACGACGTCCTCGTCGACGTCGCCCGCCAGCTCACCCGCATCCGTGAGGAGCTCACCCATGACCGCCACGCCACCACCCGTTCCTGAACCAACCCCGACCGGGATCGCGACCGGGACCTCGCCCCGAGATGCCGTCCTCGCGGTTCGCGACGAGGTCGGCAAGGTCGTCGTCGGTCAGGACGGGGTGCTCTCCGGCATCATCGCCGCCCTGCTCGTACGGGGACACGTGCTGCTCGAGGGCGTTCCCGGTGTGGCCAAGACCCTGTTGGTGAAGACCGTGGCCACCGCCCTCGATCTCGACTTCAAGCGGGTCCAGTTCACCCCGGACCTGATGCCCTCCGACGTGCTCGGCCAGGTGATCTACGACAGCGAGTCGGGCTTCCGCTTCCGGGAGGGCCCGGCCTTCACCAACGTGCTCCTCGCCGACGAGATCAACCGCACGCCCCCCACGACCCAGGCCGCCCTGCTGGAGGCCATGGAGGAGCGGCAGGTGTCGGTGGAGGGCTCGGCCCGGATGCTGCCCCACCCCTTCATCGTCATCGCCACCCAGAATCCGGTGGAGTACGAGGGCACGTACCCGCTGCCCGAAGCCCAACTCGACCGCTTCCTGTTCAAGCTCCAGGTCGGCTACCCCGACGCCAGCCAGGAGCAGGAAATCCTCGCCCGCCACCACGCCGGTCTCGACCCCCACGACCCCGTCGCCGCCGGCGTCCGTCGGGTGGCCGGCCCAGCCGACCTCGAGGCCGGTCGTCGGGAGATCGACCGGATCGGCGTCGAAGCACCGATCTTCGCCTATATCGTCGACATCGCCCGGGCCACCCGGGAGAGCTCGGCGCTCAGCCTCGGCGTGTCGCCCCGCGGGGCGGCCTGGCTCCTGCATGCCTCGAAGGCCTGGGCGTGGCTGGCGGGGCGCAGCTTCGTCACGCCCGACGAGGTGAAGGCCGTCGTGCGTCCGACGCTGCGCCACCGGGTGCAGGTCCGCCCGGAGCTCGAGCTCGAGGGCACCACCGCCGATGCGGTGCTCGACGGCATCCTCGCCACGGTGCCGGCCCCGCGCTGAGCCCGGTGCCCGTCCCCACCGCTCGACTCGCCGTGGTCGCCGCGCTGGCGGCGGTCGCGAGCGCGCTCGTCCCGGGGTCGGTCGTGACCCGGCTCGTGGTGGTCAACGCCGTCCTGGTCGTTGTCGCAGTCGTGGATTGGTTGTTGGCGCCGTCGCGCTCGTCCTTCGAGGTCGAGCGCGATCTTCCCCGGATGGTCACGCTCGGATCTTTCGCCGAGGTGACCTGGCGGGTGCGGTCGCGACGGTCGAGGCCGTTCCGCATCGCCGTGGCCGACGAGCTCGCACCGAGCCTGGGTGCGGGCGATCGACGGTTCCGGGGCCGGGTGCCTGCCCGGGGCGTACTCACCGTCTCCACCACCATCGTGCCGACCCGGCGGGGCCGGTTCCGACCTCGTGAGGTGGTGTGGCGGGTCGACGGTCCCCTCGGCCTGGCAGCACGGCAGGGACGGTTGCAGGTGCCCGCCACCCTGCGCGTCTACCCCCGATTCCGCTCCCGGGAAGAGGCCGAGCTGCGCATCGATCGCGCCCGGATCCTCGAGGTCGGGTTGCGCTCGGCCAAGGGACGAGGGGGCGGCACCGACTTCGACCAGCTGCGCGATTACACCGTCGACGACGAGTCCCGTCGCATCGACTGGTCGGCCACGGCGCGGGCCGGACGACCCATCGTGCGGACCTTCCGGGCCGAGCGAAACCAGAACGTGGTGGTGGCCTTCGACAACGGCCGGGTGATGGCGGGCCGAGTGGCCAGCGGCGCGTCCGGGGGAGCGAGCATCCCCCGATCGGAGTTCGCCATGGACGCCGCCCTGCTCGTGACCACCGTCGCCACCCGGCTGGGTGATCGGTGCGGCCTGCTGGTGTTCGACCGGGAGGTGCGGGCCACGGTGCAGCCCGGGCACGGCCGGGGTCAACTCGGCAAGGTCACCGAGGCCCTCTACGAGCTCGAGCCCGCGCTGGTGGACAGCGACTACGCCACGGCGTTCACCCAACTCCTGGTGCGGTTCCGTCGACGGTCGCTCATCGTGCTGCTCACCGACTTGGTCGAGCAGGCCGTGGGGGAGTCGCTCCTGCCGGCGCTGCCGGTCATCACACGCTCGCACCTGCTGTTGGTCGGGGCCATCCAAGACCCCGAGGTCCGGGCCTGGGCCGAGGCGCCGGTGACCGACCAGGAGTCCGCCTATCGCCAGGCTGCCGCCGCCCGGACCTTGCGCGCCCGTGCCCGGGCGGCGGCCCGCCTGCGAGCCGCGGGCGCGACGGTGGTGGACGTCCCGCCCCACCTGTTGGCGGCGCAGCTGGGTGACGCCTACCTCGAGATGAAGGCCGCCGGCCGCCTCTGACGGTCAGCACTCCCACCGGACCGGCGCCGGCCACCACCACCCTCGTTCTTGTCACCGTTTCGGGGGTCCCCGTCCCCGAAACGGTGACAAGAACCATCTGCTCTCGTCGGGTTCGTCAGGTCGGGAGGCGAGAATCTCCTCGGTGGTCGGCACCGCGACTCGGCCATCATTCACCCATGCCGGTCGAGGTCGACTTCACCACCGACCCGAACGTCGCGACCGAGCGCCTCCTGCCGTACCTCCACACCGACCCCGTACGGCACAACGTGCTGTGCACGCTGCTCGGCGACCGCGTCTCGACGGGTACGCCGGTCCGCTGCTGGTGGGCGCAGGACCGCACCGAACCGGACGAGGTACTGGGCGTGGCGTTCCAGTCGCCGGCGAACTTCCCCGTCCTTGTCTCCCGCCTCGCCCTCCCCGCCGTCGAACCGCTCGCCGCCGCGGTCGCGTCGGCGGACGCGGCCCCCGTTCCTGGCGTGAACGGTGTCGACGACGACGCGTCGCGCTTCGTGGGCGCCCTCGCCACCGTGAGCCGGCGACCGGCGCGCCCGGTGGAGGGTCAGCGCATCTACGAGGTCGAGGAGCTGATCCCGACCGAGCAGACCACCGGCGTGCCCCGTCCTGCCACCGGCGCCGATCTCGACCTGGCCGTGGTCTGGTCAGCGGCGTTCGCGGCCGACACCGACTCGCTCTCCGAGCCGCAGCCCGAGGAGCGGCTGCGCCGGCTCATCGATGCTCGCCGCCTGTGGATCTGGGAGGTCGACGGCGAACCGACCAGCACCGCCGTAGTGTCGACCAGCACGGGTGGCGTCACCCGCGTCGGGTTCGTCTACACGCCCCCGGAACACCGCCGGCGAGGACATGCTGCGGCCATCGTGACCCACGTGTCACACCTCGCGCTGCAGCGAGGTGATCGCTGCATCCTCTACACCCAGCTGTCGAACCCGACGTCGAACGCCATCTACCAGCGTCTCGGGTACCGACCGACGCACGAGTGCGTCCGCTACGAGCTCAGCTGACGGCCACGGTCAGGGCACGCATGGGGACCTGCGCCGGAGCCGAGACGACCCGATTCCGACCGGTACGCTTGGCTTCGTAGAGCGCATCATCGGCGAGGGTCTCGTGGGCGAGCACGGCGGCCACCTCCCGGAGCACGCGATCGCCGCCGGCGTGGCCGAGGCGGTCGTTCACGGCCTTGAAGTGATCGACGTCGATCATCGCAACCGCCCAGGGCGCACCCGATCGCTGCGAGGTCGGCGCGGCCCGAGCCATGATCTCGTCGCCCCGAGCCCGGTTGGCGAGCCCGGTGAGCGAGTCGGTACGGCTGGCGGTGCGCAGTCGGTCGCGCTGGCGTGACACCCAGACGAGAAGGACGATCAGCGCCAGTGCCATCACCGCGGTCCCGCCGACGAGTGCCCACAGCATCTGCGCGCCGTCGCGGCCCGGCGTATCGGACAATTCGTGGCAAAGCTTGATCACAACACCGCCAGGGCGGCCTCCTCGGCCTCGGCCGACCGACCGAAACGCCACACGTAGGTGAGGAAGGCCGCCTCGACCGCCACGCCGATGGCGACCCGGGCGAAGGTGGGCAGCGGGCTACCG
>JBPPNA010000312.1:0-2457 GCA_051306355.1 Acidimicrobiales bacterium | reverse complement strand
CCACGCGCCCATGGCGTCGAGGAGTACCCGTACCCGCACGCCGCCCCGGGCCCGCTCGGCGAGGCACTCCGCGAACTGCTTGCCGACGTCGCCCGTCCAGTAGATGAAGGTCAGGAAGTCGACGCTGCGCTTCGACTCGGCGATCGCCTCCAGCATCGCCGGGAAGATCTCGTTGCCGTTGCGGAGGATGTCGATCGAATTGCCGCTGGTGATCGCTCGTCCCAGCACGGTCTCGAGGACCCGCTTCATCTTCGCTTGGGTGGCCATCGGCGCCACCGTATCCACGATTCGGATGCCGAAGGGCCTTGTCGTCGGCCGCGGGTTACTCTTCGACCGTGGACAGGGCGGCGGGAGCCGAGCCCATTGCGGACGTTTCCGGACAGCATCGCCGGCGCGCCCGGAATGCGCTCCTCGTTCTCGTCTTCCTGGCGTTCGGCGCCGGCGTGTCGGCCGGGTTCCTGGTGGTCAGGGAACAGGAGCTGGACCATGCGGAACGTCTGGGCGCCGAGCCCGAGCTCTTGGCCGCACGGGCGGTCGTGGCTGCGGGGGGAGCGGGCATGGTGGTGCTCACCGTCTTCGCCCTCGCCGGACGACGTCATCGTCGCCACCTGGCCCGCGCCAACGCGCTCCTGGCCCGCAGCGAGGAGCGGGGCCGGGCCATCCAGGACGTGGCCGGTCGGCTGGCCCGCGCCCTCACCGGGGGCGAAGTGGTCGCGGCCGTGGTCGACCACCTTCCCTCGGCTGTCGGTGCCCGTTCCGTGATCATCGCGGTGGTGGGCCAGACCGGCCAGCTCGAGGTACTGGGGCGCGAGGGTGTTGCCGACGTGGCGCCCACGCAGTTCCCGGCAGGGGCCGTGGCCCGTTCCATCGTCGGCGCGAAGTTGGCCGAGGACGAGCCGGCCTGGCTGTCGTCGTCGCTCGGCTGGCGGGGTGATGACGTGGCCGATGCGCTGGCCGAGGGCGGGTCCGCCCTGGCCCTCTTGCCCCTCTCGGCTGATGACGTGTCGGGCGTCCTCGCCGTCGCGTACCCGCGCATCCGGATCTTCGCGGAGGACGAACAAGCCCTCCTCCAGACCGTGAGCCTGCTCGCGGCGCGGGCGCTGGCCCGGGGCCGACGGTACGACGACGAGCACCAGACGGCGCTCGCCTTCCAGCGGGCCGCGCTCCCCGACGAACTGCCCTCGGTCGACGGGCTCACCATCGCGGCGCGGTATCGACCGGCCACCCAACGGGCGACGGTGGGAGGCGACTGGTACGACGCCCTGGTGCTCGACGACCGGCGGCTGGTCTTCGTCGTCGGCGACGTCGTCGGTCACGGTCTGGTGGCGGCTGCTGCCATGGGGCGACTCCGGACGGCGTTCCGGGCCATCGCCCGACTGAGCTCCGATCCGGGAGAGATGCTCCGCGCCATGAACCTGCAGGTCGACTCGATCCCCGACTCCTTCTGCACCACCGTCGTGTGCACGGTCATCGATCTCGCCACGGGCACCATGACGTGGAGCCGCTCGGGGCATCCACCCCCCGTCGTCCTGGATGCCGACGGCCCGCACCTGCTCGACGAGCCCGGCCTGCCGCCCCTCGGCGTTGCGCCGGCCGCACCGGCACGCGTCCACACCCACGCTCTCGGGGCTGGCGATCGCGTGATCCTCTACACCGACGGCATCGTCGAGCGGCGAGGCGAGTCGATCGATGTCGGACTCCGCCGGCTCGGTGTGGTGGCCGAGAACCTCGCCGACCTCGAGCCCGAGGAGTTCGCCGATGCCTTGGTCGAGGCGCTCGTCCCGGCCGACGAGCAGTCCGACGACCTCGCCGTCCTGGTGATCCGCTTCGACGGGTGCGGCGTCGCGCCGACGACCGAGCGCGCCCGAGTGGCCATGGGTGGCTGACCCGGTCGATCAGCAGTCGGGATCGCGGAAACCGTTGGGGTCGCACACGCCGTCACGCTGTTCGTCTTCGATCTCCTGGATGACGTCGTCGATCACCTCGTCGGCCACCACCACCACCAACACGAAGAACAGCGCCCCGCCGATGCATCCGAGGATGCCCGTGATGAGGCCTGCCTTGGCTCGCCCGGCGTGCAGGTCACCGGGCAACGCCTTGGCCTTGTTGCCGCCCATGACGCCGAAGATGATGGCGAGGATCCCGAGGAGGATGCCGAAGCCGAAGGTCCAGAACAACACGATGCTGGCGATACCGAGCCCGAGGGACCACGTCGCGATGCTGTTCGTCGGTGTGCCGCCCGTGTAGGGCTGGTATCCCTGCGGGCCCTGCCCGTACGACTGGCCGTATCCCTGGCCACCGGGTGGGGGCGGGACCAACGGCTGCTGGTCTGGCTGCCCGGACGGCAGTGGGGGAGGAGCGGTGAGCCGGGGTGCCTGATCCGGCGGGTACCAGTTGCCGTCGGATGCCTTCCACCACCCGGGCTGGGGCGGTTCGTCGGACGAGGGTGGTGGCGGC
>JBPPNA010000217.1:0-6311 GCA_051306355.1 Acidimicrobiales bacterium | reverse complement strand
GTCGCGCATGGCGGCCGAGCAGAGGGCGAGGACGACGTCGTTCATCTTCACCCGGTACGCGTCCTTGACCGTCTTCAGGCGCTCGAGATCGACGGATGCGCTGGCAAAGGAGCGTTGGGGCGTGGGATCGGCGTTCAACGTGGTGCGCGGTGCCTGCATCGGCAGGGTGACGAGATTGCCCGTGGCCATCGGCGCGGCAGCGGCCACCTGCTGGACCGTCTGCCGGGCGAAGCGGGCCAGACGGAACGGCGTCCGGACGGCGGTGTTGACGATGCCCCGCGCGGCCAGCTCGATGGCACTGGGGACGGCCTCGCCGGCCAGGGAGTCCTTCACCTCGGGGCTGGCGGGGCGGGGTTCTGGGCTGAGGTCGAGCAGCACCTCGGCCAGGCCGGCGCCGGACGTCCCGTCGATCAGTGAGTGGTGCATCTTCTGGAGGAACGCCACCTTGCCGTCCCGGAGCCCATCGATGATCCACGCCTCCCACAGCGGTTTCTGCCGATTGAGCTTGTAGCTCGCCAGCCGCCCGACGAGGGTTCCCAGCTCGTCTCGGTCTCCGGGTTGTGGGAGTCCGATGCGCCGGACGTGGTAGTCGATGTCGAGGTCGCCGTCCTCCACCCAACCCGGCCGGTCGAGCCCGAACGGCACCTCCACCAGCCGGTACCGCAGCTGCGGAACCTCCGGGACACGAGAGGCGAGCACGTCGAGGAATCGGTCGAAGGACCAGCCGTCGGGGTGGGTCGAGGGATCGATGATGACCAGGCCCGAGACGTGCATGTGCCAGTTGGGCGTCTCGGCGTACAGGAACGCCGCGTCCTGGCCGCTCATCTGCCGCATCGGTCGGCGTCCTTCGCAGCTGTCTCGGCCGCAGTGACCTGGGCGTCGACGATGTCGAGGCCGGCGTTCCAGAACGACGGATCGGTGAGGTCGCAGTCGACGATGCGGCCCAGCTCCTCGGGCCACTTCGATCCGCCGGCGGCGAGCAGCTCGAGGTACTGGGGCACGAAGTCGGCGCCCCGGGCCTCGTACTGGGCGTAGACCGACAGCGCCAGCAGCTGGCCGTAGGCGTAGGCGTACACGTAGCCGGGCGTGCCGATGAAGTGCGGGATGTAGCTCCACCAGTCGCGGTAGCCGTCGGAGACGTCCATGGCGTCGCCGAAGAGCTCGGACTGCGTGGCCGACCAGTGCTCGGCGAAGTCGTCGGTGGACAGCTCGCCGTGCTCCCGGCGGTGCGTGTGTACGGCGTCCTCGAAGCGGTTCATCGAGACCTGGCGGAACACGGTGGCGATGGATCCCTCCACGTTCTGGGCCAGCAGGGCGAAGCGTTCGGCCGGGTCGGACAGCTCGCTCAGCAGACGGTTGAACGTGACCGTCTCGCCGAACACCGACGCCGTCTCGGCCAGGGTCAACGGCGTCATCTGCTCGAACACGCCCTGCTCGCGAGCGAGGTGGCCGTGGAGCCCGTGACCCAGTTCGTGGGCCAGGGTCATCACGTCATTGGGCGTAGCGGTGTAGTTGAGGAACACGTACGGGTGGTGGCCGGGCACCGTGTAGGCACAGAAGGCCCCGCCCCGCTTGCCCGGACGGGTGGGGGCGTCGATCCAGCCCTCGTCGAAGAAGCGGTCGACCACCGTGGCCAGCTCGCCGGAGAACGAGGCGTAGGCGTCCCGCACGATGGTGGTTGCTTCGGACCACTCGATGTGGCGGTCGGTGTCGGCGACCGACGCGTTGCGGTCGTAGTCGGCGAGCCGGTCGAGCCCGAGCACACCGGCCTTGACCCGGTACCACCGGCGGGCGATGTCGTAGCGGGCCACCACCGCGTCGACCAGGGCCTGCACCGATTCGTCGCTGGCCTCGTTCGACAGGTTCCACGCGCTGATCCAGCTTCGGTGATCACGGAGATCGTCCTGGATCCGTCGGTCGGCCAGCAGGGTGTTGAAGATGTACGCCCGGGTGCGCAGGCCGGGCTTCAGCGCCTCGCTCACTGCTTCGGCGGCGGTGCGCCGGACGTCGCGGTCGGGGTTGCCGAGGCGGGACAGGGCGGCGTCGAGCGAGACGGTCTCCGGCTCGCCGGACTCGTCGGACACGCTGGGCAACGTCACCTCGATGGCCGAGGTCTGCTCGGTGAAGAGCCGCACCCACGCCGAGCGACCGGTGGGCGACGTGGTGGCGAGCAGCCGCTCTTCGGCCTCCGAGAGCACGTGGGGCTTGGTGGCCCGCACCGTCTCGAGGTGATGGCGGTGGTGAGCCAGCGCGGGATCGTCGAGCAGTGAGGCGGCCCGGTCGTCGTCGACGGCGACCCACTCCAGGTCGAACCAGACCAGGTCGGCGGAGAGCTCCGACAGCCGCTCGCCGACCCGCTGCACCAGAGCGCCTCGCGCCGGGTCGGCGGTGTCGGTGGCGAACCGGAGCTGGGCGAAGTTGGCGGCCCGATGGGCGTCCTCGTACAGGCCGGCGAGACGGTCCACCACCGATGCCAAGCCGGTGGCGTCGAGGTCGGCGACGCCACCGTTGACCTCCGCCGTGAGGGAACGGGCCTCGTCCCGGGCTCGGTCGATCAGCTCATCGACGTCGGCTCCGCCGAGGAGCGGTTCGAGATCCCAGGCGACGTCCTCCGCGCCGGTGCGCACTCAGGCCTCGGAGCCCGTGGACCCCGACTCGGTGGTGCGTGCTGCGACGGCCGCGCCCGCTGCGCCCACCGCAGCCGCCCGGCCGAACCGGCCGAAGGTGAGGATCTTCAGGATCAACTTCAGCGTCCCGAACACGATGCGGAACACGAGCCGGATCGCGGCGCCGACGGTGGCGTTGAGGACGACGAACACCAGGCGCACCACGCCGAGGACCAGACCGACCACCAACATCACGACGCGCCAGAGCGCGAACACGATGTCGGCGGCGAGGGCGACGACCCGTCGGATCAGGCCGAACACCAGCCGGAACGGGAGCAGCACGAGCTTGATCAACCCATAGGCGAAGCCAGCGAGGCCCACGGCCACGGCGGCGACGGCACGGAATGGTGCCGTGAGCACGCTGCCGACACCGGCGACGACGCCGCCCTTCTTCGCCGTGGCGAGATCGAGATCGAGATCGGAGTCTGGAGACGCTCGGAACATGTCCATGATCATGACGCACTGAGCCGACCCTTGCACCGTTGTGTCAGGAGACAGGACGGAACCGGGGGAGGGCATGGCCGGACTCGGTGTCGTGGAACACCACGGCGACCCGGTCGTCGATCGTCACCGCCTCGGGATCGCAGTCCACGATGTTGGTGATCACCCGGGGTCCGGCGCCGCCGGGAACGTCGAGCTCCACGTAGGCCAGCACGTACGGCGCCGCCTCCCGGTAGGGGCCCTGGCCGCGCCGGGGGATCGAGAAGCTGTAGACGGTGCCGGTGCCGGCCACCTCCACCCACTCGATGGCGAACGAGCCGCAGGCCGGGCAGAACCCCCGCGGGTACCAGATGAACGACGAGCAGTGGGTGCAGCGGGGGAGGACGAGGCGGTGCTCGGACGTGGCGTCCCAGAAGGGCGCGGCGTCGTCCTGCACGACGGGGTCCGGTGCGGGCAGCGGACCCGGGAGCGACTCGCTCATGACTGCCTCCCGAGGACGACGGTGGCCGAGCCGTGCCGGGTCCCGATCGAACCGCCGGTGCCGTGGGCCAGGGCGAGCTCGCAGTCGGGCACCTGCACCGCGGGGTGGGCCTCGCCCCGGAGCTGGCGCACCGCCTCGATCACCTTGGTCATGCCGCCGCGATTGGTGGGGTGGTTGTTGCACAGCCCGCCGCCGTCGGTGTTGAACGGGAGCCGACCGTGGGGGGCCTGCAGCGCGCCGTCCAGGACGAAACGGCCGCCCTCACCCTTGGCGCAGAAACCGAGGTCCTCGATGGTCTGCAGCACGGTGATGGTGAAGCTGTCGTAGATCGAGGCGTAGTCGATGTCGGTCGGCGCGATGCCCGCCTCGGCGAAAGCCCGAGGCCCCGACCACACCGCCCCGGTGTGGGTGAGGTCGATGCGTCCGTTGTTCGTGTGCTTCGGCGCCTCACCGTGACCGAGCACGACGGGTGCCATGCGGTCGAGGCTCCTCGCGACCTCGGGCGAGACCACGATGAGCGCACCGCCGCCGTCGGTGATCACGCAGCTGTCGAGACGGTGCAGCGGGTCGCACACCATCGGGGACGAGATGACTTCCTCGACCGTGACGACGCCGGGGAGGAACGCCGCAGGGTTGTGCTGGGCGTGCGTGCTCGCCGCCACCTTGATCTCGGCCAGTTGCTCGCTCGTGGTCCCGAACTCGTGCATGTGGCGGGCCGCAGCCATGGCGTAGTTGGTCAGCACCGAGGTCCCGTACACGGACTCGAAGCTGAATTCGGGAGCGGCGCCCATTCGGCCGGCCCCACCAGGCGATGCCCCGCCGGTCCGTGGTTTGCCGGCCAGGGTGATGAGCGCCACCGAGCACTTGCCCGCCGCGATCGCGGCAGCGGCGTGGCCGACCTGGGCGATGTAGGACGACCCGCCCATCTCGGTGTTGTCGACGTAGGACAGACCGGTCAGCCCCAGGTACTCGGCCATCGACAGGGCACCGAACCCGGGCGCGTCACCCGAAGCGAAGTAGGCGTCCACGTCGTCGAGCGCGAGGCCGGAATCGGCCAGCGCCCCCACGGCCACCTCGGCGTGGATCTGGGGTGTGGTGCGGTCGGGGATCGTGCGGAGCGGGTGTTCGAACACTCCCGCGATCTGTGCGACCCCTCGGATGCTCACGGTTCCTGCCTCATCCGGGCGGAGTCTGCCAGGCCCACAGAGTGCTCCAGGTCCCACGGGTTTGGGACCTTCGGCCCGGTCGCCGGACCACCCCGTCTCCGTATGGTCGACACATCACCAAGTCTCAATGGAAAAACACTGGCAAGGGAGCCGAAGACATGAGCACGGTCATGGACAGCAAACCAGAGGTACCAACCACCTCCGCATCCAGCCCGGAACCGGCGCTGGAGCTCAAGCGACGGACCATCGACAGCGTCCTGATCGGCGTCGGCGTCCTGTTCGCCCTCTGCCTGTTCGTGGCCGGTGGCCTCCTCTCGTGGGGAGCCAACTTCTCCGACGACTACGTCGGTGACGAGCTCGCCTCGCAGAACATCACGTTCCCGCCGGCGGCGGCGCTCGAAGAAGAGGGTCGCACCGACCTCCTGGACTTCGCCGGTGAAGACGTCACCACCGGCGAGGACGCCGAGGCCTACGCCAGCTTCATCGACGGCCACCTCCAAGGCATCGCCGACGGCATGACCTACGCCGACATGGGCGGTGTGGTCCGAGAGGCCGAAGCTGCGGCCGAGGCCGCAGTGGCCGAGGGCGCAGACGAGGCCGAGATCGCCGAGCTCGAGGGCCAGGTGGCAGCAGCCAACGGTCAGCGTGACGCCCTGTTCAAGGGTGAGACCCTCCGGGGCCTGCTCCTCACGGCCTTCGCCTGGGGCACGGTCGGCTCGATCGCCGGCTACGCAGCAATCGCAGCCTTCGCGGCTGGTGTCCTGATGGTGATCCTGGTGGCCCTGGGCCTGCGGCATCACCACAAGGTCGTGGTGGGAACCGTCTGACACGGACGGGGAGCCGGCACCGGGAGGGGTCGGCACCACAGCGACGAGGCAGTCACCGATCCGGTGGCTGCCTCGTTTCGCGTTCGGGGCACGGTCCCGATCAGGCCAGCCGCCGGTCGCCGGCCCGTACCGTCCAGGTCGTCTCCACGGTGATCCCGGAGTCCGGCTCGTCGGCGTCGTCCACCAGCCGGTACTCGGCGGTCCACTCGTCGGCGGTGACGGTGTGGTGGACCCATCCCCTTCGTGTCGTCTCGGACCAGGCGATGTGACCCGACGCCAGCTCCACGAAGGAGGCAGCCGCCCGAAGCTGGGTGGGGATGGTGGACGACACACCGGGGCCGACGAACTCCACGCCCACGGGAGCGGACGCGTCGTCGTCGAAGTCGGCCAGCAGATCCGACACCCAGGACGAGTGGACGTCTCCGGTGAGGACGACCGGGCCGGGGGCGTCGGCGAGCACGTCGAGGAGCCGGCGGCGCGCACGGGTGTACCCGTCCCATTGGTCGAGGTTCCAGGCGGTGTTGCCGGGCAGCGCCCGCCACTGGTGCAGGACGACCTGTTGCACCACGGTCGTCCAGGTTGCGCCGTGGCCGGTCGCCTGCTCGGCGAACCACGCTTCCTGTTCGGCACCGAGCATGGTCACCGTCTCGGTCGCATCGCAGCGGGCGCCGAGGTCGCCGTCGCCACAGGGTTGGTCATCGCGGTACTGCCTGGTGTCGAGCAGCACGAA
>JBPPNA010000206.1:0-5980 GCA_051306355.1 Acidimicrobiales bacterium | reverse complement strand
GGTCGCCCGTGCGGGCCCGGAGCTCGCTGCCCACCGTGACGATCTCCTCGAGCTCGTGGTACCGACGGGCGGCGGCGGTGTACCGCTCTTGATCGGCGATCAGCTCCGGGTCACCCATGCGAGACTGGAGCTCGTAGAACTCGCGCTCCAGCGCATCCAGGCGATCCAACATCGAGTCGAGGCTACCGACCGTGGTGGCTCAGACCTTCCAGTCCCCCGGTACGGCGATCACCTCGGAGGGACGGACCATGTCGTCGACGAGGGCGGCGGTGACGGGCAGCACGTCCCGTTCGGGGAGGGCGAACAGCAACGTGGCCTCCGTGTCGATGGCGAGGCGGGCGTCGGCGGCCAGCACCACGGCCTCGAGGTCGACGCCGACGGTGCACGTCACCACGACGGGCGCGCCATCGCGGGTGCCGACGGCGGCGGCGACACCTCGGGTGCGGAGCCGGTCGCGGGGGGTCGGCGTCGGAGCAGCCACGAGGTCGTCGCAACCGATCCGGCCTGGGTCGGTCAGGAGCGTGTGGCGCAGCCACCGCTCGGGGACGAGTGACCCCAGCGGGTGGTTCGGCCCCCCGGGGCGACGGATCTGGCGGAGCTGGTCCACGACTCGGGCCACCGCCGAGGTGTCGGGTAGGGCGCCGTGCATCATGGCCGTGAGCTCCCGGTCGAAGCGCCCCACCCCCACCTCGAGGATGGGTTCGCCGTCGTCGAGGGCTCGGACGATGCGGACCACCTCGAGACCACGGAACTCCCCAGCCAGTCGATCGCCCTCCACCACGACGTCGAGACCCTCGGCCTCGAGCACGGCGACGAGATCGGGCGCGTCGGGCGGGCCTGCGCCGGCGTCGATGGCGGTCGGCTGGGAAGGAACCAGCTCACGGCCCGATGTCGTCCACACCGAGATGTCAGTGGCGAACTCGGCGGCCTGGCGCGCGACGGTGCCGGCGTCGTCATCGACGATGACGTGGACCTCGGTGGCGCCGGACCGGTGCGCCCAGGCGAGCGCGGCCCCGAGGCCATGATCGCCATCCAGCAGCACGAACGCCTGGTGATCGGTCACGGTGGCAGCCCCGGTGCCGACCGAGACTCGGGGCGCGTCGATGCCCCACCGATCACGGACGAGCGCCCCGAGCTTGGCGGCATTGCGGGCCGCTCGTCGCTGGGTCGCCTCGGACGCTTCGGCGGGGATCGTGTCGTCGCTCACTCGGAGGAGGTGGTCTCCTCGGACGTCTCGTCCGCGGCGTCGTCGGTGTCGGCGGCGTCTGCACCGGCAGCCGCGTCGACGGTGTCGGGTGCCTCGGTGACGACGGCCTCGGGCTCTTCCCCGAGCTCCATGTCACCCTCGGGGTCGAGTGCGGGCGGCCCCTGGACGGCGCCCTCGGGCTCCTCTGCACCGGCGGCCTTCTTGCGGCGACCGTAACGACGCTCGAAGCGGTCGATGCGACCACCGGTGTCCACCAGCTTCTGCTTGCCGGTGTAGAAGGGATGGCACTCGCTGCAGAGTTCGACGCTCTTGTCGCCGCCCGTGGAGCGGGTCTCGATCACGTTTCCGCACGAGCAGGTGATGCTGGCGGGGGCGTAGTCGGGATGGATCTCGGTCTTCATGGTGTCTCCTCACGCAATGGTGACGATCTGTTACTCGGTACAACACAGGCGCATTCCCGTGGTGCGGTTCCGCTGCGTGTCAGGCGTCTTCCTTGACCGCTGCCTTCAACAGCACGTCGTTCGATTTCGTGTTCCGAAGCCGTCCGAGCAGGCCATCCAGCCCGTCAGCATGGTCGGCAGAGTCTGACGTGGGCAAGCCGGCGAGCACCCGTCGGAGGGCCTCGCGCCGGCTGACGCCGTCGTCGCCGACGAGGAGCTCCTCGCGTCGGGTGGACGTGCGACCGACATCGAGGGCCGGGAACGACCGCCGTTCGGCGGCGTCGCGGTCGAGACGGATCTGCGTGGTGGACGCACCGACCACGGCGTCGTAGACGGCGTCGTCGATACCCGATCCGGTGTCGATCGTGGCGGTGGCGACGACGGTCACCGAGCCCGCCTCTTCGAGGTTGCGACCTGCGCCGAAGGCCCGCTTGGCCGCCTGCACGGCAGTGGCGTCGAGGCCACCGAGCGTTCGTCCGGTGCTCTGACCGGAGGAGTGCTCGGCCCGGGCGAGCCGGGTGAGGCCGTCGAGGAGGACGACAACGTCGTCGCCGCCCTCGGCCATGCGACGGGCGCGAGCCAAGGCGAGGTCGAGCAGAGCCACGTGCTCGTCGGGATTGGCGTCGAACGGCGATCCGTGGACCGTGCCGCCGGCGACGACGCGCGCCATCTCGGTGATCTCCTCGGGACGTTCGTCGAGGAGCACCACCATGAGGGAGACCGCGGGATCGTTGGCCTCGATCGATCGGGCGAAGGCCTGCAAGAGCGTCGTCTTGCCGGTGCGGGGCGGGGCGGCCACGAGGACCCGGCTGCCCTTGCCGATGGGTGCGAGGAGGTCGAGGGCCCGCATCGTGCGGCGGTCGGCCTCCTCGTCGGTGGCGAGGTCGATCCGGTCGGTGGCGAAGGTCGCCGTGAGCTCCTCGAACAGCGGACGTTCGGTGCCCGGCTCGAGGTCGACGTCGTTGACGGTGTCGATCCGCAGGATGGCGGGGTTCTTCTCGTTGCGGAACGCGGGACGAGAACCGCCGGCGACGACGTCGCCCTTGCGGAGCCCGAACTGGCGGACCTGCTTGACCGAGACGTAGCAGTCGTCCTTCGACGGGAGCAGGCCGTCGACCCGCAGGAACCCGTAGCCGTCGTCGCGCAGGTCGAGGCACCCGACCACCGCGATGGGCTCGCCGGTGAACTCGTCCTGTTGACCAGCGGCGTCGCGGTTTCGTCCCCGGCGTCGGCGCCGGCGACCACTGCTGTCGACGTCGTCGCTCCCCTGACCGCCGTCGTCGTCCTGACCGCCGTCGTCGTTCCGGTCGTTGCGTGCAGACCGCGCCTCCCCGGAGTCCTGCTTGCCGGAGTCCTGCTTGCCGGAGTCCTGCTTGCCGGAGTCCTGCTTGCCCGAGTCCTGCTTGCCGGAGTCGTCCTTCGCGGCTGATGACCGGGAGCCGGCGCGCTGCTGGCCGGACTGCGGTCCGCCCGAGCGACTGCCGGACTGCTGGCGGCCGGACTGCTGGCGACCAGACTGCTGGCCACCGGGTCGGTTGCGGCTTGGCGTCGCGGCGTCGTCGTCCGTGGCGTCGCCGGTCGCCTCGGAGGCGTCTTCGTCGGCGTCGGCCCCCGGCTTCGCACCCGAACCAGCAGAGCTGTCGGACGAGGTGACGCCCGTGAGCTCGAGGATCTGATCGATGATGTCAGCCTTGCGGGTGCGCGACGTGACCTTGCCGCCCAGCGCACCAGCGATCTTCTGGAGTTCGTCGCGGTCCTTGCGTTCGAGCGTCTCCCGCTCGAGGGCATTGGCGTCCACGCTCATGTGGTGCTCTTCTCTCGTCAGTTTCGAAGGGGAGGCGCCTTCTCGGCCTCCGGTGTCCGCGGCCGGTCCGTACCCCCACCAGGGTGGGCCGGCCCGTTGCGCCTGGTCGATCCGCCGCTACGTGCGATGCACAGCGTGGCGGTCGTTCCCCGACGATAGCGGGCCCGTGGAAGCCACTCCAACACGGGCGGTGGGCCGGGCCCGGCCGGGCCGGGTCCTCGGCGTCATCGGTTGCTCAGACGCTGCGGAGACGTTCCACTCCCTCGCGCAGGAACTCGAGCACGCAGTCCCGCTGGTCGGGCTTGCGCCCGGCGGCGACGATCGTGGCGTAGGGAAGGGTCGCGCCGAATCCGGCGTCCCAGTACTCGGGGTCGCCCGGTCGGTCGTCGGTCCACGGTCCGACGTAGAAGTACGGATCGGGATGGTCGTCGTCTCCGGGCGAGGCGCCGACGTTCACCCGAGCGCGATCCGCCGGCTCGCCCACGGCCAGGTCGAACGCGAGGTCGAAGTGCTCGGGCCAGAGCTGCACGGCTGTCGGGTCGCGGTCGGACCACTCGTCCCGGAGCTGCTCGAGGACCGAGGTGGCAAGGCTGTACCAGTCTCCCAGGGCGAGGGCCGAGGCTTCATCGACACCCAGCGCCGCGTCGGGGTCACCCACGGGGACCACGCCGTCGAAGCCGTGATCGAAGTCGGGATCGACGGTTCGTCCGAGCAGTTCGGCCCCGGCGCGCAGGGTCGTGATCGGGGCGGACTCGAGCTGCTTGCGCCGCTGGTGCACCAACATGTCGCCCGTCACCCGGATCTGCTCGTCGTCACCGAAGAACGGGGTCCCGAAGCCGCCCGGGGTCCAGATCAGCCCATATCGACCGGTTGCTTCTCGCCGGGGCAGGTACACCACGTGGGTGGCGAGCCGGTGGAGTGCATCGCGGGTGTGGTGGAAGGTTGGCGGGAGCGGTCTGAGCTGTTCGGGCATGTGTTCTCCTCGGGTGGCGGGGCACGTGTCCCATCGGGGGAACGTGTCGCGACCCGGGGACATTCCCCGCCCGCACCGCTCAGCAGACCTGGTGCTCCTCCACGAGCGGTGGTCGGTCCTCCAGCAGGTTCAGCAGGGCCCGCTCACCACGGCCGTACCAGCGGGACTTCCGGCTCGACGACCACGCCATCTCGACCTCCTCGTCGGTCGCCTCGAACACCGCCGGGTGCACGTAGCTCGACCGGGCCACCGCCCGGGTGTTGTGGAGCACCTCGGCCGCGGCGTCTGCCACCTGCGGTTCCGCCGCCTCGCCGTCCACCCTCGCAGTGAGAGCAGCGGCGCTGCCGCCCCAGGTCCGCAGGTCTTTGCAGTCGAGGTGACCGGCGGTGTGTTCGTCGAGGTACTGGTTGGCGTCAGCCGCGTCGAGCACGGATTCGTCGACCTCGAAGAGCCACTCGTCAGCGGCGGTGCGCAGCTCGGCGACCGCGCCGATGAGCTGATCGTCGTCCACGGTCACGTCGTGGTCCACGCCACCCTTGCCGCGGAACTGCAGCTGGATGGACCGGCGGGAGATGTCGACGTTTCCCGGCCCCAGTGTGGAGATCCCGCGCGTCCCGAACTCCTCCACCGAATCGGGGTTGCCGACCCGTTCGAGGCTGCGGTCGAGCAACCCGATCATGGTGGCGAGGGCCCGCACCCTCGCATCGTCGGATTCGAGATCCTCGGTCACGGCGCGACGGAGATCCGCGAGGCGGCGTCCCACCCCGACCAACCGATCGAAGTTGGCTGCCGCCCGGGCCTCGGTCCAACGATCGTGGTAGCGATATTGGCGGCGACCGGCGTCATCGATGCCGATCGCTTGGAGGTGTCCGTCGCCGTCCGGGCACACCCACACATCCGTCCAGGCCGGGGGGAGCACGAGGGCCTCGCACCGCGCACGGTCCTCACCCCGCACGACCGAACCATCCGCCCAGCGGAACGTGAAACCCCTGCCGCACCGCTGCCGCACGATGCCCGGCTCCTCCGGGTCCGCCTTGCTCAGCCCGACGGTCACGGCGAACTCGTCCTCAGAGGCGATGTTGGACACGCGTGGAACATCCCCCGGCGCGTCGCCGGCCAGACCTGGCGCCGCGCCGACTCAGCGATCGATGGCGGCGCGCACGATCCGTTCCACTGCGCCCAGATGCCCCTCGACGTGCTCGTAGCGCTCGGGTCGGTCGAGGAGGTCCGCGAGGTGGGGTGGCAGCGGGGGCCGCACCCCGGTCGCCTTCTCCACGGCGTCGGGGAACTTGGCGGGGTGGGCGGTGGCGAGACACACCACCGGCGCGTCCGGGAGGTCGTCGATACGGTCGACGGCCCCCACCCCGACAGCGGTGTGCGGGTCGAGCAGGACGCCCGACCGCTCGTGGTGCTCGGCGATGACCGCCGTCGTCTCCTCGTCGTCGAGACGAGCCGCCCACCACCCAACGGGTCGGGGGGCGTCGACTCGTCCGCCGGCACGGAACTCGCGCAGCAGTTCGCCGGTGTCGCTCCCCTTGTCGTCCAGGAGGTGGAAC
>JBPPNA010000205.1:0-4503 GCA_051306355.1 Acidimicrobiales bacterium | reverse complement strand
TCGATCTCGTCGAGGGACAGGTCGCTCGTCGTGCGGTCGACGTCGAACGTGTCAGCCTTGTCGAGGTGGTCGTAGGCCTGGACGGTGCCGGACTCCGGGGCCACCAGCACGGGTTTGCCACCGGCGGCTTCGACCTTCTTCCAGGGTTCGGTCAACTCCACCTGCTCGATGCCTTCGGTGGCCACCAGGAAGGCGATGGTCTTGCCGGTCAGTTCGTTTGCCATGGGTTGCTCCTCGGCTGTCTCGTCGGCCCGCACGAGAGGTCGCGTACCCGATCACGCTCCGCACCATGACCCGGTGGACGACCCGGTGGACGACCCGGTCGACGACCCGGGGACGCGTCCGCCGATCAGTCGGCGAGGAGGGCGAACGCGGCCGGCACGTCGCTCGGACCCGACAGCGGCGCCCACCGTGCGCCGACGGCCCGGGCGAACGCCTCGGCATCGGACGCATCGTCGGCCGGCGCGATCACGTGGAGCTCGTCGAGCATCCCGACCTCGAGCTCCGGCGGGGTCCCTTGGGTGGGACGGCAGTCCGAGAGCAGGATCACCCGGCGGCGGGCGGCGGTGGAACCGGCCAGTTGCGAGGCTGCGACCCGCAGCGCCAGGGCGAGGTCGGTGGGGCCGAACCCCCGGAGGCGGAACACGTCGTCGACCACCTCGTCGACCGGCCGCCGTTGCCCCTGGCCCTTGAGCACCATGACCTTGTCGGCGAAGGCGAGGACCGAGTAGTCCTCGGGCGCTCGCTCGGCCGTCGCGGCGGCTGCGACCGCCGCTGCCGCGAGCCGCGCCCCGCTCATCGATCCCGACCGATCGATCACCAGGCACACGGCGGTGTCGGGCCGGGCCCAGGTCCGGACGGTGAGCTCGTCGATGGCGGGTGCCACACCGGTGGCGGCGGCGAGTTGCAGCGATTCGATGGACGAGTCGAGGTCGAGGTCGCCGCCCGTGTCGTCCATCGGGAGCGTCCGCATCTTGCCGATGCCCCGACGGCGGGTGGCATCGGCCCGCGCCATGCCGATCACGATGCGCCCGGCCAGCCTTCGTGCCAAGGCCCGGAGCTTCTCGTCGGTGGCCCCGGTGAGGTCGGCGAGCAGCGCGAGGGTCTCGTCCGGACGGTTCTCGAGCGATTCCTCGACGGCGCGCTCGTCGAGGACGCCGAGCTCGGGCGAGATGGCGTCGAAGTCGTCGTGCTGGCTCAGCTCCCGGCGGGACGTGGTCCGGCGCGACTCCTCGGCCAGCTGCTCCTGCGCTTCGGACTCATCCAGCGTCCGGTCTCGGTCGTCGTCGCCTCCGCCGCCGGGGAGGCTCAGGCTTTTCCCGGGTCGCCGGCGTGCTCGTCGGACCGGTCGACGGAGGTGGCCCACGCGATCCAGAGCTCTTCGATGATCTCCTCCGGCGTCCGGTGGGTGCTCTCGTGGACCCGGATCCGGCCCGACAGCGCCATGCGGGCGGCGTCGAGGGCGACATCGTCGTCGGTCACCGCGCTGTTTCGCAGGTCGGCGAGCTGGCCGGCGATGAGGACGAGGTCGATGGCGCCGCGCACCGACGAACCGATCCGCACATCAGGGTGGACGCGTGTGCCCCGCACCACGTCGACGGCCCGCCTGATGAAGGTGTGCTGGACGATGTCGGGCTCGTCGAGGTCGGGCTGGTGCGTCGCGGTCTCGTGATCGACGATGGCGAGCTCGTCGTCGGCCGACTGGTATCCCATGGCCACGCGACACACGCGGTCGTAGACGGCGCCCGAGATCCGCGCCGTGCCCACGGCGTCAAAGGGGTTCATGGCCGCCACCATGCGGAAGGACGGCGATGCGGCGATGCGACCGAGGCGCGGCACGGTGAGCTCGCCCTCGGACATGACGGTGATGAGGAGGTTGAGCGTCTCTTCGGGGACCCGGTTGATCTCCTCGACGTACAGGAGCCCGCCCTCCCGCAGGGCGCGCACGAGCGGTCCGTCGACGAAGACGTCCTCGGCGTAGCCGTCGGTGAGGACACGCGCCGGGTCGAAGTGGCCGGCGAGGCGGGCCGGGGTGAGCTCGGCGTTGCCCTCGACGAAGACGAGGTCGAGACCGGCCCGGCCCGCGATGGCCCGCAGCAGCGTGGACTTGCCGGTGCCAGGGGGTCCCTCGAGCAGCACATGGCGGGCCGCGCCGAGGGCGGCGGTCACGAGCTCGAGCTCGCGCCGCCGCCCGACGACTTCGACCGCTGCGCTCTCCACGAGCCCCCGGTTGAAGGCGAGATCAGCAGTCATCGAGGTGTCTCAGTACCGCACGAATCCGCGGATGTTGTGGCCGTCGTTCATGTCGGCGTAGCCCTGGTTGATCTCGGCCAGGTCGTACTCGCGGGTGATGAGCTCGTCGAGCTTGAGCTTGCCCTCCTGGTACATGCGCAGCAGGCGGGGGATGTCGTAGCGGGGATTGGCCGAGCCGAAGATCGAGCCGACCAGCTGCTTCTGCTGGAGGGTGAGGTCGAACAGGTTGAGCTGGACGTCGTTGCGCTCCATCGGCGCCACCGACGTGTGCACAACGCGCCCGCCCTTGGCGGTGAGGCCCATCACGGGGGCGATGAGGTCACCGTCGCCGACACCCACGGTGATGATCGCCTTGTCGGCGTTGGCGCCCCACGTGATCTCGCCGACCAGCGCGGTGGCCTCTTCGATGGACGACGCCGTGTGCGTGGCGCCGAAGACCATGGCCTGCTCGCGCTTGAACTCGATCGGGTCGACGGCCACCACGTGTCGGGCACCGGCCATGGCCGCACCCTGGATGGCGTTCACACCGATGCCTCCCGCGCCGACGACCACGACGGTCTCACCGGGCTGCACGTCGGCGGCGTAGGTGGCCGAGCCACAACCGGTGGTGACGCCACAGCCCACGAGGGCGGCCTTGTCGAGGGGGATGTCGTTCTCGATCTTGATGCACGACGCCTCGTTGACAACCGTGTACTCACCGAACGTGCCGAGCAGGCACATCAGACCGAGGTCTTCACCCTTGGCGGAGTGGTGGCGGGCGGTGAAGTCGGCGATCTGGCGACCGGCGAGCAGGAAGGCGCCGTAGTCGCACAGGTTGGACTGGCCCTTCGAGCACGAGGGGCACTTCCCGCAGGCCGGGATGAAGCCGAGAACGACGTGGTCGCCGGGGGCGAGGTCGGTCACGCCGGGGCCGACCTCGACCACCTCGCCGGCGCCTTCGTGGCCACCGATGATGGGGAACTGCTTGAGCCCCAGCAGGTCGGCGGTCTCCTGGGGGACGACCATGTCGCCGGTGCGGATGTGCTCGTCGGAATGGCACAGGCCCGATCCGACCAGCTTGACCAGGACCTCGCCGGTCTGCGGCGGGTCGAGCTCGATCTCCTCGACGCTCCAGTCGGTGTTCTGCTCCCACAAGATGGCGGCGCGGGTCTTCATCTGGGTTTCCCCCGGTTTCGGTTCGGTGATGTGGTCTCGGGTGGTCAACCTACGCCCACCGAGACCCGGTTTTCGCAGCGACCTGACCGAACGGTCAAGAAGCGTCGGATACCTCGCGGACATGCTGGTCGAGGTGGGCGACGAGCGCCGCGAGCAGCGAATGCCCCTCTTCGGCCGATGCTCCGGTGGCGTCACCGAGCACGCCCGTCTCGGACACGGAGCGGACGCCGCCGGCCCGCATGGCGTCGCGGAGTTCGTGCACCGGCGCCGTGTTCCCGGTCGGGCGGGCGGGCCTGACGACCTCGGGCGCGATGGCGAGGAGCAGGGAGGTCTCGGATCTGCCCGCGTGGGCGTCGCTGCCCGAGGGGGCTGCGGCCCACCAGGTCGCGGGTCGCCCCTCCCCGCCGAGCACCTCGACCGCCCGGCGGACGGCCCAGGAGTTGCCGCCGTGGCCGTTGACGAAGACGAGTCCCCGATATGGACCCGACGCGGTCGGGAACGCGGATCGGCCGATCTCGACCAGGACCGTGGTCAGCGCCTCCGTTCCGATCGAGAGGGTGCCGGCGAAGGCCTGGTGCTCACCCGAGGCCCCGAACGTCACGGGCGGGGCGATCACCACGTCGTGGCGGCGGGCGGCCACGCCTCGCACGACGGCCATCGCCACCCTGGTGTCGGTGTCCAAGGGGAGGTGCGGACCGTGTTGCTCGCAGCTGCCGACCGGCAGGAGCAGGACCCGCGACGGGCCGGCATCGACGTCGGTCCACGTGGCGCGGCCCAGTTCCTGGTTCCGCTCCGCGGTGGACTCCTGCTGGGGTTCCACGGGACCACCGACTCCTTCTTCCGGGGGTGTCCCTGCCTACCATGAGCCCCTCCGACCTGTCATGAGGTACCGATGGCCCACAAGTGGTTCGAAACCGTCGAGATCGCCCGAGAGCGGGCGCGCAAGATCCTTCCCAGATCAGTGTTCCTCGCCCTGAAGGCAGGGGCGGAGGCCGGCGAGACCCTCGACGACAACCTGGCCGCGTTCCGCGAGCTCGGCTTCGTCCCCACCGTTGCCAACAAGGCGGCCGAGCGGGACCAGACCACCCACGTGAT
>JBPPNA010000183.1:0-2967 GCA_051306355.1 Acidimicrobiales bacterium | reverse complement strand
GTCCGACGCTTTCCCTTGGTGACGACAAACTTCTCCATCGCTGCCCTCCGAACTCGACCACCGGGCCGACGCCCGGATCTGTACCTGGAACCCGGTGGGACCGGCTCGTATTCGCGGAGTTCCGCTCGGAGGTACCGATCATCGAGCAGCGGCTCCAGGCACAGGGATACAGGGTCTCGCTGCTGAAGCACGAGCACCCCGAGACCGGCTCTTCACGGCGGTCGGCAACCTTGCGCTCCTCGTGCTGCGAGACGAGGAGTCGGCCATTCGAGATGAGCTCGGAACGCTCGGTTACCCGAGACGCGCCGGATGCGTCGCGTTCGTCATCCGCTGCGCACGGTGCAGCGCACCGGCAGCGAGTGGAGCCCGCGGATGAACATGCGGTTGCTCCATTCGGGTTCTCCGGCGAGCTCCAGGCCGTCGAGCCGGCGGAGGAACTCGCCGAGGAACCGCTCGGACTGGAGCCGCGCCAGGTACGATCCGAGGCAGGCGTGCATCCCTGCCCCGAACTGGATGTGGTCTTGGGCGTCGGCTCGGTCGACGACGAGTGTGTCCGCGTCGACGCCCCAGCATCGTGGGTCGCGGTTGGCCGATGCCAGGCCGACGTAGAGCACCGATCCGGGCGGGACCTCGACGCCGCTGAGCGTGATCGGCTCGGTGGTCACACGCCGGATGAACTGGTTGGGACCGTCGTAGCGGAGGAACTCCGCCACCGCGTTCCCGATCAGCTCGGGCTCGGTACGCAGGCGATCGAGCTGGCCGGGATGGTGGAGCAGGGCGAGGATCCCGTTGCCCACCAGGCTGGCAGTCGGCTCGTGCCCCGCCATGTAGAGGGTGATGAGCTGGGCCATCAGCTCCTCGTGCGAGAGCACCGATCCGTCCTCCTCGGCATGCACGAGGTATGACAGCAGGTCGTCTGTCGGCGACCGACGCTTGGCGTCCGCCTGCTCCTCCAGGTATGCGTACATCGCGTCGAGCGCCTCGTAGAACTGGTCGCGCTCCGCGGGCGGCATGGGGTCGCGGCTCCGGGCTACCCAGCTGGTCCAGTACCGGAACTGCGAGCTCGACTCGTCCGGCATGCCGAGCCACTCGGAGAACACCTCCACCGGCAACGGGTACGCCAGGTCACCGACCAGGTCGAGGGTGGTCGGCGCGGCGCCGTGAACGTCGCGCAGGCGATCGAGCGCCGCGGTCACCCGCTCGTCCACGAGTGGTCGCAGGCGGTTCACCTGCCGGACCCGGAACGGCTCGGCCATCAGCTTGCGGATTCGGGCGTGATCGGGGTCGTCGAGATGGACGATGGTGCGGCTCGCACGACCGTTGTCGGCGATCCCCTCCAGCTCCAGCTCCACGATGGGGTTGCTGGTGGCGTTGTTGATGTCGCTCGACATCGACGGGTCGCGCAGCACGGTGGACACGTCGTCCCAACGGGTGACGACGAAGCCCCAGAGCAGTTCGGACCAGTGGACAGGATCGTGGTCGCGCAGCGCGGCGTACTGCTCGTAGGGCGACGCGACGAACCCCGGATCGAGGGGGTTGAACGTGGGCGCCGTTCCCGAGCGCGCGCTCACGAGACCTGGCTGGCCGTCGGCCACGTCTCGATGCCGGTGAGCCAGGGCCGTCCCGCCCGCTTGGCGTCCTCCCACTTGGAGGTGTGGTCCGTGGTCTGGTTCAGGTCCTCGGGTGTGGGTCCGATGCGGCTCACCAGAGGTGCCAGCGAGTCCGTGTCGAAGCCATAGACCTCCGCAGCGTTGCCGCCGAGGATGGCAGCTGTTTCGTCCCGGGGCACATCGTGGAAGACGTTGGCGAGGAATTCGCGGGTGTGGGGCCAGGTGCCCTCGGGATGGGGGAAGTCGTTGCCCCAGCACAGGTTCCCGACGCCGATCTCGTATCGGCGGGCCAGCTCCACCCGGACGATGTTGGAGGCGCCGATGAAGCAGTTGCGATCGAAGTAGTCGCTCGGCCGCATCGACAGCTGCGCGGTGAGCTGGTCGCCGAGCTTCTGCGAACCGTGGTCGCGCTCGTAGACGAGGTCCATGCGCCACAGCAGGTCGGCGGCCCAGAACGCCCCACACTCGGTGACCCCGAAGCGCAGTCCGGGGAAGCGTTCGAACACGCCCGACCACAGCAGGAACCACAGCGGCCGGGACGACCAGAACCGGGTCTCGGCGGTGAAGATGCCGATGTGTGGGCCGTAGGCGGCACGGTCGGCGACGCCGGAGTGCACGTGGACCGGGAGCTCGAGCTCCTGGCATGAGGCCCACACCGGGTCGTATCTCCGGTCGTGGTACGGCTCGTGGGGCTGCCACATCGGCGGGATGAGGATCCCGCCGCGCAGCCCCGATGCGTGGGCCCGGCGGATCTCGGCCACGGCGGCGTCGATGTCGGCGATGATCGGCACCACTGCGACCCCGGCCCGTCGTTGGGGGCTGTCGGCGCACAACTCGGCCAGCCACCGGTTGTGGGCCCGTGCGCCGGCCAGCAGCAGCTCGCCCGGCGTCGAGCCGGTGGCACCGAGACCGGCGCCGAACGGCGCAGAGGCGCCGCCCGTGACCGAGTCGGCGTCGGGGAAGATGACCTCGCCCGCCACGCCGTCGGCGTCGAGCTCCTTGTCGCGCCGGCCGGCGTCCCAACCGCCGCGCAGGCCCTCCTCGTTCTCCTCGTGCCACTCCTTGGCGAAGTCCTCGTTGAGGAACCCGGCCTTGGCCATCTCGGCCTGCTTGGTCCGCTCCTCGAGGAACCGGTCGAAACGTTCGCGAAACTCGGGGTCGAGCCACTCCCGGTACTCGGGGCCGGGAAGGCCGGCGTGGGTGTCGGCCGAGATGACGAGGTACCGGTCCATCAGGACTCCATGTAGGTGGGGGTCGAACGTTCGAGCATCGACGTGCTCCGGGCACGGACCATGGCGTCGGTGCGTTTGCTCGGCGGGAGGATCCAGAAGCGGCCCGCACGGATGCCGGCGACGGC
>JBPPNA010000120.1:0-4133 GCA_051306355.1 Acidimicrobiales bacterium | reverse complement strand
GATCGAGGAATTCGACGCCCGCGATCCGGTGGAGTTGGGGCAACGCTTCGGAGACAGGATGGTCGGTGTCGACATCGGTGGGTCGGAAGGTGGCGAGCACCATCAATCGGATGCGGCTGCCGTCGTCGGCGAGATGACGCAGGAGCTGGATGGTCGGCTTGTCGGCCCAGTGGAGGTCGTCGAGGACGAGAAGGATGGGCTGGCGAGTCGCGGCGCGGCGCAGGAGATCAGTGACCGCACCGAACAGCGCGTAACGCGCCGCCTCGGCGTCGACCGACTCCGGCACTGCGACCCCGGCCCGTTCGACGAGGACCGGGACCAGCCGAGCCAATTCCCCGCCGCGCGCGCTCGTGTGCTCGGCGATGAGATCGGCCGGCGCGTGTTTGACCAGCGGTGACAGCGCTTCGATCCACGGCTGGTAGGGCACGCCGAGTTCCTGGTCGCAGCGGCCGTAGAGGACGACGGCCCCCCGTTCGTGCGCGTCCTCGGCCAGGCGTGCGACGAGGGTGGTCTTGCCGATGCCGGCCTCGCCGCCGATGAACCAGGCCCGGAACTCTCCGGCCACAGCGTTCTTCCATGCCTGGCCCCAGCGAGCCCGTTCCTCGACTCGCCCACTGAAGAACGCAGCGTGCGCCGACGACAGTCTCGGCGGCAGGTCGAGGTCGAGCCCGGTGGCCGGGCCCGGGGATTCCGTCAAGGCCGGACGCGCTTGGTCGGGCAGGGGTTCCCAGTTGACGGCCACCACCTCCGTCGGGTCGGGCAGACCCCTGAGATGGTGGGGCCCGAGTCGCTCGAACGCGAGCCCGCCGCGAGCGCCGACGAACGCCTGCACGAGGGAACTGGTCAGGATCTGGCCGCCGGCGCACAGGTTGCACAGGCGGGCCGCCTCGACCACCGGAGGCCCGAAGAAGTCGCCGTCGTCCTCGTCGGCCTCGCCGATCGCGACGCCGACCCGGATGAGCAGCTGCTCCTGGTCGGGTCCGGCGTGGCGATTGCGGAGCTCGGCCACCTGCTGGATGCCGACCCCGACCGCCAGGGCGGCGGAGGCGCTCGAGAACCGCAACATCAACCCGTCGCCGAGGTTCTTGACCACTTGGCCCTCGTGCTGGCGGACGACGGCGCCCAGCAATCCGAAGTGCTCGACTCGCAGTCCTTCGGCCCGCTCCGGCCCGATCCGAGACGCGATCGCGGTCGAATCGACCAGATCGGTGAACACGATCACCACGTTCTCGGTCATCGGCGTCGGATCGTCAGGAAGCGGTGCGTCAGGAGGCGGCGCCGTCAGGCGCTGTTCGCCGCTTTGCGCACCATCTGGGTCCACTCCACGATGTCCCAGAGCTCCTGGACCGCCACGAACTCGAGTGTCTGCAGCGCGAGGATCCCGGCCACACTCCCCTGGGCCGAGGCCAGGTCGGGGTACTCGATCACCGACACGAGCGTGGCATCGCTGGGCGCGAACGCGACGACCTTCACGTCGCCGCCATGCTTGCCGATCACGTCGTAGATGGCGGTCGTCTGGGCGTCGTTCTCGGCGTCGCTCAGGTCGCGCCACGCTTCCGGAACGATCTTGGTGTGCGAGAGCTGAAGATGGGCCATTGGGGTTCTCCTGGATTTGTCCGCCGGCCGACGTCGCTCGCCGACTCCCGGATGACTCTTCCCCGTACCTGTTACAGCGGCGCGTCACCCGGGTCGGACCGCCGGATCAGCCACCGGCCGGGGCACGTGTCGTCCCCCTGCCATACCATCTGTCCGAGGAGGGCAGCGTGATCGACATCGGAGTGCTTGGGCCGCTCACGGTGCAGGGACCGGGCGGCGACGCCATCGCCATCGCCAGCACGGAACAGCGGCGACTCGTGAGCGTGCTCGCCCTGCACGTGGACGATTTGGTACGAGCTGCGAGCCTCGAGTTCTGGCTCGATCTGTCGCCCGGTGCGCTGAGGACGTCGATCAGTCGCCTCCGGCGGGTGCTCGGGTCCGACGCAGTACGCACGACGCCACCGGGCTACACGCTCCGGGCGACGGTGGACGCGGCCCGGTTCGACGGCCTGGTGTCGCACGCGCCCGCCGTCGATGACGACCGAGCTCGGACGACGCTGGAGGAAGCCCTCGGGCTGTGGCGAGGTGACCCCCTCGATGAGTTCGCACACGAGCCCTGGGCCGAGGCCGAGGTGAGCCGGCTCCATGAGCAGTTCGCCACCGCGGTCGAGGATCTCTCCGTCCTGCTGCTGGAAGCCGGCGAGGCGTCGACGGCGATGTTCGGTATCCAGGCCCTCATCGACCGCCAGCCCTACCGCGACCGACCGAGGGCGCTGTTGATGCGGGCGCTGGTCGACTGCGGTCGCCGGACGGAGGCGCTGCGTGCATTCCAGGACTACCGGTCGTTGTTGCGTGACGAGATCGGGACCGATCCGTCAGAACCCGTCCACGATCTGGACCGGGCCATCGCCGCGCTGGCCGAGGACCGGGTGCTGGCGGAGCCCCATCCAAGTCATCCGGCGTGGCACCGGGCCCGCTCCCGTCGTACCGGGGCGGACCCGGCCCGTTCGGGGTACGGGCTGCCGCTGCCGCTGAGCTCGTTCGTCGGACGTAGCGACGATCTCGCGACCGTGGTGGAGCTGCTCCGGGTCAACCGTCTGGTGACCTTGACCGGCGCGGGTGGATGCGGAAAGACACGGCTGGCGATCGCCGCCGCCGGTCTCGAGGCCGAGCATCGGGGAGGACCCGCCCGGTGGGCAGACCTCGGGCTGGTGCCGCACGAATCGCGCGTGGTCGAGCAGCTCGCGGCGGCCGTTGGCCTGGCGCTGGCACCCGGGAGCGACGAGCAGTCGCAGCTGGTCGCCCACCTCTCGGGTGCGGCACCGGTGATGGCGGTGCTCGACAACGCCGAACACGTGCTGGCCGCCGTCGTCGAGATCGTGAGCGAACTCCTCCCTCGATGCCCGGCCCTGCGGATCCTCGTGACCAGCCGGGAGTCGCTCGGTCTCGCCGGAGAGGTGGTGTGGCGCGTCCCGTCGCTGGCGACACCACCGGTCGGGACGCCGGTCACCGCCGACCAGCTCGCCGAGTACGACGCGACACGGCTCTTCCTCGAGCGAGCGCAGGCGGCGCGGCCCGGCCTGGTCGTCGACGACGAGGCCGCCACCCACGTGCTGGCGATCTGTGCCGGTGTCGACGGCCTGCCGCTGGCCGTGGAGCTGGCGGCGGCCCGGACACGAACCCTGCCCATCGAGGTCGTGGCCGGCGGCATCGGAGATGCGGTGCGATGGCAGCGCGCCGGGATCGGCGCCCCCCTCGCCCGCCATGCGACCTTGCATGCCTGCATCGCGTGGAGCGTCGGACGAGTCGATCCTGCGGCCCGATCGGTCTTGGTTCGGCTCTCGGTCTTCCAGGGGTCGTTCACCCTGGAGTCGGCCTCTGCCGTCGGCGCCGGGGACGAGATCGGTGACGAGGCGGTCGATGGGGTCGTCGCCGCGATCAGCGCGCTGGTGGACGCCAGCCTGGTGCAGCTCGACGACACGAGCGGGCGATATCGGATGCTGCAAACGGTCCGGAAGTTCTGTTCGCTCCCGGCCGTCGGAGCCGATCAACTTCACGGGGCTCGGGCCCGGCATGCTCGCCACATCGCCGCGTACTGCGCGGCGGTCGGGAACGGGAGCCACGGGATCGAGCGCGGGCCGCTCGTGCGGAGCATGCCGGACATGGTGGCCGCGCTGGAGTGGGCTCGACGCCACGAGCCGCTCCTCGCGTTCGAGATGTGCGCGGGGTTGGCGGCGGTCCGCACCGTGCTCGGGCACAACACCGCGGTGGTCGACACGTGGGAGTGGCTGCTCGCGCTCGATCGGTCCACCGCCGACGCCGGGTGGTCGGTGGCATGGGCCGGGGCCGTCGCCGCGACAATGTCGGCCGCGACCGCGAACCGCATCGATGTGTCGGGCGTGGTCGAAGAGGTGCGGGGTCTGCTCCCTCCTGGTGACCACCGAGCTCACGGGTGGCTGGCCCGCGGGGCGGCCATGGCGCCGGCCTATCGCGGGATCCTCGGTCCGATCGTCGCCCACACCGAGGACTCGGTCGCACGCGGCGACGATGTCGAGACGTCGGTGTACGGAGGCTTCGCGGCCTACATGCTGGCCTTG
>JBPPNA010000093.1:0-3761 GCA_051306355.1 Acidimicrobiales bacterium | reverse complement strand
GGCTGGCCCGTGGGGATGTTCAGACTCGGGATCTCGTCGTCGCTGATGCCTTGGAGGTGCTTCACCAGGGCACGGAGTGAGTTGCCGTGGGCAGCGACCAGAACGACGTGGCCCGCAGCGAGGTCGGGGATGATGCCGTCGAACCAGTAGGGGAGCATCCGATCCACGACGTCCTTCAGGCATTCGCTGGCCGGTCGGAGCTCGGGGGGGACCTGTTCGTAGCGGGGGTCGTCGGCCGGATCGAACTCGTTGTCGGCGGCGATGGGCGGCGGCGGGGTGTCGTAGCTGCGCCGCCAGATGTGGACCTGGTCGTCGCCGAACCGTTCTGCGGTCTCGGCCTTGTTGCGGCCTGTGAGGTCGCCGTAGTGGCGTTCGTTCAGCCGCCAGTGTCGGCGGACGGGGATCCAAGACCGGTCGCACGCCTCCAGGGCGAGGTCGGCAGTGCGGATCGCCCTCGTCTGCAGCGAGGTGTGGACCACGGTCGGGAAGATGTCGCGCTCGGCCAGCAGGGCGCCGCCCTGGCGGGCCTCGACCTCGCCGTCGGGGGTGAGGCCGGCGTCGAACCAGCCGGTGAAGAGGTTCTCGAGATTCCAGACCGACTGGCCGTGGCGGAGCAGGAGGAGGGTGTGCGCCATGGCCGCCGACGGTAGTGCAGCTCCGACCGGGCACTCCTGCGCCAGTCGTCCTACGATGCAAACAGAGGAGAGCAACGACATGTTGGAAGTGGACGAACCCCATCTGCGGGCCGAGACGGCGAAGCGGCAGCGTTACCTTGCTCCGGGCCTTCCCCTGCGGATCTCCGATCTGACCGACAGCCTTGGTGGCTACGCAGCCACCGTGGTGGAGGTGGAGGGACAGACGATCTGGATCGACCTGCCGATCCGCCGCGACGGCATGCTGTTGCTCAGCACCGGCCAGCTCGTGTCCGTGCGTTTCGACCGCGCCGACGACGCCGTCTACCTGTTCGACTCCGTGGTGTCGGCCGAGCGGGAGGACGACCACGCTCCCTTCGGGATCGCCATGCCGGTGACCATCAACCGCCGTCCCCATCGGGCGGACACGCGGCTCGCCCTCGTGCTCGACGCCACCTTCGAGATCGCCGGCGAACCGGCCCGGGAGGCCAAGGTCGTCGATCTGTCGGCCGGCGGCCTCGCGCTGATCTGCGAGTGCGAGATCGCCACCGGCTCCGATGTCGTGGTCCGCTGCGAGGTGCCGTCACCGGAAGGCGCACTCGTCATCGACGAGGCCGCTGCGGTGCAGACCGCCGCCATGTACGGCCGCACCCCCGGCGGCGCGATGCTCCACCAGTACGGGCTCCGATTCGTCTCGGCCGACGACGACCTGCGCGAGCGGGTCCTCGGCGCCGTGATCTGGAACCTCACGCGGAACCCGGCGGTCCTCTAGGACGCCGTGGTCGAGCCATCGGACGGCTCGTCACCCGCTGCTCCCCGACCACCGGAGGGGAGCTGGGAACGCGTGCGCGCCGCCCCGGAGGAGGCCATGTCGTGGGGCATCGACCTCTGTGGTCAGTTGGCAACCGTGCATCGCGAGGGGGTGGTGGTGGGCAACATCGCCCCCGCCACCATCACCACCAGCACGGCGTCGGGTGGCTGGCAGCTCCCCGAACCCGACCCTCGAGCGTCGCATGCGCCGTGGGTCGACGTGTCCGCCCTCGCCGACGCCATCGGATCGCTGGTCCCTGATCCCCCGGCGGAGCTCACGAACGCCCTCCTCCCGCCCTACGCCTCTGCGGTCGCCCTCGGCCAAGAGCTCCAGGACGCCCAGCACGCGCTCGGCCTCGCCGTTGTCCCGATCCCGCTCGACGATGCTCCTTCGTCGCTCGGCGGCGTCGGCTTCGGCACCGCGGTCGAGGAACCCGCACCGGTGACACCGTCTGGCGAACTCCCGCCCGAGCTCGACCTCGACCCGGCAGAACTGGCCCGGAACCCGAACTCCAAGATCCTCCTCGCCATCGTCGTGGTGGTCTTGCTCGCGGCCGTGGTGGTGGGCATCGGCTGGAGGTGACCGCCGGTCTGTCTCAGTCGTGGCTCCCGCTGAGCTGTAGCCGGTGAAGTCCCCACGTGGTCCCGGCGAGGAGCACGGTGGTGATGATGGCGAGGCGGATGACAGCGGCCCAGCCCGTCGGGATGCCGTCGCGGACGAGGTCCTCGGGCACGTCGGCGATGGACATGTAGACGGCGCGGGACTCCCAGGTGGGGGAGAGCTGCGCGATGCCGGTGAGCGCCGAACCGAGGAGCCGTTCCACCAGCAGCACCACGGCCAGGGACCACACCGCCGCACGGCGGAAGACGCAGCCGATGAACACGAACAACGCGACGTGGGCCGCGGCGCCGCATGATGCGGCGAGTGCGATGGGTCCGGCGTGGTCGGGCACGCCGGCGACGACGGCGGACACGGCGGCGGCAGGCACCAGCGTGACGAGGGCGATGGCCCAACCGCCCAACCAACGCGCCACCGCCAGCTCCCAGAAGCGGGTGGGCGTCAGCCACGTGAAGGCCAGGGTGCCCGAACGGGCTTCGGCACCGAGGACGGCGTCGCCGACGACCAGTGCCCCCAGCGGCAGGGCGAGCCCGAACACGAGGCCGTCGCTGATCCGGGCGAACGCCTCGCCATCGGCCACGTCGGAGACGGTCCGGCTGAGGAGCCCGGCGGCGACGATGACGGCGCAGGGCAGGGCGAGCACCGCGAGGCGTTTGCGGGGTAGGCACGCCTGCCACACGTAGGCGATCAGCGCAGGCAGGCGAGTCGCAGGCCCGACGTGGCGGCGGGCGGTGGCGGCTTGTGTAGGTGCCATCAGCGGGTCAGTTCCTCGAACATCGACTCCAGCGAGTCGTCCAGGGGGAGCACCTCGCGCAGGCGGATGCCGAGCGTCCGAGCGGTGGGAGGAATCGCCAGTGCGAGCTCGTTGGCGCTGGAGGTGGCGACGGTGAGCCCGCCGTCGGCGATGGACACCGAGACCACCGGGTCGAGACCGATGAGCCCGGCGGCGAGACGGCGGTCGTCGGCGCTGCGGACGAGCACGTGGCGGGGCACGTCGGCCATGGCGTCCCGGATGGCGCGGTGGTTGCCGGCGGCCGCCAGTCGCCCCCGCACCACCACCACGACGCGGCCGGCCAGGCGCTCCACCTCGTGGAGGACGTGGCTCGACACGATCACGGTGCGGCCCTCGTCACCCAGGCGGTGGAACAGCTCGATGAGGGCGACGCGCTGGACCGGGTCGGCGCCGTTCAAGGGCTCGTCGAGGACAAGCACGTCGGGATCGGTGACCAGCGCAGCGGCGATCTTGGCCCGCTGGCGCATCCCCTTCGAGAAGCCACCGAGGCGACGGTCGGCCACGTCGGCCAGGTCGACGGCCGCGAGGGCGTTGGCCACGGCGTCGTCGCCGCGCACTCCGCTGAGGCGGGCCTGGTAGCGGACGAGGGCGCGGGCCGTGAGCGACTCGGGGACGGCGTCCTCCTCGGGGACGAGGCTGATGCGACGTTGGACGTCTCGTTCTCGGCGCGGGTCGACGCCGAGCACCCGGACCGATCCCTGGCGGGTGGCGATGAGCCCGGACATCGCCCGCATGAGCGTGGTCTTGCCCGCGCCGTTCGGGCCCAGCAGACCCGTGACCCCGGCACCGAACGAACACGACAGTTCCGAGAGCGCCACCTTCTGGCCGAACCACACCGACACGTCCTCGACCGTGACGGTGGGATCGGCAACGAAGGCGGGATCGCCGGCCCGTGCGGTGGGATCCT
>JBPPNA010000038.1:0-3591 GCA_051306355.1 Acidimicrobiales bacterium | reverse complement strand
CCGACGGTCTCGTAGTACACCCATCCGGGGCCGCCCATCAGCACGTTGTTCATCGTCCCCTGGTTCGCGGCGGCCACCCGCACGGGGTCGATCTGGGCGAGAGCTGCGAGCACCACGTCAGCCACGCGCTGGGAGACTTCGACGTTGCCTGCGCCCACGGCGGCGGGGGGCGAGGCGGCAACGATCGATCCCTCGGGCATGGCGATGCTGACCGGGCGGAGCGAGCCGCCGTTGGCCGGGATGGTCGGATCGATCACCGACCGCAGCGCGAACGTCGCTGCACTGACAGTCACGGCGGCGACGGCGTTCACGTTCCCGTTCGACTGCGGGTCGGTGCCGGCGAAGTCGATGGCGATCGACTCCCCCGCCACAGTGACGCGGGCGCGGATGCACGACGGCCGCTGCTGCGCGGGCGCCGATCCGGTCGAGTCCATGACATCCTCGGCCGTCCACGACCCGTCGGGGAGCTCGGCGATGGCAGCCCGCATCCGGCGTTCGCCGTAGGCGATCACCTCGGCGATGGGCGCCTCCGCCATCTCGGCCAGGCGCTGGACCCCGAGCACATTCGCTCCGACCTGGGCGTCGAGGTCCCCGGCGCGCTCGGCGGGGGTGCGGGAGTTGGCCAAGAGGATGGCGCGGACGTCGTCGGTCAATCGGACGGGCGGGATGCGCAGGCCTTCCTCGAAGATCTCCTCGGCATCGGCGGGGATCGAACCCGGTGCGGAGCCGCCCACATCGGCGTGGTGGGCACGGTTCGCCGCCCAGCCCACGAGTCGACCGTCCACGATGCACGGTGCCACGAGCGTGATGTCGTTGAGGTGGGTGCCGCCGGCGAAGGGATCGTTCACGACGTACTGCGCCCCAGGCGCGGCCTCGTCGGCGAAGGTGTCGATCACCGCAGCCACGCTGGCCGGCATCGAGCCGAGGTGGACCGGGATGTGCTCGGCCTGGACCACGAGATCACCCTCGGGCGCGAACAGCGCAGCGGAGCAGTCGGCCCGCTCCTTGATGTTGGGACTGAAGGCGCTCCGCTGCAGGACTGCGCCCATCTCCTCGGCGACACCGGTGAGACGGGAGATGAGTACCTGCAGCGCCGCGGGTCCGAGACGGCCCGACGTCGTCATGGCGCCACCCGCTGCACCACGAGAGCGCCGGCCGGTCCGAGCGATGCCTGCCAACCCTCGGCCAACCAGATCGTGCAGTCCGGTTCTGCGATCACCCGGGGGCCCATCACGGGTTCGAATGCCACCCGGTGCTCGGGTACGGGGAGGTCCACCACCGTGAGCACCGGGTCGCGTTCGGCAGCGGCTCGGACCGCGACCACCTCCACGGGAGCGTCCGGTCGGGCGAAGCCGTTCCTACGCTCGTGCTCCCCGTGGAAGGCGTCGACGTCGGCGACGGTGAGCTCGTGCGACTGGCCGGCGTAGCGGCAGTCCAGCATCGTCTCCACGACGACGTCGTCATGATGACCGACCAGCTCGAGGACCAGTTCCCGAACAGTTTCGATGTCAGCAACGAGACCCGTGTGGGAGGCCGGATCGGGGCGGCTCCGGACGACCTCCCGGCGGGGCGGGGCGGCGAGCAGGCCCACGGCCGAGAGCACGCCCGCCCGGGCCGGGACCACCACCGTGGCCATGCCCATCGCGTCGGCGAGCGCGCAGGCGTGGAGCGGCCCTGCGCCGCCGAAGGCCACGAGCGCCAGGCCGGCCGGATCGACCCCGCGTTCCACCGACACCGCCCGCAGGGCTCGGACCATCGAGGCATCGACGACGCGCAGCACATCCTCGGCCTCGACCCCCGCCGTCGCCAGTGCGGACTCTGCCGCGGCGCGGTCCATCCGGAGCGCTCCGAAGCTGGCGTCGGCGGGGATGCGTCCGGCGGCCAGGTCGGCGTCGGTCACCGTCGCCGCCTTTCCGCCCCGGCCATAACAGGCCGGCCCCGGGTCCGCGCCGGCACTCTCCGGGCCGACGGTGAGCGCTCCCCCGGTGTCGATCGACGCCATCGATCCGCCCCCGGCACCGATGGTGTGGATGTCCAGCGACGGGAACCGGACAGGATGGCCGCCGACATGGCGGGTCGTGGTCATGGCCGGCACACCATCCTGCACGAGGCACACATCGGTACTGGTGCCACCCATGTCGAAGGTGATCACGTCCGGATGTCCGCACGCCATGGCAGCGGCGGCCGCGGCGCGGACGCCGCCGGCGGGTCCGGAGAGCAGGATCGCGGCGGGCTGTTCAGCGGCGGTACGGGAGTCGAGGAGGCCACCAGCGGACGTCATGACCGAGACGGAGTCGGCCAGATCACCGAGGCGCACCAGGTAGTCGCGACACCTCGCCCGCAGCCCGGCGTTCACGACGGTGGTGACGGTTCGCTCGAACTCGCGGAACTCGGGCGAGATCTCGTGCGACGCCACCACGTCGTGACCGAGGGACCGCAGATGAGCCGCCACGATCTCCTCGTGGCCGGGGTCGAGGTCGGCGTGCAGCAGGACGACCGCGACGCTCTCCACCCCGGCGGGCATGGCCGGCAGCGAGGCGACATCGACGGGTACGAGCTCGGTGCCGTCGGCCGCCATGCGCCCGGAGAGGCCGAAGCGGAGCTCCCGAGGCACGAGCGGTTTCGGCCGATCCGCCCACTGGTCGTACAGGCTGGGCCGGTCCTGGCGGCCGATTTCGATCACGTCGGTGAGGCCCTCGGTCGTCACCAGCGCGACGGTCGACAGGCGCCCCTCCAGCACGGCGTTGGTGGCGACCGTGGTCCCGTGGGCGAGCAGGATCGGCCGTTCGTCATCCGCCAGGGCACGGATCCCGGTCCGGACCGCCTCGTCGGGGGCATCGGGGGTGGACAGCACCTTGGTGACGGCGCCGTGGTCGTCCACGAGGTCCGAGAACGTCCCCCCGGTGTCAGCGCCGATGATCACGGTCGAGAACGTACCGGTCGCTCAGGTGGGGACCGGCTCCTCCCACACCTCGTCGCCGAGATGATCTCGCAGGGTCTTGGCCAACCGGCCGGTGAACGCCTCTTCGCCGTCCCACACCACGATGGCCTCGTCGAGGTTGCGTGCGAGCCAGGCATCTCGACGGCGGAGCGATCCCCCCACCTTGTCCTTGGAGTCGGGGACCTTCTTCTCGAGCATGACGACGGTCGCCGCCATCTCGCACAGTCGAGCGAAGCGCCGACGGGAGCTGGCGGGCCACGGCGAGTCCGGGTCGGGAAAGGGCAGCACGACGACGAGCGGGAGGCCCTCGGCGACCGCGGCTTCGGCGCCGATCATCTCCGCACCGAGGCGCAGGCCCGACACGATTTGCAGGCCGGGGCAGACGCGGTGCTTGGCGGCGAGGATCTCCTGGAGCCGCCGTCCCACCGTGTCGGCGATCGGGTTGGGGTCGTACCCGCCGAGCTCGGGCGGGCGGGCGCCGAACACTCCGACGAGGTGTCCGTCGGGCAGGCGGCGGTCCCGGGAGCCACCGCTCGTTGCCGACGACACGGGCGAGCCGATCACGTCGGCGTCGCCGAGGTCGTCGGGCACCATGTCGCCCGCCGCCTCTTCCTGCGCCTCACACGCCGCCACGGCGAGCCGGTCGGCGA
>JBPPNA010000018.1:0-20935 GCA_051306355.1 Acidimicrobiales bacterium | reverse complement strand
GGGCTCCCGGGTAGCACCGATCCACGACTCGTGGAGTCCGGCGTAGACGCCGCCACGGACCACGAGTTCGGCGTGCGATCCCTGTTCGACGAGCCGGCCGGCGTCGAACACCAAGACGAGGTCCGCGGCCTCGGCGGTGGACAGGCGATGGGCGACGCTGACCACGGTTCGGCCCTGCGACAGCCGGGCGAGCGCGGAGGCGAGGGCTTGTTCGGTCTCGGGGTCGATGGCACTGGTGGCCTCGTCGAGGATGAGCACACCAGGGGACGCGAGCTGGGCTCGAGCGAGGGCGACGAGCTGGCGCTCACCGACCGACAGGTTCGTGCCCCGCTGGCCCACGGGTGTGTCGATGCCGGCCTGCAGGGAACCGACCCAACCGTCGAGGCCGAGCGAGGCGAAGGCATCGTGCACGTCGTCGTCGCCGGCATCTGTCCGCCCGAGGCGGACGTTCTCGGCGATGGTGGTGTCGAACAGGAACCCGTCCTGGGGGACCATGCGGATGCCCAGGTGGCGGGCCTCGGGCGCGACATCCCGCAGGTCGACGCCGCCGACCCGGATCGAACCGGCCAGGGGATCGGCGAGACGGCAGAGCAGCATGGCGAAGGTCGTCTTGCCTGACCCTGTCTCGCCGACCACGGCCACGTTCGTGCCGGCCGGGACGGTGACGTCGACCTCGCGCAGCACCTGATCGCCGGTGCGATACGAGAACGACAGTCCCCCCACCTCGATCCCGAGCGGACCGGCGGGAAGGGTCAGGCCGGGGTCCGGGTCGACCACGTCGACAGCCATGTCGAGGACACCGAGGATCTTGCGCCACCCGGCGATGGCGGTCTGCGTCTGGTCGAAGACCTCGGACAGCTCTGACACCGGGGCGAGGAGCAGGTTCACGAGGAAGAGGAAGGCGATGAGCTCGCCCGGGGAGATGCCGAGCGCGTCGCTGTGGATCGCGCCCACACCGGCCACGCCGGCGAGGGCGAACGCACCGAAGAGGTCGCCCAGCGGGAAGAGCAGGGCGAAGAAGAACCCAGCCCTCAGGTGCGCCCGGTACTGTGTACGGATTGCGTTGCGGAGCCGGTTCCTCGTCCGGCCCTCGAGGCCGTAGGCCCGCACGACCGATGCGCCGGTCACGGCCTCGGAGACCTCCGACAGGCTGGTCCCCACCGTGGTGCGGACCTCGTCGTAGGCGCGGAGCTGGCGACGCTGGAGCATCCGCATCAGCGGGACGATCGGACCGAAGACCACGACCACGAGCAAGGCGAGCTGCCACGAGTACACGGTCATGGCGACGAGCGTTCCGACGATGATGGACGAGTTGACGATCCAGCTCACCGCGCCCCACTGGGTGAACTGGGCCAGGGTCTCCACGTCGGACGTCACCCGGGCGACCATCTCGCCACGGCGCGACTCGGTGTGGTCGGCCGCGGCGAGGCGATGGATGTGCTCGAAGGTCCGGACCCGCAGGCCATAGAGACTGTTCTCCGCGGCCCGGATGAGGCGCAGGTACGTGGCGCGAGACAGCCAGAAGAGTGCGGCGATGGTGAGGACTGCGGCAGCCGCTGCCGGGTAGACGAAGCCGGGGCGGAAGCCGTCGTCGCCGAGCACGCCCCGGTCGAGGATCTGCTGGATGAAGATCGGTACCGCCAGACGGCCGCCACCGCTGCCGATGGCCATCCCCACCGTGGCCGTCAAGCCGATCTTGAGCTCGGGCGTCGATTGCAGCCCCCGGCGGAGGACCGCGATGGCGCCGTCGAGCTCCGGGGGAGGGGCCAGGACGTCGTCACCGGTCGTGTCGCCGGTCATGCCCCGTCGTCCTGTTCGTAGGCCTGGACCAGGGCGCGATACGAGGGATCCCCTTCGAGGAGGTCGTCGTGGGTGCCGGATCCCACGATGCGCCCGCCGTCGACGAAGAGCACGCGATCCGCGAGGCGGATGGTGGCCACCCGGTGGGCGACCACCACGGTGGTGGTGTCCAGTTCCGCCCGCAGGCCGTCGAGGATCCGCTGCTCGACCACGGGATCGATTGCTGACGTGGCGTCGTCGAGCAGCAGGAGGCGGGGGTGCCGCAGCATGGCCCTGGCGAGGGCGAGGCGCTGGCGTTGCCCGCCGGAGAGCGTGACGCCGCGCTCGCCGACGATGGTCTCGAGCCCCTCGGCCAGGCGGTCCACGAAGTCGGCCTGGGCGACCTCGAGCGCCCAGCGGAGCGTCTCCTCCTCGACCGGCTCGCCCAGGGTCAGGTTCTCGTGCACGGTGTCGGCGAAGAGGAACGTCTCCTGGAACACGAGCGACACTGCAGCGCGGAGGTCGACGGGGTGGGCGTTGCGGAGCGGTACGTGGCCGAGACGGATCTCGCCCGACGTGGGACGGGCCAACCCGGAGAGGAGCGTGCACAGGGTGGACTTGCCGCTACCAGTGGAACCGACCACGGCCACGACCTCGCCGGGCTGGACCGAGAACGACATCGACCGCAGGACCGCCACGTTGCCGTAGGCGAACGACAATCGGTCGACCGTGAGCGGGAGCGGTCCGTCCGGCAGGTGGCGACGTTGCCCGGCGTCGTCGACGAGCACGGCGTCGTCGGCATGGTCGGCGTCGAGCACGGCGATGATGCGCTCACGTGAGACGACCGAGCGCGGGAGCTCCTCGAGGAGGAAACCCACCACGCGCATCGGAAAGGCCAGGATCCCGAACAGCGTCATCGCCTGGACGAGATCGCCGGTGGTGATGACGCCGGAATCGACGCGGGAGGCACCCACGGCGAGGAGGGCGACGGTGCCCAACGCCGGCAGCGTCTCCAGGGCGGGCTCGAACGCAGCACGGAGCCGGCCGATGACCAGCCGCTCCTGGCGGAGCTCGTCGGAGGCCGCACGCATCCTGGCGGCCTCGCGCTCCTCGATGCCGAGCAGCTTCACCACGAGCGCACCGTCGAAGGACTCGTGCGCCACGGAGCTGACGGCGCCCACGTGGGCCTGGGCCCGGGCGGACGGGCCCTCGACCCGGGCGGTGTAGAGCCGGTTCATGACCATCAGGGTCGGGAAGAGCAGGAGGCCGATGAGCAACAGGTACGGGTCGAGCACGGCGAGGCTGGCGGAGGCGAAGAGGATCAGGATCGCGGCGCCCAGCGACAGCGGAAGCGGCATCATCACGAACGCCGACCGCTCGGCGTCGTTGTCGGCGTGGGCGAGCAGTTTGCCCGTGGGTTGGGACTGGAAGAACCGCAGGGGTTGGTCGAGGTAGTGGTCGGAGAGGCGGTCGAACCACCGCATCTGCATGCGCCGCATCGCCATGATCCCGAAGTAGCGGCGGGCGACGACGCCTGCAGCCCGGGCGACCGACATGCCGACGATGGCGGCGCCGGCACCCAGCGCCGCGTCGACCGTCACCCCGGATGCGGCGTCACCCGTGATGAGATCGTCGGTGACCCGACCGAGGACGATCGCACCGCCGACGGAAGCGATCGAGAACACGAACGAACCGACGAGCGCGCCGGTGAAGGGCCACGGGTTCGAGCGGATCATCTCGCTCAGGAGTGCCAGCCCACGGCGCAGCACCGATCGCCCTTCGGGCGCGTCGAGGTCGGTGGTCGGCGCGGTCACGGCGACACGCTAGAGCGGTCGTCCCGGCCGACCGCGATGTGATATTTCCGGGGGCTGGATCACCAGCCGGGCGATGACCCGACGGCCCGGAACCGAGATGTTCAGGGACGCGGCCGCCAGAGTTCGATCGGCGCGCGGTCTCGCGGCCCGCGGTAGGGGAGTGGCGTCTCGGCTCCCGACGCCGCCGACACCGATGCCGCACACACGATCTCCAGGACCTGCCGGCCGAGGAGCACGTCGCTGATGGACGACGAACGCCCGGCCCGCCACGCCGCTTCCGCGTCCCGCAACTGGTCGACGTAGCCGAACCGGTCGAGTTGGGGCGGATACGGCGCATCCTGATCCGGAACCGGCAACGTGATGGGTTCCCCCGATCGTTCGAGGGTGATGTCGGGGAGCAGTTCCAGCACGACGACACCGTCGTCCGATGCCGCCTGGAGGTCCCACACGGGCCGGGGGTCGCGCCAGGACACCTCGAGGGTTGCCGTCAGCCCCGTGTCGAAGCGGATGAGGACGCTGGCCAGGTCCTCGACGGCGATGTCGTCCGACGACTCGAACCGAGCCGACACGCCGACGGGCGAGGCGGTGCCCGCCGCACGGAGCACGAGCGCCAGGGGGTGGACACCGAGGTCGAAGAGCACCCCGCCACCCCAGTGCCGCTCGGTGAAGTCGCCCCAGGTGGGCCGGGGCTGCACGGCCCGTGCCGACAGGTGCCGGAGCGGACCGAGCGAGGCGATCTCGCTCAGCGCCCGGCTCACCGGCTCGCTGAAGAGCAGGTTCTCGGCGTAGGTGAGGAGACCGCCCGCCTCGACCACGCGCACCATTCGATCGGCGTCGTCGAGCGTCGTGCACAGGGGCTTCTCGACCACCACGGCGGCGCCGGCCGCCATGGCGCGCAAGGCGTCGACGGCGTGGTGAGCCGGTGGCGTGGCCACGATCACGATGTCGGCGCCGGCAGGTAGCTCCTCGTAGGAGACCACCGCCGCTCCGGTCTCCGCCGCCCGGGCCTCGGCCGACGCCGGGGTCCGGGAGGCGACGGCCGTGACCCGTCCGTCACGTTGCGCGCCGACGGCGAGTCCGTGCACCGCGCTGATCCACCCGGCTCCGGCCAGTGCGTAGTCGGCCATGGTGCCAGCTCAGCGGAACCTGTGGGGGTGGGTCATGGGACTCCTGGGCTCGTGAGCTGCCGTGGGCTTCTCGGTGGAACCTAGGTCGAACCGGGCTCGCGACGCATCGCGAGGCTGACCCGGTGATCGGATCGGCCACCCGCTCACCGGTACGCTTGGCGGATCATCATGCGTGTGGTCTCCCCCCTCTTCCGGCTCGTGCTCGTCCTCGCGCTCGGCTCCCTGGTGCTCACCACTGCGGGGTTGGCGCTCGGGCCGCAACTGGCGTCGCTCGAATCCGCCACCCATGGCGTCGCGCCGGAGATCACCCTCCCGGATCTCGACGTGCGGTCGTATGTGTACTCGAGCGACGGAACGCTCATCGCCACGCTGCAGGACGAGGAGAATCGGGCCCCGATCGACGTCGACGACATCCCCCAGCACGTCATCGATGCCATCTTGTCCGTCGAGGACGCCGACTTCTTCCAGCACCAGGGCGTGGACGCCAGGGCCACGGCGAGGGCGCTGCTGTCCAACGTCGAGACGGGGGGGATCGCCCAGGGCGGCTCCACCATCACCCAGCAGCTCGTCAAGCAGGCCCTGCTCACCTCCGACCGGGATTTCACGCGCAAGACGAAGGAGGTGTTCCTGGCCGTCAGGCTCGAGAAGCAGATGTCGAAGATGCAGATCCTCGAGCAGTACCTGAACACGATCTACCTGGGGAACCACAGCTACGGGATCCAGGCCGCGGCGGAGACGTACTTCGGCGTCGCGGCTGCGGAGCTCGACATCGCCCAGGCTGCGCTGCTGGCGGGGATGATCCGCGACCCCATCGACTACAACCCCTTCGCCGATCCCGAGGTGGCCCTGGAGCGCCGCCGCATCGCCCTGCGCCGCATGGTCGAGGAGGACAAGATCTCCGAGGAGCAGGCGGCCTTCGCCAACGAGGTCCCCTTGCCGGCGTCTCCGGTGCAGTACACGCCGCCGGCGGACGACTACTTCGTGGAGGAGGCGAAGCGTCGGCTGCTCGACGACGAGCGCCTGGGCGAGACCCGCTCCGAGCGCACGGCGGCCGTGTTCAAGGGCGGCCTCGAGATCCACACCACACTCGACCTCCGCTCGCAGTACCTCGCCGCCCTCGCCCGCAACGACGTCCTCGACCCGGTTTCCACCACGCCCGGGTCCGGCCTCTTCATCGCCGGCACCAACCAGGAAGGCGCTGAGGCGATTGGTACCTCGGCCATCGCCTCGGTCGAGCCCGGCACCGGTGCGGTCCGAACCCTGATCGGCGGGCCGGGCTTCACGGAGGAGAACCAGTTCAACCTCGCCACCCAGGGCTTCCGCCAGCCCGGCTCGGCGTTCAAGACCTTCGTCCTGCTGTCCCTCCTCGAGCAGGGATACTCGCCGTCGGACCGTGTGTCGGGCGCCGGGCCGTGCGTCTTCGACCTGAATCTCCCCGACGGCGACTACGAGGTCGACAACTTCGGCAACTCGCGGGGGTTCGTCGGCACCATCACCTCGATGACCACCAACTCGTCGAACTGCGGCTACATCCGCCTCGGCCAGATCGCAGGCATCGACAACGTCGTGGAGTTGGCCGGCGAACTGGGCCTGCAGACCCGCGACGCCGCCGGACAGATCGTCGACCTCGACCCCGCCATCGCCTCCACCCCGCTCGGGACCCAGGGGGTCACGCCGCTCGCCATGGCAGGCGCCTATGCCGCCATCGCGAACGACGGGTACTTCAACCCGCCCTACCTCATCGAGCGGGTGATCGACCGCACCGGACGGACGATCTTCCGGCACACCGACGAGGGTCGGCGGGTGTTCTCCATCGAGACCGCCCAGCACGCTGGGGACATCCTCAAGGACAACGTCCTCGGTGGGACAGGCGGCGCCGCCAGGGTCTCCGGCCACGACATCGGCGGCAAGACCGGCACCGCGCAGGACTTCTCCAACGCCTGGTTCGCCGGCTTCAGCCGCCAGCTCTCCACGGCCGTGTGGATGGGAGCAATCGAAGGCAACGTGCCGATGTTCCGCGTCGGCGGCATCAATGTGACGGGTGGCTCGTATCCAGCCCGGATCTTCGGGGCGTACATGAACGCCGTGCTCCTCGACGCTCCCCCGATTCCCTTCGCCGACCCACCCTTCCGCCAGCCGTCCGGGTCCCTGCTCCAGCTCGATCGAGAGATCGACCTCCGGGCGGGTCGCGGCACGTCCAGCCGCTCCTCGACCAACTCGTCCCGCTCCTCGCGGTCATCGAGCAGGAGCTCCGGCTCGGGAAGCAGCGCCACGACGGCGCCGGCCACCACGGCGCCAGCCCCCACGACGCCGCCCATCGCCCCGCCGCCGAGCGGACCGCCAGGCACGCCACCGCCGACCACACCCGGTGGCGACTTCGAGGAGACAGAAGGCTGATGACGAACCCCTGGGAGCAACTGCTCGAGGTGCAGGCGCTCGACTCCACCATCCAGAAGCTCGACCACCGCGACGCCCAGTTGCCCGAGCGGGCGCGGCTCACCGAGCTCGAGGGCCGGCTGTCGCGCCTGCGCGCCGACGTGGTGGCGGCCGAGGCGGACAAACACGAGCTGGTCAAGGAGCAGCGCCGCATCGAGGACCAGATCGCGCTCGTCGAGGACAAGATCGCCCACGAGGAGAGCCAGCTGTACAGCGGCGGCAGCTCCGACGCCGGTCTGCTGCAGGCGCTCCAGGACGAGATCGCCGGCCTCAAGCGGCGGATCGCCACTTTCGAGGACGAAGAGCTCGAGTTGATGGAGCAGGTCGAGCCGATCGACGCCAGGCTCACGGCCCTGGCCGAGGACCAGGCTGGCCTCGACCGTGAGGCGATCGAGACCACCACCACACTCGCCGAGGCCGAGGCCTCGATCGGCGCCGAACGCGACCAGGCGCTGGCGGCGCGCGAACAGGCCACAGCCGGCATCGATCCCGAGGCCCTGACCCGCTACGAGGAGACCCGCGACCGCCTCGGCGGCACTGCAGTGGCCCGCCTCGTGGCCGGCACGTGCGGCGCCTGTCACATCAAGTTGTCCGCCGTCGAGCACGACCGCATCCAGCACCTGCCCGACGACGAGGAGGTCCGCTGCGAGGACTGCGGCCGCTTCCTCGTCCGCGTCTGATCGTCGGACGATGTTCCTCTGGTACCTGGTGCTCGCGTGCGTCGGGGTGTGGGCCGTGTTCGACAGCCCGGCGCTCGACTACCGGCTGGTCATGGTCGGCGCCGTCCTGCCCGTCGCCGAGGTCGCGCTGGGCCGACCCGGCCCGTTGCACTCGCTGGTGACGGCGGTGGTGGTGCTCACGGTCGTCATGGTCGCCACGCGAGGTCGGCGCCTCGTCCGGCGCCGACTCCTCGGCGTTCCCATCGGCCTGTTCGCCCACCTCGTCCTCTCCGGCATCTGGACCGACACCGCCGCGTTCTGGTGGCCGCTCACCGGTCTCGGGCTGTCCGACGCAAGGCCACCGGAGCTGGCTCGGGGCGGAGTCTCGTTGCTGCTCGAGCTGGTGGCCGTCGCGATCGCCCTGTGGTGGATGCGTCGCGTGGGACTCGACGACGCCGTGAGCCGGGAACGGTTCCGCACCACGGGCCAGCTTCCCCGCGCCCCCGGAACCATCCGGGGCGGACCGCCGGTGGCCGGATCGTGCTGATCGTGGTCCGCCACGGCCGGACCGACGCGAACCGCGAGCGGCGTCTGCTCGGACGGCTCGATCCGGGCCTCGACGATCTCGGTCACACCCAGGCTGCCGCCCTCGCCGCCCGGGTCGGGCCCGTGGACCGGGTCATCTCCTCGCCCCTGCTCCGCACGCGCCAGACCGCCGCCGCGTGGGATCAGCCGGTGGAGCTCGACGAACGGTGGATCGAGCTCGACTACGGCGACCTCGACGGCACGCCGCTCGCTGACGTCGATCCCGCGTTGTGGGACTCGTGGCGATCCGATCTCGACTTCGCGCCCGCCGGCGGTGAGAGCATCGGCGCCCTCGGCCATCGGGTCCGGGCAGCCTGCGATGACATCCGGGCCGATGCGACCGACGGAACCGTGGTGGTCGTGAGCCATGTCTCGCCCATCAAGGCCGCCGTCGCCTGGGCGCTGGGAGTCAGCGACGATGTCGCGTGGCGGATGTTCGTGGCGCCGGCCGCGGTGACCACCATCGTCGTGTCGGCGACCGGTGCCTCCCTCCACGGCTTCAACCTCGTCGATCACCTGGACGGCACGACGTGATCCGCCGGTGCATCGCCGCATGCGTGATGGCAGCCGTCCTGGGCAGTTGCGGCGCGGACGCATCGGACGCCCCCCTGGACCGCTCGGTGACATCCGGCGAGCAGTCCGACGGTCCAACCCCCCAGGACACGTCCACCACCGTTGCGAACCCCACGACGACCACCACCACGACGCCTTCGGCCACCACACCCCGGCCGGATTGGATCGGCACCCGTGTCCTGCCGACGGCTGCGAACGGTTTCGGGGAGATCCAGCCCACCCCGCCGGAGCTGGCCGACCGCCGCTTCGCCACCATCGACGTGCTGCCGCCCCCCACCACCGACGAGTTCGCGTTCACCGTGGACCCGGCGCCCGCCGACGTCGTGGCCCGCTCGACCTGGTCCGAGGCTTGTCCCGTCGACCTCGATCAGCTGCGCTACATGACTCTGCCGTTCTGGGGCTTCGACGGACTGCTCCACACCGGCGAGCTTCTCGTCCACGCCGATGCCGTCGCCGTGGTCGTGGCCGGGTTCTCGGCGCTCTTCGACCGTCGGTTTCCCATCGAGTCGATGCAGATCACCACGGTCGCCGGGCTCGATGCGCCCATGACCGGCGACGGCAACAACACGTCGGCCTTCGTGTGCCGGCCCAGTAGAGGATCGACGTCCTGGTCGGAGCACGCCCGCGGGCGCGCCGTCGACATCAACCCGTTCCACAACCCGTACGTGAAGGGCGACCTGGTGCTTCCCGAGCTGGCATCGATCTACGCCGACCGTGGTGCCCTTCGCCCCGGGATGCTCACGGCCGACGACGTCGCCGGGTTCACGTCCGCCGGATGGGGCTGGGGCGGAGGCTGGCACTCCCTGAAGGACCACATGCACCTCTCCGCCGACGGCAGCTGACGGGTCGGACACCCCCTCAGGGGTCCACCTTGGCGAAGATGGTCTTCAGGTAGCGACCCTCGGGGAATCCGACCGGATGGTCGACGGCGTGGCCGGTCCGGGCCCACTTCTCGAGGCGTCGCCCCGATCGGGCGGCCCCGTCCTGGATGCACCGGTGGAAGGCGGATTCGTCGACCCGTGAGGAGCATGACGACTGCACGAGCATCCCGCCGCGAGGTACCAGCGCGAGGCCCGACTCGGTGAGGCGTCCGTAGGCCGCGAGGGCTCGGTCCACCTGGGAGGCACGGGAGGCGAAGGACGGTGGGTCGATCACCACGACGTCGAAGCGACGGCCGTCCGCAGCGAGCCGTTCGAGCACGTCGAAGGCGTCGCCTTCGATCGTGTCGTGGTCGGAGCCGCCGATGCCAGATCGGCCGGCGTTGCGAGCCATGTTGCGACGGGCGGCCGCGAGGGCGGGACCGCTTCGGTCGACGCTGATGACCGACGCCGCCCCGCCGGCAGCGGCGTGGACAGAGAATCCGCCGGTGCAGCAGAACACGTCGAGCACGTCGGCCCCCTCGGACAGCCCCCCGACGAGGGCACGGTTCTCCCGCTGGTCCAGGAAGTGGCCCGTCTTCTGCCCCGTCATGACGTCGGCCTCGAAGCGCAGCCCACGCTCGAGGAACTCGACCGGGCCGGCTGGTGCGTCACCGACCAACATGGTGGCCGCGTCCCCACCGTCGTCGACGTTGCGACCCCGTCGGAGCACGATCCGCTCGATCGGCAGGAAGGCTTGGAGGAGGGGGACGATCGACGGCAGGTGGCGAAGCCACGCAGCGCTGTAGATCTTCACCACCGCCGTGGTGTCGTACCGGTCGACCACCAGCCCGGGGAAGCCGTCGTTCTCGCCGTGCACGCAGCGGTAGCCGTTCGTGGTGCCGTCCGCGGTGAGCTCGGATCGCAGGTCCAGTGCCGAGACGAGGCGCTCGGTCCAGAAGTCCTCGTCGATGGCCCGGGGTCCACCGACATGGAGGATCCGGACCCGGATCGGCGAGGTGGGGTCGTACAAACCGATCGCCGCGAACCGCCGCTTGTCGTCGAACACCACCGCCAGCGACCCTGCGAGGCCGTCGTGGCTGACCGAGCGGATGGCCCCGTCGAACACCCACGGATGCCCGGAACGGATCTGGCGCAGTGCGTCCGGCGAGACCCGGACGGCGATGCGGCGTGTGTCGTTGCTCATGGATGCTCCGGCGGCGGTGGGGTCAGACGGTATCGGTCACATCGACCGAGGAACGACCGTCGAGCGGTCTGACCTGCGGGTTTTCCTCGAGCGCGTCGGTCCGTGACACGTCCGTGACACGCGAGCCACCGAGGGCGCCGTCAACATCGAACGCCCGTGCGTGGCGAGCCGGGTGTGTCAGCCGGCGCAGTCGATCTCGAACGACGCCTCGGCCAGCTCTCCGATGTTGGGCAGCAGCATCCCAGACGCCGTGACGGTCTTGCCGTCGACCTGTGGCTCGCCGAAGTCGGCCTGCCCATCGAACGTGAAGTACTCGACTTCATCGCTGACGTTGATCCTGAATTCGTTCACGTCGTCGTCGGAATCCCACGCGTAGGAGAACTCGACGCGTTCCTCGGACGGGTTCTCCTGGACCGTGCCGGAAATCGAGATCTGGTTGGCCTCGTCGATCGCCACGAGACACTGCAGATCCGCGATGACGGTGTACGCGGTGCCGTCGATGGTCGCAGTGCCCACGGGGTCGCCACCGTCCTCGCTCGTCGCGTCGCCACTGTCCCCATCGTCGGATCCGGACGGCGACTCCGCGTCGTCATCTGATGACTCGGCCGGGTCTCCGGCGGCGTCGGCGATTGCATCGTCGTCGTCGCCGCATGCACCCAGCGCGACCAACGCAACCGTCGCGCAGAGGGCCAGGGATCGCCTGATCTTGACTCGGCTCATGCTCTGCTCCCATCGTAGATGTCGTTGCCCGGACCATACCGCTGGTGGTCTTTTCGATGACGGGACAGAGATCTGGTCAGTCCGCTGGCGGGTCTCCCGCCGCATGGCCTGGACCGAGATCGGAAACGTCCGAAAGTCGTTCGACCACCTTGGCCAGGGTCAACCGGTAGACCCGTCGAGCGCCGGCGAGGTCGCGACGGTGGAGGATGCTGGGTTCGTCGGATTCGCTGACCGCCGCCGGTTACGTTGCGCGTACGAGAAGGAAGACTTGGATGGAGCGATGATCATCTCTTGGGTCGCCACGTCGAACGTTTCGGCCGTCATCGCTTTGTCGATGCTCATGCTTCTGCCCGGTTGCGGGGATGACGACGGTGGCAGCGACGCAAGCGACACCACCACCACCGGTGTCACCGAGCCAGGCAGACAAGACGAGGGCCGAGACAGCGACAACGGATCCCAGTTCTGGACGGAACGGGCCGTGGCTCCAGTGCCTGCCACCGAAGTCGGCGCCGCTCGCTTCGATGGGCGCATCTGGGTCATCGGGGGATTCAGCGGCGACGGGTCTCCTCTCGACGTCGTCCAGGTCTACGACCCGGCCGACGATTCCTGGTCGACGGGCCCAGCCTTGCCGGTAACCGTGCACCACGCCGCCGTGGTCGCCTCCGATGACGGCCTCATGGTGGTGGGCGGCTACAGCGGCGGCGGGTTCGGACAGCCAACCGATTCGGTCTGGGTGCTGAGGCCCGACGCCGACGACTGGGTACCAGGATCGCCACTGCCATCGCCCCGTGGTGCGGGTGCGGGAGCCTGGGACGGCAACAATGTCCTGTTCGGTGGCGGTGCGGACCCGGATGGTCCGAGCGCCGAGGTGTGGGCGCTGGAAGGCGATGTGTGGAGACCCGTCGGCGAGTTGTCGGAGGCACGCGACCATCTCGGAGCGGCCAGCGACGGCGAGGGTCGGGTCTGGTTCATGGGCGGCCGCTTCGGTTCCCTCGACTCGAACCGGGCAACGGTGGACCTGGTCGACAACGGACGAATCGGATCCGCCACCTCACTGCCCACCCCCCGCGGTGGGGCTGCCGGGTTCCATGCTCCGGCGGTCGGCGCCTGTCTGGCTGGCGGCGAAGCACCTGACGGGACATTCGACGTCGTCGAGTGCATCGATCCGGACGGTCGCACGACCACGCTCGCACCTCTGGACCAAGCCCGCCACGGTCTCGGCGCTGCTGTTGCCGATGGAGTCGCCTACACCCTGCTGGGTGGTCCGGAACCAGGTCTCGCCGCCAGCGACGCAGTCGAGGCGCTGCCAGTGCGATGACCGCGCCGTTGCCCGATCAGCGTCATCGGTGATTCGGCGGTGTTCTCGGTTACGGGCAGCCACCGGAGATCAGGCACTTCGGCTGTCCCGCGATTGGACGCCAATGGCCCGCCACCGGAGTGACGGGCCATCAGTGCGTCCGGTGTGCGCAGTGATTGTCAGCTGCAGAGCAGGCCGACGACGCTCACCGGGTTGTTGTCCCGCTCGAACGCAAACAGGCCAGGCGTGCCCTTGTGGATCCGCTCATGGAACGTCGTGTCGCCGGGGTCTGCACTGTTGTCTGAGTGCACCTGTCCGGTGCCAAAGCCTTGACCGTTTCGGTCAACACAGGCTCCAGGCGTGTCGATTCGATGCGAATGAGTCGCAGACGCAGGCGCGGCGACGACACCAAATGCACCAGCGGCGATGACCGCCGCCACGATGAATTTTCTAACCATCTGCCCGTCCTCCAGTCGCCGTCGGCCAGGCGCCCTCGGGATCGAAGTACTGAGTAACCCGCCTACGGCGATGGGCCATACGTCGCGCCGATCTACGTTCATGTCAAGCAGCGTGTGGATGCTGTTGTCGCGGCGGCGACCGGAGGCGCGCCGGTGGGCCTCGTCGGCGGTGGTGGTGGTGCGGTATTCGGTCGTGGAGCGCGAACGATCGGCCAAGACGCCAGTAGCGTCGTCGGCGTGAGCACCGACGTCCCCGCCTGGCTGCGGCGAGCCCGTGACCAGTGGACCAACCGAGGCATCGCCCGGCCGAACTTCGCCGTCGAGCCCGGCCCGGGACAGGAATCCGTTTGGGACTACCCCCGTCCCCCGGCTGTGGTCGCCGACGACCGCTCCGTCGAGGTCCGCACCGGCGACGGGCAGTTGCTGGCGCAGAGCAACCACAGCGTCCGGGTGCTGGAGACCTCGCACCCACCGAGCTTCTACCTGCCGCCCGAGACGGCCGTCGACGGCGCGCTGGCGCCGGCTTCGGGAGCATCGCACTGCGAGTGGAAGGGCGAGGCCGAGTACCTGGCCGTCGCCGGGACCGACGGCGCGCCGGTCGGGTGGCGTTATCCCCGGCCGTACCCGGAGTTCGCCGACCACGCCGGCTGGGTGAGCTTCTACCCGAGCCGGGTGCGTTGCTGGGTCGACGACGAGGAGGTCCGACCGCAGGCGGGCGACTTCTACGGGGGCTGGGTGACCGACGACGTGGTCGGGCCGGTCAAGGGCGCGCCGGGGACCGGCGGCTGGTAGCGGAGGCGACGTCACGATCGGTGACTGCGTGTGAGTGTCGACGAAGGCCCCGGTCTCGGCGGGCGAGACATCGGGGCCCTCGATGGTCGACAGGAAGTCAACCCGCTGCCGGGTCCCGCCTGGCGGAGGCCGGACCCGCAGATGTCGGAAGCTACAGAAGCAAACCTGACCGCGCCACCGGACACGCAAGCGCCCCGCCCCGAAGGCCGAGGTCGCCGGCGTGTCGTGACCCGTCTGTGACACGAGCGTGACCCAAGAGGCCGAGAAACGGTGAGAACCGTCGAGACGTGATGGGTATGCAGAACCCCTGCTCACGGCATGTATTGGCACATCACCGCAGGTCAGAGAATCGCGGATTTGACGGTACCGGTCGTATCGTCCTGCCATGGAGAGCCGCCGGACCGCCGCCACCGAGGGTCGGCTCCGCCGCCTCGCCGAGGAGCTCAGCGAAGAAGGCATGGCGTTCCTCCTCGATGGCGCTTCCGCCGTCCTGCTGGAGGAACTCGACTACGCCCTGCGGCCGCCGGTGCACGAGCGTCGCATCCCGAGCTACGGCTCGATCCTCGGTGCGACCGCGCCGCCGGAGGCCTGGACCCCGGCCACCGAGCTCAACGCCGACCGTCTCCCGACCGACGCGTTCGGTGATGCCCAGGTGCGCCGGTTCGCCGACGGGATCTCCAGCTGGGCGGTGCGGACCGATGCCGGCGTCGACGAGCTCGTCGTCTTCGATCGCTCTGCGGGTTCGGAGCGGGACCTGGTGATCCTGGCCTCGGCAACCGGCGGGATCGTGGTGCAACGGCACCCCAACGGTGTGGTGCGGGTCGTCGGGCCCGCCGGCGTCGTGCGCCACGACATCACCGGATGGCACCACGAGGCACCCCTCGTCGACTGGATCGAGACCGTGTGCGGACGGTCCAACGGTCCCACCGTGCTGGGTCGGCTGCTGGACTTCGCCGTGCACGACCTCGGAGCTCGTGGCATCGGGGCTCTGCTGGTGCTGCATCCCACCGGCGACCTCGCCCTCGCCCACGAGCAACGGCTCCCCGTGCCTCCCGAGCTGCACATCGACCGTCCACCGGCCCTCGCCCCACTCCGTCACGCCCTGGCCCAGACTGACGGTGCCACCGTGTTCGACCACGACGGCGTCCTGCGCCAGATGGGGGTCCGGCTGATCCCGAGCCAGGCGGCGGAGCTCGCTGTCCGTCCGATGGGTGGGACCCGGCACACCTCGGCCCGCCGATACAGCTACGACGATCCCGACGCCATCGTGATCGTGGTCAGCGAGGATGGCCCGGTCACGATCCTCCAGGCCGGGGAGCGCATCGGTCGGTCGCCCACCGAGCCCGCTTCCGCCCCCTGACCCGCCCGCACAGGTCGCCCAGTCTCAGGTCGCCCGGTCTCAGAGGGCGTGCTGCCGGAACTGTCCCAGACCGGTGTCGAGCACCCACTCGTGACCGAAGCGCGCGAGCCACGGCGCCAGGCGAGTGACCGTACGCAGCGCCTGGCTGCTGGGATCGAGGGCGGAGACGAGCCGGACGTCGCAGCCATCGATCGGGTCCGACGACGTGGCCGCGGTGGCGGGGGAGATGGAGAGCTCCGCATGGCCCTCGATGTCGCCGGAGACCGTCGCCCGGATGCTCGACGGTGGGCGAGCGTGGTCGAGGGTGACAGCGAACCGCAGGACGTAGGGGAGGGGCGGACGCACCGTGCACTCCCACCGGTCACCCTGGCGGAGGGCCTCGGCGTCGAACCGGCGCAACCAGGGCCACCAGCTGCGGTACTCGTCCACGTGGCCGATCGCCTCCCAGACCTGCTCCGGGGTCCGGTCGAAGCGGAGGGTGCGATCCGAGTGGACGGTCATCGGGAGAGACAGTGCCATCCAGAGAGAGAGTGCGGCGACCCTCCCCGGCGGGCCGGACGAATCCCGCGGGATACGACGCGGACTGATCCAGGGGGTGGCGCAGTTCCGTAGTGCACATGATGGCGGAACACCCACCAACCCTCGACCGAGTGCGCGCTGGCACCTCGTTCCTCGTCGCGGCCGCAACTGCGCTCGCCGCCGGGGAGCTCGCCTCCGCCGCCGTCCAGCATTGGCGCTCACCGGTCCAGGCGGTCGCCGAAACCGTGATCGACCGTTCCCCGTCGAGCATCACCCGCTTCGGCATCGAGACGTTCGGGACGAACGACAAGCTCGCCCTCGTCATCGGCATCCTCGTGGTCACCGCCCTGCTCGCTCCCGCCCTCGGTGTGGTGGCGAGGAACCGTCCGTGGCTCGGCGACGGCGCCTTCGTCGCCTTCGGCGTCGTCGGGGTGGCGGCGTCGGCCCAAGGTGCCTCGATCACCAGTGGTATGCCCTCGGTGGTCGCCGCAGCGACCGGGATCGTCGTCGCCCGCTACCTGGCGCGCTTCGCCCGTGCCGACGAGGCCGCCGCAGCCCGTCCCGAGGCGACTCTCGACGGTCTCGATCGCCGACGCTTCGTCCTCGGCGCGACCGCGTTCGTGGCTGCTGCCTCGATCGCCGCCGCCACCGGGCGCGCCCTCCAGAGCCGCTTCAGCGCTGCAGCCTCCCGAGCTGCCCTGCTGCTCCCGGGCGCCCGGAGCCCCCTCCCGGCGGCGGCGTCGGGCGCGAGCTTCGAGATCGACGGTCTCGCGCCGCTGTTCACGCCGAACGACATCTTCTACCGCATCGACACTGCCCTCACCGTGCCCCAGCTGCCTGTCGAGGACTGGACGCTCCGGGTCCATGGCATGGTCGACTCGCCCTTCGAGATCGACTTCGAGGAGCTGGCCGCCTTCGGTCTCGTCGAGGTCGACATCACGCTCACGTGCGTGTCGAACCCCATCGGTGGCGACCTCGTGGGCAACGCCCGCTGGCTCGGCGTCCCGCTGCGCACCCTCCTCGACGAAGCGGGCGTGGATCCGGATGCCGATCAGATCGTGGGGCGTTCTTCCGATGACTACACCTGCGGGTTCCCGCTCGAGGCTGCATATGACCGCGATGCCATCGTCGCCGTCGGCATGAACGGGGAGCCGCTCCCGCTCCAGCACGGGTTTCCCGCCCGGCTCGTCACCCCCGGTCTCTACGGCTACGTCTCGGCGACCAAGTGGCTCACCGAGATCGAGCTCACACGGTTCGACCGGTTCGATCAGTACTGGGTACCGCGTGGGTACGCCGATCGGGCACCCATCAAGACCATGACCCGCATCGACGTTCCCCGCTCGGGCAACATCCTCGACACCGGCGACACCTTGATCGCCGGTGTGGCCTGGGCGCAGACCAGGGGCATCTCCCGGGTCGAGATCCAGGTCGACGACCAACCCTTCGTCGACGCCGAACTGGCCGAGGCCCTCAACGAGGACACCTGGCGCCAGTGGCGATTCCCGTGGACCGCCACCGAGGGCAATCACCGCATCGCGGTGCGGGCCACCGACGGCACCGGCCAGGTCCAGACAGACACACGAGCCGAGATCCTGCCCGACGGCGCGTCGGGCTGGCAGTCACGACTCGTCACCGTTCGCCCGTCGCCATGAGCGACGGCCTCACCCTCCCGCCCGTCTCCCGGGCCGGAGCCCCCCAACCCCAAACCAGGAGAAACCATCCCATGAAGCCCTTCCGAACACTCCGAATGGTCGGCCTTGCGCTGTCCCTCACCCTCGTCGCCGCAGCCTGTGGTGACGACGACGACACGGCGACCGATGTGCCGACGGAGACCGATACCGACGACACCGCCACCGACGACACCGCCGGCGACGAGATGTCCGAGGACATGGACTCCGAGGACGCCGCTCCGGCCGACTCGTCCACCATCTGCGACACCGATGGTCTCGTCGACGCCGTCCAGTCCGGTCCTGAAGCGGGCACCCTCGAAGGCATGACCGATGATCCGGTCGGCACCGCCGCCTCGAGCAACCCGGTCCTCACCACCCTCGTCACCGCGGTGACGGAGGCCGAGCTGGTCGACACGCTCAACAGCGCCGAGGCCCTCACGGTCTTCGCGCCGACGGACTGCGCGTTCGCCGAGCTCGATCCGGCCACGCTCGAGGCTGCGCTCGCCGATCCGTCCGGTCTGTTGACCACGGTCCTCGGCTTCCACGTGGTGGCCGGTGAGCAGCTGTCGGCTGCTGACCTCGCCGACATGACCGAGATCGAGACCTTCACGGGCGAGATCCTCGAGATCAGCGCCGAGGGTGACACCATCACCGTCGGCGGGCAGGCCATGGTCCAGGTGCCCGACATCTCGACCGCCAACGCCACCGTCCACCTGATCGACACGGTGATGATCCCGCCGTCCGTCGGCTGATGCTCACTCGGGTCGCATGACCCGTGCAGTGCACCCGAGCGGGGCGTGGCCGACGGTCACGCCCCGCTCTCGCGCCCGGACGTCAGCTCGACGGTCGCTGTGTCCGTTCGCCGGTCTTCTCCCAGACCGAGACGTGCGACCGACTCTCGCCCGTGAACGGCGCGCGGTCCCACCCGGCCCATCGGTTCCGCAGGGACATGCCGGCCAGCCTGGCCATCAGATCGAGCTCCGAGGGCCACACGTACCGGAACGGCGTCGAGACCTCGTCGACAGCCGACCCGTCGGCCACGAAGTGGTGTGACGTGGCCTGCTGGGCGACGAGGTCGGTGTAGTGATCGAAACCGACGTACCCCGGGGCGTGGGAGAACAACCGGGCATCCTCGCCCGGCGGGAGGCGGCGCAGGTTCGGGACCCCGACCTCGATGACGAAGCAGCCGCCCACTTCCAGGTGATCGGCGGCGTTGGCGAAGCAGGCCACCTGTTGGTCCTGGGTGGTCAGGTTCCCGATCGTGTTGAACACCAGGTACACCAACCGAAACCTTCCCTCGACCCTGGTGGTCGCCATGTCGCCGATGGTCACCTCGATCTGCTCTCCGCCGTCCTTGGTCCGGAGCCGGTCGATCATGGCGGGGGAGAGCTCGATCGCCGACACGGGCACCCCACGAGCCGTGAGGGGCAGTGCGACCCGACCCGTGCCGACGGCGAACTCGAGGGCCGCTCCATCACCGGCCAGTCCGGCCAGGACGTCGATCGTCGGGCCGAGCACGTCGGTCTCGAACATCGCGCCGGAGCGATCGTCGTAGCTGGCGGCGACGTCCTCGCCGAAATGGTCCTGCACCATGCCGGCACCCTTCCATTCCGTCCACGCCGGGACCAGCGAGTTGATCGGCCACGACCCGTGGTCCGGTCAGCCGCCGCCGGTGGTCGCGAGCGTCACGAAAGGTGATGTCGCGGCTCGCAGGAGTGCGCTGTAGTCGAGGCCCAATGGCGCCCCACGGCTGCGCCGGCTTCTCCTTCGCCTCGATCACTTCGGCCACGAGCGTGCACGCGTCGGTGCGCAGCCGGTCTATGGGCTGGCGGTGCAACGGCTCGGTCCCGATCAGGATCGCTTCGCCCAACCGGAGCTCGTCGATGCGCCCACGTCGGCGGTGGTCAGCGCCCAGTCGATCGAGGCGGAGTTCCCACCCGAGACCGTCGTCAGCGACATGCCGCAGGCCGCTTCGACCTCGTCGACCATGAGCAGCACGGAATGCAGCGAGCCCGCACGGGCGGCTGCCTTCGACAGCGCCTCGAGGACGAGGGCTTCGGTGTTCAGGCTCACGGTGGCGTGGCACACCACGTCGTCGGCCTGGCTGAGCATCGGCGATCGGATCAACATCCGAGGGGCGGAGCTTCCAGCGGTGTGCAGGCGCGTCAGGTTCTCGATCCGAGAGTCGCCGAGCCCGATGACCCCACCGCGGACCAAGGCCTCGGCCACGTCGGGGTCGCCGAGCAACGCCTTGGTCACGCCGGTCACCCGGATGCCGACGGCGCCCAGCCGGTCGACGAGGGTGCGAGCGTTGTGGCAGACCGCGGCGAGGTCGACCTCGAGGCGCGGGGCGGTCACCTCGCGAGCGGAGCGATGCGGGCGCCGAGTTCGGGGAAGGCGAGGAGCACCATGTCGACCAATCGGTCCAGGGGCCGGGTCAACGGGTCGGTCGCCGGTATGCCGAGGTCGAGTTCGAGCTCGTCGATGGCGGCGGTCACCTCGTTGTCGGTCATCTCTTCGTGGTTCACGGTGATGCCGATCACCCGCGTGTCGGCGAACGATTCGATGAGGGCGACCTCGCTGGCCGCCGTGGGCATGGCCACCACCTGGGCCTCGACCGCGCCGGAGCAGAACTGGGGGACGAGGGCATCGAGGGCCACGCCGTACTTGCCGATGCCGGTTGTGGACGACCTGCAGCGTGTGTACCAACACTCCTGGGACGCGAGGCTTCGATCGACCAAGAAGTGGTCCGACAGGCCTGGGCGGCCGAACTCGAGCGTCGAGCGGCGCGACTCGACTCGGGTGAGGACACTGCGATCCCGTTGGACGAGGCTCGAGCAGGTGCGTTCGAACCTCGCCAAGTGACGTACACCTCTGTGCTCGACGACCTCCACTGGGCCGCCAAGCCGACGCTGGTGCTGCTGGTGTCCCCGATCAGGCACTTCGGTGCCGGGTGGGGATCCGCTGCGGCTGACGTGGGTATGCGCCTGACGTTGACTTCCAGTTACCGGAGGAATATCCTCCGTATCTCGTGAAGTGGAGCGGACCAGCGGAAGGGTGCAGTGGTGCGATCTGATGCACG
>JBPPNA010000317.1:0-4631 GCA_051306355.1 Acidimicrobiales bacterium | reverse complement strand
GCGACGATCTACGCTCCACGGCAATGAAGCGCCTCGTCCTTCTCGCTGCAGTCGTCGCCTTCGTCCTGTGGCGGAACAAGCAGATCACCGAGCACGATCGCGACCACGGCTTCGGCGCCTTCGCCGCCGTCGTGCCCGTCACCGACCCGTAGGAATCACATCGAAATCGCACCTCCGGTGAAACTCCGCCGCCGCTGGCGGAGTCCCACCACTCGCCGCCGCCCGCCCGCAGCCCTGAGGTCCCCCGCACATGCTCTGCTTCGTCGTCCCCGGCCAGGGAAGCCAACAGCCCGCCATGGGTGCGGACTTCGCGTCTGACCCTTCGTGGGAGCTGGTGGGCCAGGCCTCCGATGCCGCCGGGCGAGACGTGGGCCACCTCCTCCTCGACGCCGATGACGACGAGCTGGTCGAGACCCGCAATGCGCAGCTCGGGACGTTCGTGCACTCGATGGTCGTGCTCGACGCCCTCCGTCGCCGTGGGGTCGATCCGGAGCTGACCGCCGGCCACAGCCTGGGCGAGTTCTCCGCCCTCTGCGCCGCGGGCGTGCTCGAGTTCGCCGCCGCCGTCCGTCTCGTGGTCCAGCGAGGCGACGCCATGCAGGCATGCACCGCCGAGCGGACCGGGACCATGGCCGCCGTGCTCGGCCTCGACGACGACGCCGTGGGCGAAGCGTGCGACGAGGTCGGCGTCGGCGTGTGGGTCGCCAACAACAACGCCCCGGGGCAGGTCGTGATCGCCGGCGATCCCGCGGCAGTCGAGGCGGCCGGCGCCAAGGCCAAGGAGGCCGGCGCCAAGCGCGTCATGGCCCTCGACGTCTCGGGCGCCTTCCACACCCCCTTCATGGCCCCCGCCGCCGACCGGCTCGATGCGGCCATCGACGCCACCACCTTCCACGACGCATCGATCCCCGTGGTGGCCAACGTCGACGCCGACGTCCACACCGAAGGCGACGAGTGGCCCGACCTCCTCCGCCGTCAGCTGGTCAGCCCCGTGCGATGGGCTGCGTCGGTGGAGACGCTCATCTGGCAAGGAGCCGACACCTTCGTCGAGGCGGGCCCCGGTGCGGTGCTCACGGGCACGATCAAGCGCATCACCAAGGACTCCGACCGTCACGCCGCAATGACTCCCGAACAGGTCGACGCCGTCGTCGAAGCCCTCGGTGCCACTTCGTGACCGCCAAGACCGGTGCCACGGGTGGGGGTCGCATCATCGGCTGGGGCACGGCGCTGCCCGACGGCGTGCGGTCGAATGCCGATCTCGAGGCCACGCTCGACACCACCGACACCTGGATCACCGAGCGGACCGGGATCAAGGAACGACGCATCGGTGGGACCACGGCCGGTCTCGCCGCCGAAGCCGGTCGCAAGGCCATCGAGCGCGCCGGCGTCGATCCCGCCACCATCGACCTGCTCATCCTCTGCACCACCAGCCCCGACCGCGCCATGCCGGCCACCGGTTCCACCGTGCAGGAACTCCTGGGCCTCGACTGCGGCGCCTTCGACCTCAACGCCGCCTGTTCCGGGTTCGTCTACGGACTCGCCGCCGCCAACGGCTACATCGCCATGGGTTCGAAGCGGATTCTGCTCATCGGTGCCGAGACCCTCGATCGCATAACGGATCCGGACGATCGCGGCACGGCCATCCTCTTCGGCAACGGCGGCGGCGCGGTCGTCATCGACGCCGTGCCCGACGGTGAGCCCAGCCAGCTCCTCGGGTGGGATGTCGGCTCCGACGGCTCCACCGAGCACATCCTCTACGCCGAGCTCGGCGGCTACATGCAGATGGACGGTCGGGAGGTGTTCCGTCGGGCGGTACGGGTGATGGTCCAGTCGGCCAACACGGCCATGGAACGCGCCGGCGTGAAGTCCGAGGACATCGCCCTCGTCGTCCCCCACCAGGCCAACATCCGCATCATCGATTCGGCCTGCGACAAGCTCGGCTTCAGCCGCGACCAGACCGCGCTGATCCTCGAATCCACCGGCAACACCTCGGCAGCGTCGATCCCCCTCGCGCTGGCCGAGGCGCTCGAGGAAGACCGGGTGCGTGACGGCGACCTCGTCCTCCTGGTGGGGTTCGGCGCCGGCATGACGTGGGCATCGGCCGTCCTGCGGTGGTCCGACGCCGGCCCGTGCGAGGATGCATCGTCGTGACCGCAGAGCCCCCCCGCACCGTGCTGGTCACCGGCGGCAACCGCGGCATCGGCCTCGCCATCACCCAGGCCTACCTCGACGCCGGCCACCGGGTGGCCACCGTGTCCCGCTCTGGCGGCGAGGTCGAGGGCGCCTTCGCCGTGAGCTGCGACATCACCGACGGCGCCGCCGTCGACGCCGCGGTCGCATCGGTGGAGGACGAGCTCGGCGCCGTGGAGGTGCTCGTCGCCAATGCCGGCATCACCAAGGACGGGTTGCTCGTTCGGATGTCGGACGACGACTTCACCGATGTCGTCGACACCAACCTCACCGGCACCTTCCGCTTCGCCCGGGCCGTCACCAAGAAGATGATGCGAGCCCGCTTCGGCCGCATCGTGTTCATGTCGTCCGTCGGCGCCTACATGGGCGCTGCCGGTCAGGCCAACTACGCGGCGTCGAAGGCCGGGCTCATCGGCCTGGCCCGCTCCATGGCCCGCGAGCTCGCCTCCCGCAACATCACCGTCAACGTGGTGACCCCCGGCCCCATCCTCACCGACATGCTCGAAGCCGTGACCGAGGACCGGCGGGCCGAGATGTCTGCGGCCGTCCCGCTCGGGCGACTCGGTTCGGTCGACGAGGTGGCCGCCGCGGTGCGCTTCCTGACCTCCGAACCCGCCGGGTACATCACCGGGACGGTGCTGCCGGTCGACGGCGGCCTCGCCATGGGCTTCTAGCCTCCACCTCCCAACCACATCCACCCAGCAACAGGAGATCCAGTCCCGTGAGTGACGATTTCGCCCGATTCCAGAAATGCGCCGTCGAGGTGCTGTCCGTCGAGGAGTCCCAGGTCACCAAGGAGGCCAGCTTCGCCGACGACCTCGACGCCGACAGCCTCGACCTCGTCGAGCTCGTGATGGCGCTCGAAGAGGAGTTCGACGTCACCGTCGAGGAGGAGGAGCTCGAGGGCATCGACACCGTCGGCGCCGCCTTCGACCTCATCAAGGGCAAGCTCTAGGACCGGATCAGGAGCGAGGGGACACGCCATGGCCGACGATCGAAACACCCGTACCCGGCGCCGGGTGGCGATCACCTCGGTGAGCGCGATCGCCAAGGCCGGCACCGGCGCCGACGCGTTCTGGGACGGCCTGTGCCGGGTCCCCGAGGACGGGATGCGCCAGATCACCGAGTTCGATCCGACGGTGTACTTCGAGAACCCGAAGGAAGCTCGTCGCAGCGACCGCTTCGCCCAGTTCGCCATCGCCGCGGCGCAGATGCTGTTCGAGGATGCCGGCGTCCCCGACGGTGTCCTGGGCTACGAACCCAGCCGCCAGGGCGTGATGGTGGCCACCGGCATCGGCGGGATCGAGACCCTCGAGGAGCAGATCCTCGTCCACGACAAGAAGGGCCCCCGCCGAGTGTCGCCCTTCCTCATCCCGATGATGATGCCCAACGCCGGCGGGGCCTCGGTGTCGATGAAGTACGGGTGGCAGGGCCCGTGCGAGACCATCGTCACCGCATGCGCCGCCGGCACCCACGGCCTCACGCGAGCTGCCGAGCTGGTGGCCTGGGGCCGCTGTGACGCCGTCGTCGCCGGTGGCGCCGAATCCACCCTCACCCCCACCGGCCTGCAGGGCTTCCAGAACATGACCGCCCTGTCCAACGACGGCGTGTCACGGCCCTTCGCCGCCGACCGCAACGGCTTCGTCATCGCCGAGGGCTGCGGCCTCCTGCTGCTCGAGTCCTGGGACCACGCCGTGGAGCGGGGCGCCACCATCCTGGCCGAGTTCCTGGGCGGCGCCTCCACGGCCGACGCCCACCACATCACCGCCCCCTCTCCCGGCGGCCTGGGGGCCATCCAGTGCATGGAGCAAGCCCTGGCCGAAGCCGGCATCGACGCCGGCGACATCCGTCAGATCAACGCCCACGGCACCTCGACACCGCTCAACGACGCCGCCGAGGCCCACGCCATCGCCGAGGTGTTCGGCGAGGACGGCCCGCCGGTCACCTCGACCAAGGGCGTCACCGGCCACGCCCTCGGGGCCGCCGGCGCCCTCGAGGCAGTGGCCGCCGTGCTCTCGATCCGTGAGGGACTCATCCCGCCGACGATGGGCACCGACGCCGTCGACCCCGAGCTCCCCCAGATCAACCTCGTCATGGGTGAGCCGCAGGTGTGGGAGCCGGGTCCCGTGCTCTCGAACAGCTTCGGCTTCGGCGGCCACAACGGCTGCCTCATCATCGCCCCACCCACCTGACCGACTGCATTTTGCGGCGGTGCGTCATCTCTGTGATGACGGACGACCGCAATTCTCAGTGTTCTCCGGGGGTGTCGGCCACGATGAAGAGGAGGTCGGCCTCGCAGGCCGTGTCGCCTTCGACCGAGGCGACGCCGTGGCCCTTCCCGGCCCGGGCCGACATGCGGCCCAAGGTGACCTCCAGCGTGAGGGTGTCGCCGGGGACGACCTGACGGCGGAAGCGGGCCTTGTCGACGCCGCCGAAGAGCA
>JBPPNA010000189.1:0-2554 GCA_051306355.1 Acidimicrobiales bacterium | reverse complement strand
GCCGCCGACATCCTCGGGTGAGCGGCTCGGCCGCAGCGAGCGAAGCGAGCTCTACAGACGTGCTCGGCGGATCAACGGCGTCTTCGGACGCGGACGGCAGCCCTCGGCAGGGGCCGGCTGAAGCGCACGAGAATCCACACGCCGACGGCCAGGAGAAGGACGGCGAGCACGGCCGAACCGCCAGTGCGACGCTCCGCCGGCCAGCTCGGTCGCGACCTTGGCCAGGTTCACCATCGTCGATGTAACTGCGGGGCTGACACCGGTGCTGAGCAGGATGGTGGCTGACGTGGGCCCGAAGCCCATGCCCAGAGCGCCGTCGACCATCGATGCGGGCGAGGGCGAAACCTACGTGAAGGTGGCTGGTAGGTGGCGCTACGTCGACCGGGCAGTCGATGAACACGGCCAGGTCATCGACGTGTTCGTCTCTCCACGACGCAACCTCGCAGCGGCCGGCAGGTTTCTTCGCCGCCGTCGTGACCGCGCACGGCGAACCAGACGAGGTCGTGACCGATGTCGCTCAAGGGCACGAGACGGTGATCGAAGAGTTGATCCCGGATGCGTTTCACGTGAGCCACGCGGCGCAGGTGACGCCACCGGCTCCGGCCAGGCAGTCGAAGCGGAACAAGTCGCTGCGAGTGAACTGCTCAGCGACCGTCGTGGTACTGGAGGAGCTCGACCGAGTAGCCGTCGGGGTCGTTGACGAAGGCCACGGTGACTGGCCACCGGTCGAGGCGCGTGGGTTCCATGGTCGACTCGAAGCCGGCGGCCACCACGGCGTCATGGATCGCGGCGCAGTCGTCGACCTTCATGTACGTCTTCCACAGTGCGAACCCGTGGTCGATGGGCTGAGGCTCATCGTGGCGTTGGGCGAGCTGGAGCCGGCCGCCGCCCTCGTCGGCAGCGAGGTGGGCCTCGTGCACACCCTCGATCTCGGTGCGACCTTGGAGCTTCAGCCCGATGAGATCGGTGTAGAAGGTGATCGAGCGCTCGATGTCGCTCACGTAGATGCAGTACTGGCCCACGGTCGTCGCCACACCGACGCACGGTAGACGTCGCAAGCGACGGACTCCATCGTTCGCCTCACGGGAAGGTCCGGTCATGCTAGACCGACGGCGGTGGCAGGGGACAGCATGCAGAAGGGCCCGAGCGAGAACTACGTCGTGATCTCGGCCGACTGCCACGGTGGCGGTGACATCGGCGACTATCGGCCGTACCTCGAGCCCCGGTACCGCGACGAGTTCGACGAGTGGCTCACGACCTACCAGAACCCCTTCGACGACCTCGGGGGTGACGTGGGCGGCCGGAACTGGGACTCGGCGCGGCGGCTGGCCGAGCTGGAGGCCGACGGGATCGTGGCCGAGGTGCTCTTCCCCAACACGGTCCCGCCGTTCTTCCCCAAGGTGTCGCTCGTCCACCAGCCACCCGGCGCCGGCGCCGGCGATCTCGAGCGGCGGTGGGCGGGGCTTCGGGCCCACAACCGCTGGCTGGCCGACTTCTGCGCCGACGCGCCCGGCCGGCGGGCGGGGATCTGCCAGATCATGCTCCACGACGTCGAGGCGTCCGTGGCCGAGATCCGCTGGGCAGCAGCCCACGGGCTCACCGGCGGTGTCCTCCTCCCGGGCGCACCACCGGGCTCGGGCGTCCCACCCCTGTACGCCCCCGACTACGAGCCAATCTGGTCGGTGTGCGAGGAGCTCGGCCTGCCGGTCAACCACCACAGCGGCAGCGCCGCACCGGACTACGGCGACTACCCGGCGGCCAGCGCCATGTTCCTGCTGGAAGTCACCTGGTGGGCGCATCGCACCCTCTGGCACCTCATCTTCTCCGGCGTCATGGAGCGCCACCCCGGCCTGCAGTGCGTGTTCACCGAGCAGGGCACCGCATGGCTCCCCGACGAGCTGGCGCGCCTGGATTACTACTACCTCCGCCTCCGCGGGGCCGGCGGTGCGGCCGGCTCGCAGGAGGCCAAGTTCGGCGCGTCGATGCAGGAGCTCACGCTGAAGCCATCGGAGTACTGGAGGCGGCAGTGCCAGGTCGGCTCGAGCTTCATCCGCCGTCCCGAGGTCGAGCTGCGCCACGACGTCGGTGTCGACCGGATCATGTGGGGGAGCGACTTCCCCCACCTCGAGGGTTGCTGGCCATACTCGCGTCAGCACCTGCGCATGGCCTTCGCCGGCGTGCCCGAGGACGAGGTCCGTGCCATGGTCGGCGCCAACGCGGCACGCGTCTACGGCTTCGACCTCGACGCGCTGGCCCCGTTGGCCGCGGAGTTCGGTCCCACCCCGACAGAGGTGGACGAGCCCCTGCCCGCCGACGACATCCCCGACGACGCCCTGCGCTGCCCGGCCTTCGCCTCGGCGCGGTTCGGCATCGACTGATGAAGGATCTCGCCGGGCGGGTGGCGGTGGTGACCGGCGGCGCAGGCGGGGTCGGACGGGCTCTGGGCGAGCGGTTCGGGACCGAGGGCATGAAGGTCGTGCTCGCCGACGTCTTCGCCGACCTGCTCGACGAGGCGGTCGACTCGCTGCGCTCGCAGGGCCACGACGTCACCGGT
>JBPPNA010000288.1:0-2613 GCA_051306355.1 Acidimicrobiales bacterium | reverse complement strand
CACCGCAGACGGGCAGGCGGGTTCGCAGCCCCGGCACTGGATGCACGTGTCGATGATCTCGCCGAACCGGGCGTCGACCGGCGCGTCCTCCCACTGCACCTGGCGCATGGCGGCGATTCGTCCCCGAGGGGAGAGCGCCTCGTCGCCGCTGACTCGCCAGGTCGGGCAGTGCGGAAGGCAGAGTCCGCAGCCCACGCAACGCGCCAGCTCGTCGTCGTCGGCCAGCCAGGTCGAGAGATCGCTCACGGCAGGATCACCCGCCCCGGGGCCAGGCGGCCGGTGGGATCGAAGCTCGACTTGATCCGCTCGTGCAGGACCCGGACCGCCGGATCGACGGGCTCGGCCGGGCGGGGCGACGGATGGTGCACGACACCCACCCCCCATTCCGCCACCCAGCCGCGACCATCGAGGCCCGCCAGCGACGCCGGCGGCACCGACCAACGGTGCGGCGGGAGCGGCGGCGGCCCGGCGCACGGCTCCATCCCGAACCGCGCCGCGCGTGCGGACTGGGCCTCGACGTCGGCACCGTGACCGGAGAGGAGCACCCAGGTGGAGGTGCCGTCCCAGAGCAGGCTCGTGGGCCGGTGCAGCGCGGCGTCGACCGCAGCCGGATCCGCCGGCCCGGTGAGCCACCGCTCCACGACCGGGACCGGCCGCGTCCGGAGCACGACCTCGGCGATGATCGCCAACGTACCCCGGGAGCCGACGAGGAGCCGGCACAGGTCGAAGCCGCTGACGTTCTTCACCGTGGGGCCGCCGGCCACCGCCACCGCGCCATCGGTGGTGATCACCGTCGCTTCGAGGAGGCAGTCCCGCGCCGGTCCCCAGCCCCGACGGCGCAGACCCGAGTGTCCGAGCGAGAGCGCGCCGCCGACGGTCGAGCCGTCCCGGTCGGGTATCGCCACGCACTGCCCATCACCGCCCAGGGTTGCGTCGAGGTCGGTCACCGTCGTCCCAGCCAGGACCCGCACGGTCATCTCGGCTGGATGCCACTCGAGGACGCCGGCAGGCACCCGGACCGGGCGAGCCGACGGATCGACGACTCCACCGGCGACACCAGCAGTACCGCCTCCGACGGCGACGACGGGACCGGCCTCGACCGGACCGACCTCCCGCGCCAGGGCGACGATCTGCGGCGTCGTGGTCCTCAAACCCACAGCCCGTCCGGGATGTCCTGGAGGTCCGCGCAGCGGCTGCCGGCGGGGAGGACCTTGGTGGGGTTGGCACGCCCTTCGACGTCGAAGGCATCGCGGAGCCGGGCCTGGAGATCGAGTGACACCGCAGAGAACATGGCCGGCATGTGGTCCCGCTTCTCGAGTCCGATCCCGTGCTCGCCCGACAGGACACCGCCGGCGGCGAGCGAGGCAGCCATGATCTCGTCACCGGCGGCGTGGACCCGGTCGAGCGCACCGGGCTCCCGGGCGTCGAAGACCAGGAGCGGGTGCAAGTTCCCGTCGCCGGCGTGGAAGACGTTCATCACGAGCAGCTCGTGGCGGTCAGCGATGGAGTAGATCTCCTCCAGGACTTCCACCAGACGCGTGCGTGGCACCACGGTGTCGTGGAGGTAGTAGTTGGGCGCGATGCGGGCCACGGCCCCGAACGCGGTCTTGCGCCCCTTCCACAACAGGGCGCGCTCGGTCTCGTCGGCGGCGATCCGAACCGTCCGAGCGCCCTGGGCGAGCCCGATCGCGGCGATGCGGTCGCGCTCGAACGCGACCCCGTCGGCGAGGCCGTCCACCTCGACCAGCAGAACGGCGGCAGCATCGGTCGGGAAGCCGGCGTGCACGTAGTCCTCCACCGCTGCGGTGATGCGGGCGTCCATCATCTCGATGGCGGCGGGCACGATGCCGTCGCCGATCACGGCCGAGACGGTCTCCGCCGCATCGGTGACGGACGTGAAGTCCAGCAGCATCGTGGCGACGGCTGGCGGGTTCGGCGAGAGACGGACGGCGATCCTCGTGGCGATCCCGAAGAGGCCCTCGCTCCCGATGAAGGCACCCCGCAGATCGAGTCCCGCAGGCTCCGGGTCGAGACCGCCCAGCTCGGTGATGGTGCCATCGGGGAGGACCACTTCGAGGGCGAGGATGTGGGCCGACGTCACACCATCGGCCAGGCAGTGCGGGCCCCCGGAGTTGTTGGCGACGTTGCCACCGATGGTGCACGACTGCTGACTGGACGGATCGGGCGCGAAGTGGAGGCCGTGAGCCGCCACGTGCCGGCTGAGATCGAGGTTGACGACGCCCGGCTCGACCCACGCCACCCGATGGACGGGGTCGACCTCGAGGATGCGGTCCATCCGGGTCAGGCAGATCACCACCGCGCCGCCGACGGGGGTGGCCCCACCGGCGAGTCCGGTGCCCGACCCCCGGGCGACGAACGGCACGTCATGGTCGACGGCCACCCGCACACAGGCGGACACCTCGTCGGTGGTCCGGGGCCAGCAGATGACCGCTGCGTCGCCGCTGAGCATCGACGCGTCGCGCGACACGATCGAGAGATCGAGCGGGTCGTCGTGGACGCGGTCCGGGCTCAGCGCGGCGCGGAGGGCGGCGGTGAGCGGAGAGGCCACGGCGCCAGTCTGCCCGCGAGGACTGCCATCGGTCCGGACGTCGA
>JBPPNA010000287.1:0-45990 GCA_051306355.1 Acidimicrobiales bacterium | reverse complement strand
CTGCTCGGGGAGGAAGTGGTGGAGGTACCACTGGCTGGTGGCCTCGTCCCACGTCCACGCCGGCTGCGAGAGGTCGAAGGAGCGCCGCCAGTTGTTGGTGGTGTCCCGCCACACGTACCAGTCTCGCTTGGGGTCCGTCCGGCTCGAACGGGCCGCCCGGAACCAGGGGTGCTGGTCGGAGGTGTGGTTCGGCACCAGGTCGACGATCACCCGGATGCCGAGGTCGTGGGCGTCGGCGAGCAGCCGATCGAAGCCCGGCAGGTCGCCGAAGAGGGGATCGACGTCGCAGTAGTCGGCCACGTCGTAGCCGAAGTCGGCCATGGGGCTCGGGTAGAACGGTGTGACCCACAGGATCTCGACGCCCAGGTCCACGAGGTGGTCGAGCCGAGCGATCAGGCCGGGGAGATCACCGGTCCCGTCGCCGTCGCTGTCAGCGAACGACCGTAGGTACACCTCGTAGCCGGTGCACCCCCGCCACCACGTGCCGAACACCACCTCCCCCTCTGCGCCTCCGTGCACCCATCCTCCATCCGGCCCCCGGCGTCGTCGATGTAACCGCTTTCACGGCCACCCTGTCAACGTTGGTTCTGGGCCGCCGACATCGGGGGCCGTCAGGCCGAGCAGCTGCTGCTCGGCGGGGTGTTCGGGCAGGATGGTCTGGAGGAAGTCCTCCAACGCGTCCGGGTTGGTCACCTCGGCGCCCGCTCGCTCCGCCATCAGGTAGCGGTGCTCGAGCAGCTGGTGGAAGAACTCGGCGGGCTCGAGGCGCGAACGCAAGTCGTCGGGAACGGCCTCGATGATCGGTTCGTACACGTCGGCCAACCACCGGGCGGCGGCGACCGCAGCCGGGACCGGACGGTCCTCGTGGCGCTCCATCCAGGCGCGGAAGCTCTCGATGTCGGCCAGCAGCCGACGGGCCTGGTTCTCCTGCACCTCGAGGCCGGTGCGGCGGCGCAGCTCGCGAGAGTGGTGGCCCTCCTCGATGATCGTGGGGGTGATCCGGAGTCGGCTCCCAGCACTCGTCGAGCCGATCACCAGCTCCTCGACGTCGAAGCCCATGTCGTTGACCCGCCGCACCCGCTGGTCGATGCGCCACCGCTCGACCGAGTCGATCTCGTCGGTACGGGTGAGCTCCTCCCACAGCCCGTGGTAGCGCCGGCGAAGCTCGTCGGCCAGTTCGATCGGGTCCACAGCGGCGGGAACCCGCCCCGAGGCCTGCAGGTCGAGGAGGCCACCGGCCACGTTCTCGTATGCGATTTCGATGTCGCGCTCGCGCAGCTGGTCGCTGATCGACGGCTGCCTCTCGGTGGTCTCGGCATCCACGAGGTAGGCCATCATCGCGCCTGCGTCCCGTCGAAACAGGGTGTTGGACAGCGAACAATCGCCCCAGAAGACCCCGGCCAGGTGCAGGCGCACGAGCAGGACCACGCCGGCATCGAGGAGGACGTTCGAGCTCTCCGGTCGCTGCTCGCGGCCGATCACGTACCAGTACGGCAGCGAGTAGTCGAGGTAGCGCGTGACCAACACCGCTCCCGGCGCCGCACCTCCGATCGTCACCACGCCGACGGGCTCGACCACGGGCAGGTGTTCGTCTCGTAGCTCACGGAGGGCCCGGTACTCGTGTTCCGCGGCGTGCGACCCGGTCTCCTTCAGGGCGTACACGCGGTCGTCGTAGCGAACGAAGCGCACGATGTGGCGGCTGATGCCGTGCGCCATCTGGATCATCCGGTGGTGATCCCACTCCTCGAGCGGGGTCCCCCACGGCAGATCGAGGAAGTCCGGATGCCCCCCGCGGGTGACGATGGCGAAGTCGAGATCCGATCCGGCAGCCACCGTCAGATGCTCGCACGAACGACGGCGACGCGTCTCGGGCCATGCGACGTCGGCTGCCAAGGGTGCTTCGTCGACGTCGAGTTGACCGTCGAGCAGCCTGAGCCAGATCGCGTCACTCGATCGCGGTCCTCCGACGTCGGACCACCTCGTAGAGCGCCAGCGCGCCGGCGACGCTGACGTTGAGCGACTCGATCGAGCCGGCCATCGGCACGCTGGCCACCACCTCGCACCGTTCCCGGACGAGGCGACCGAGCCCGCGCCCCTCGGCACCCACCACGACGACCACGGGCCGGTCGACGGGGGGAAGGTCATGGATGGAGACGTCGCCGCCCATGTCCAGCCCGATGACCAGTGCACCGAGCTCCTCGGCACGGGCGAGCGCTGCGGGCATCCCACCGACGATGGCGAACCGGAGGTGCTCGATGGCCCCCGCCGCAGCCTTCGTGACCGCCGGTGTGACGTGGACGGCGCGGTGGCGGGCCAGCACGATGCCCGTCACGCCGGCACACTCGGCCGTCCGCAGCAGGGCGCCGAGGTTGCCGGGGTCGGTGACCCCGTCGCAGGCCAGCAGGAAGGGGATGGTCCCGCGATCGGTCACGAGGTCGTCGAGTTCGGATTCTGGCAGCGATGCGGCGCGTGCGATGACGCCCTGGTGTGCGGTGGTGCGGGCGGCGGCGTCGAGCTTCGAGCGCCCGTGTTCGAGGACGGCGATGTTCATCTGCGCGGCCAGGGTGCGGATGTCGTCGAGCTCCGAGGAGCTCTCCCGATCGGTGGAGATCAGCAACTCGTGCACACGACGACGGCCGGCGAGGAGCAGCTCGCGCACGGCGTGGATCCCCTCGACCTGCTCGCCACCGAGACCGGGGCGCTCGGCGCGGGCACCACGTCCGGTGCCGACGGGACCGGTGCGACCGCGCGTGCGCTTCGCCGGTGGCCGACCCGGCGTCGCAGACCGCGCCGTGGCGGGCGGCTTGCGCCCACGCTTGCCCGTGCTGGCCTTCTCGGGGCCGGGCTTCCGTCCACCCTTGCCCGTGCTGGCCTTCCTGGGGCCGGGCTTCCGTCCACCCTTGCCGGCGCTGGCCTTCTTGGGGCCGGAACCCTTGCCTGGTCTGCCTCGGCTCATGGTTGTTCCTCTCGTTCGAGCAATGCGACGGCCCAGCACGCCACGCCCTCGCCCCGCACCAACGCCCCGAGACCCTCCGGCCGCGTGCCCTTGACCGTCACGGGTCCACCGGCGGCCGCAGTCAGACGCTCCTGCATCTGTTCGCGGTGGGGCGCGATCTTGGGCTCGTCGCAGACCACGGAGCAATCGACGTTGGCCACGGCCCAGCCCGCGCGCCGGACCTCGTCGCCCACTGCGCGAAGGAGCTCGATGCTGTCGGCGCCGGCGAAGCGCTCGTCGGTGTCGGGGAAGTGCGAACCGATGTCGCCCAGGCCGGCCGCACCGAGCATCGCGTCCGCACAGGCGTGGGCGATCACATCGGCATCGGAATGACCGACGAGGCCCGGACCGGGGAAGTGGACCCCGCCGAGGACCAGGTCGCGGCCAGCGTCTTCGCCGCGAGGGTGGACATCGAAACCCATGCCGACCCGGCCGGTCACGAGCCGGACCGGTCGGGTGCGCGCTCGCGGAGGATCTGTTCGAGGACGAGACCATCCTGGGGATGGGTGAGCTTGATGTTGGTGACCTCTCCGTCCACGACCTCGATGGTGCCACCCCCACGTTCGACCAGCGTGGCGTCGTCGCTGGCATCGCCGCCGACGGCGTGGGCTGTCCGCAGGACGTCGGCCCGGAAACCCTGCGGCGTCTGCACCGCCACGAGGTGGCTGCGATCCACTGCCTCGCCGGAGCGGTGGCGCAGCGAATCGGTCACGGCGACGGCCGGCACCGCCCCCGCCGCACCGGCGCGAACGGCGGCGATCACGCGGCGGAAGAGTTCGGGCGACGCGGCGGGACGAGCGGCGTCGTGCACCAACACGACCGCGGCGTCGTGAGGGACGGCGGCCAACCCCGCTCGGACCGACGCCGCTCGGCTGGCACCGCCCGCGACCACGTGGTCGGCCCCCGCGACGCGCCCTTCGGCGTCGGCGGGAGGAACCACGACGACGACCCCGTCGGTCGTCGAGGCAGCCACCGCCACTGACCATGCGAGCACCTGGCGACCAGCCAGTTCCTCGTACTGCTTGGGGGCACCGAAGCGGGCGCCTCCGCCGCCGGCCACCACGACCGTCCACACGGGTCCGCTCGACTCTCGGGTCCCGTCCATCGGTGGGAGCGTAGACATCGGTCACAGCAGGGGTGGCACGTGGCGTAGATTCCGGACGTGGCCGACCGGGACCTCCTGTCCGCATCCGATCTGTTCTCCGACCTCACTGCGGACGAGATGGACACGATCGTCGACGCGGCCACCCAGCGGCAGCTACGTCGGGGCGACGTCCTGTTCACCGAGGACGACGAGTCCGCCGAGCTGTTCATGGTCGAGGACGGACGCATCGCCATGACGCAGCGCTCGATCGACGGGCGCGAATCGGTCATCGCGCTCATGGAGCGGGGCGACATGTTCGGCGAGATGCCGCTCTTCGACGGATTGGGCCGTTCGACCGAAGCTCGCGCCCTCGAGTCGTCCACCGTGACGGTCCTCGGCTACGGGCCGCTGCGCGAGCTCTACGAGTCCAGGCCGCAGCTGCTGTGGCGCGTGGTGGCCATGTTGTCGCAGCGCCTCCGCTCCACTGACGCCGCCCTGGCCGACTCGGTCTTCCTCGACGTCACCGGCCGGACGGCCAAGCGGCTGCTCGAGCTGGCCGGCGACCAGGACGCCTTCCTGCTCCCGGTGACCCAGGAGGAGCTGGCCGGGATGGTGGGCGCATCACGCGAGCGCGTCAACAAGGCCATCGCCAGCTTCGTCAAGCTCGGTTGGATCGAGCAGCGCGACCGGCGCTACGAGATCACCGACCGCGAGCAGCTCACCCGCCGAGCCACGTGACCACCCGCCGCCACGCATCGGCGGCGTAGTCGGCCCGATGGACGGGACGGTCGGGGTCGTGGATGAACCCGTGCTCGGCTCCGGCGTAGCGCACCACCTCGGCGCCGGCCTCCTCGAGCGCATCGACATCCTCGGGCGGTGTCCAGACGTCGTCGGTTCCGATGAAGGCCAGTACGGGACAGGCCTCGGCTGATCGCACGGCGTCGAGGGGCTCGGACTGGACATCGCTGCGCCACTGCTCGGGGATCCGAATCATCCCGTAGAAGGCCACGGCCCGATCGAAGCGGCCGGTGGCGGACGCCTTCAGCGTGTACATGCCGCCCATGCAGAAGCCGATCACGCCGACGGGTTCGGCGCCGCTGGCGTCGGCTGCGGCCACGATGTCTCCCACCACATCGGCGTCGACCAGGGTCCCGACGGCCCCGAGACGATCCTCCAGGGTGAGGCCCTCACGTCCGGGCCAGGGCTCGGGCGAACACACCGCCCAGCCGTGCTCGTCGGCCAGCCGCTGGCAGAGGTCCTCGAACAGCGGGCGCAGTCCCCCGATGTCGGGCGCCACGACCACACCTCGCGAGGGGGCGCTTCCGTCGGAAGGAGTGGCGAGGAACGCAGCCGTGCCGGACGGCAATTCGATGAGCATGCCGCGTGTCTAGGACAGCTCCGAGCCGAGCGCCAGCGGAGCGGCAAGAAGCTAGACGTACCGGTCGAGGATGCTGGATTCGGCGAGGCGAGCGAGACCGTCCTTGATCGCCCGGGCCCGGGTCTCGCCCACACCACCCACGTCGTCGAGGTCGTCGATGGTGGCCCGCATGATCTTCTGCAACGATCCGAAGCGGTCGACGATGGCATCGACGATGGTGTCGGGGAGGCGGGGGATGCGGGCCAGGAGCCGGTAGCCACGGGGCTGGACCGAGGCATCGAGGTCGATGGCACCGGGCAGGTGCAGCATCGACCCGACGGCTCGGAGGTCGAGCAGGTCCTCGGTACCCAGATCGGCGAGGGCGTCGAGCGCCTCCTCGATGTGCCAGGTCTGTTCCTCGCGGAAGTAGTCCCGCAGCACCAGGGTGCGATCGTCCTCGACGCCGCCCATGAGCTCGTCGAGCTGGAGCTTGATGAGGCGGCCGTCGGTGCCGAGCTCGACGATGTCGGAGGACAGCTCCTCGGCGATGCGGCTGACCATCTCGGTGCGCTGCAGGACGGTGACCACGTCGCGGACGGTGACCAGGTCTTCGACCTCGAGCGCCGAGAGGGCGGCCGTGACGTCGTCGAGCCGGTTGCGGTACCGCTCGAGCGTCTGCAGTGCCTGGTTGGCTCGGCTGAGCAGGATCGGGATGGGCTGGAGCGGATGCTTCTCGTCGCCCACGTAGACCGCGATGACCTGTTGGTCCTCCGACACCGACACGACGGTGACGTCGATGGAACGGGCGACACGCTCGGCGGTGCGGTGCCGGGTGCCGGTCTCCGATGTCGGGACGTTGGGGTTCGGCACGAGGTGGACGTTGGCCCGGGCGATGCGGGTGGCGTCGGGCGCCAGGATGATGGCGCCGTCCATCTTGGCCAGCTCGGAGAGCCGTTGGGGACTGAAGGCGGCATCGAGGAGGAAGCCCCCGGAGCAGATGTTCAGCACGTCGGGGCCGTCGCCCACCACCACCAGCGCGCCCATCTCGGCCTGGAGGATGCGGTCGAGGCCCTCACGAAGCGGAGCGCCCGGGGCGACGAACGTGAGCGCCGCCAGCATCTCGGGAGAGTTCTTGGCGGCCACCACCGCAGCTTACCGTTTCGGTCCGACGCGCTCGGCGGGGAGCGCCGGGCTGCGATCGCGCTAGGTGGCGGACGCGACACCCACAGCGGCGATGGCCTCGGCCAGACCGGCGGCGCGCACCGCCCGACAGCCCCCGGGCGGCTCCGGCGCGCTGTGCGGCACAATGATGCGGCGGAACCCGAGGCGGGCGGCCTCGGCCATGCGCCGGTCGAGCCGGCCGACCTGGCGGAGCTCGCCGGCGAGGCCGATCTCGCCGCACACGACGACGTCCGGGGGAACGGCCACATCTGTGATGGCCGACACCACGGCGAGGGCGATGCCCAGGTCGACGGCGGGCTCGGCGGCCTTGACCCCGCCGGCCACCGTGACCCAGACGTCCTTGCCGGCGACCGACACGCCGGCGCGCTGCTCGAGCACGGCGAGCAGCATCCCGAGCCGGCCGTGGTCGATGCCCTGGGCCTGGCGACGGGGGGTGGGGAGCGGCGAGGCGGCCAGCAGCGCCTGGACCTCGACCATCAGTGGCCGACCGCCGTCGAGGATGGGCACCACGACCGAGCCGGCCTCGCCCGTCCGCCGGTCGGACAGGAAGAGGGCGCTGGGATCGTCGACACCTCGCAGCCCTCGCTCGGTCATCTCGAACACCCCGAGCTCGCCGGTGCTCCCGTAGCGGTGCTTGACCGCCCGCAGCAGGCGCAGGGCGTGATGGCGGTCGCCCTCGAAGGACAGCACGGTGTCGACGAGATGCTCGAGCACCCGGGGGCCGGCCAGACCGCCCTCCTTGGTGACGTGGCCGACCAGCACGACCGCGGTACCCCGAGCACGGGCCTCGGCGACCAGGCGGTGGGCGCACTCACGAACCTGGGCCACGGACCCGGGGGCGGACGAGAGTGACGGGTCGTGCAACGTCTGGATGGAGTCGATCACCACGAGGGCCGGACGAACGGCGTCGAGATGTCCCAGCACCGCCGTCAGATCGGTCTCCGAGGCGAGCCACAGGCCATCGGGGTCGGCGTCGATGCGTGCCGCGCGGCCACGGACGTGGGCCGCTGACTCCTCGGCGGTGACGTACAGCGCCGTGGTACCGCTGCGGGCCGCGCCGGCCGCAGCCTGCAGGAGCAGCGTGGACTTTCCGATACCGGGCTCGCCGCCCACCAGCGTGACGGACCCGGGGACCAGCCCGCCGGCCAGGACCCGATCCAGCTCCCCGACCGCCGTGGGGGCGGGACGGATCTCGTCGCGGAGGACCTCGGTGATGGGCCGAGCCGGCTCACGGGGCGTCAGTGAGGCGGGCGCCGACGTCGGGCTCTCTCGCTCCTCGACGAGGGTGTTCCACTCGTCACAGCCCGGGCAACGTCCCGCCCACACCGGCGAGGCCGCGCCACACTCGCTGCAACGGTGAACGGTCCTGGGCTTGCGGCCGTTCGGCCGGGCGCTGGAGGTCGAGGTGGGAGTGGGCACCACTCCATTGTCCGCACGGGGGGTGTCAGGAACTCGGGACGGCTCGTTTCGAACGGCGCCACCAGACGATGCGGATGGCGGCGAAGAGCACGGCGGCGGAACCCGCCACCCCGGCCACGAGCAGCCAGATGATGCGATCGGAGCGACGCAGGCTGGAGGCGGCGCGGAGCTCGATGGTCTCCCGCTCGAGGACCGACGGTCGCCACACGGCGGCGTTGGTGGCCTCGGTGGGGGCATTCGACTCCACGTCTCCCGGGAGGCGCACCGCCACCTGGAAGCGCAGGACCTGGTCGATCGCCGCGCCGAGGCGCTCCTCGATCAGTTCGACGGGATCGGCCTCGAGTGCCTCGGCCAGCGCCGGATCGTCGGTCAGCCCCTCGACCCCGGCCGCGAAGTCGACCACGCCGACGAAGCGGTAGCGGGTCTCGGCGAACGCATCCTCCCGGACGACGGAGAAGTCCTGGAACGGGCCGTCCTCCCCGGCGATCTCGCTGACCAGGCCGGCCACCTCATCGGGGGCTCCGAATCGATGCCGGACGCGGATGCGGGTGAACCCGTCGGGGTCACGGTCCGGACCGTCGACGGCCCAGCCGGTCGCCTCCAGGTCGGAGAAGTCGAGCTCGGCGAGCAGGTCCGGGTTCTCCTCCATCCCGTCCTCGTCGAGGGCGATCGCCACCTCGATCTCGCCCGAACCATCAGGCTCGACGGTGAGGTCGACGTCGGTGCGCAGCTCGCACGCTGCGCCGAGGAGGATCACGGCAACCAGCAGCAGCGCCCGCGCCGCCCTGGATCGGGTGGCGCGCGACGGACGGCGGCTCGTCCGCGCTGACACTCAGGTGGTCCGGACGATGAGCTTGCCCTTGGCGACCGTGTCGGTGCCGACGGTGCCGACGGTGCCGACGAGGATGCGCTGGTACACGCCCGCCAGACTACGCAATTCGCCACCCGCGGGAGCGGTCCGACCGCGCACCGGTCGTCTCGCACGCGATGATGGGGACATGGCGATCGATCCAGCCCGCGCCATCCGCGACATCGCCCTCGGGTTCCCCGAGGCCACCGAACGGGAGACGTGGGCACATCCCACCTTCCGTGTGCGCAACAAGATCTTCGTGACCTACGGCGTCGACGACGAGGGTGGCCGCCAGCTGACCATGAAGGCGGCACCCGGCGAGCAGGAGAGCCTGCTGGCCGAGGGCGAACCGTTCTTCCTGCCCAAGTACGTGGGATCCAAGGGATGGATCGGCGTCCACCTCGACGACGACACCGATTGGCACGACATCGCCGAGCTGGTGGCCGACTCCTATCGCGAGATCGCTCCCCGGGACCTGTCCGAGCGCATCGGGCTCCGACCGCCGGGACCTACGATGGCGGCGCGAGCCGTCGTCGGTGTCGGCAACGTCATCGGCGAGCTGGTCGAGGGCAAGCCCGCCAAGGAAGACGTCGTGGCCGAGGCCGAGGCCGACGACACCCACGACGACGGCCTCAAGCTCGAATTCGACCCCGACGACCCGACGTCGACCTCGGTGCAACTCTAGAGATCTGGCAGGCGCTGCGTAACAGGGTCCTCGAGCGCCGCGTTACGCAGCGCCTGCCAGATCGGTCACTCGGGGGTGACGGCGGCCTCGAGCTGTTCCATCGTGGGCGGCTCGAAGCCCTCGACGGAGCGGAAGACGATGACGTCCTCGTTGGTCTCGGGGTCGTGTTCGGTGTCGACCGTGACGATCTCTCCGGCGCGGAACTCCTTGTAGAGGAGCTTCTCCGACAGCGGGTCCTCGACGAAGCGCTGGATGGCACGGCGCAGCGGCCGGGCCCCCAACGTGGGGTCGTAGCCCTTGTCGGCGACGAAGAGCTTGGCGGCCGTGGTGAGCTCGATGCCCATGCCCTGGCCCTCCATCTGGATGGCCAGCTTGGCCACGAAGTTGTCGACGATCTGGATCACCTCGTCCTTGCTGAGCTCGTGGAACACGATCGTCTCGTCGATGCGGTTCAGGAACTCGGGCCGGAAGTGGGCCTTGAGGGCGTCGTTGACCTTCTCCTTCATCTTCTCGTAGGAGACGGCCTCGTCGCTCTTGCCGAAGCCGACCGACTGCTTGCGTAGGTCGGCGGTGCCGAGGTTGGAGGTCATGATCAGCACGGTGTTGCGGAAATCGACCGAGCGGCCCTGGGCGTCGGTGAGACGACCCTCCTCGAGGATCTGCAGCAGCGTGTTGAACACGTCGGTGTGGGCCTTTTCGACCTCGTCGAACAGCACGACGGAGAACGGCTTGCGCCGCACGGCCTCGGTGAGCTGGCCGCCTTCCTCGTAGCCGACGTAGCCGGGAGGCGAGCCGACGAGGCGGGACACCGTGTGCTTCTCCATGTACTCGGACATGTCGAGGCTGATCATGGACGTCTCGTCGCCGAAGAGGAACTCGGCCAGGGTCTTGGCCAGCTCGGTCTTGCCCACGCCGGACGGGCCGAGGAAGATGAACGACCCGCTCGGGCGCTTGGGGTCCTTGAGACCGGCCCGGGTGCGGCGGATGGCCTGGCTGACCGCCTTGATGGCGTCCTGCTGGCCGATGACCCGCCTGTGGAGCTCGTCTTCCATGTTGAGGAGCTTCTGGGTCTCCTCCTCGGTGAGCTTGTAGACCGGGATGCCGGTCCACACCGACAGGACCTCGGCGACGGCCTCCTCGTCGACCTCGTCGAAGAGATCGACCCCGGAGTCCTTGATCTCGGTCTCCTTGGCCTCCTTCTTGCCGAGGAGCTCCTTCTCCTTGTCGCGGAGGCGTCCCGCCTCCTCGAAGTCCTGGCTCTCGACGGCAGACTTCTTCTGCTCGACCACGCCGGCCAGCTCGTTCTCGAGCTCCTTGTAGTCGGGCGGGGTCTGCATGCGCTTGATCCGCAACCGGGACCCGGCCTCGTCGATGAGGTCGATGGCCTTGTCGGGGAGGAAGCGGTCGGAGATGTAGCGGTCGGCGAGGTTGGCCGCCGCCACGAGCGCCTGGTCGGTGATGGTGACGCGGTGGTGGGTCTCGTAGCGGTCGCGCAGACCCTTGAGGATCTCGATGGTGTGGGCCACCGAGGGCTCTTCGACGATGATCTTCTGGAAGCGCCGCTCGAGGGCGGCGTCCTTCTCGAGGTGCTTGCGGTACTCGTCGAGGGTGGTGGCGCCGATGGTTTGGAGCTCGCCGCGAGCCAGCATCGGCTTGAGGATGCTGGCGGCATCGATGGCACCCTCGGCGGCGCCGGCACCGACGAGGGTGTGGAGCTCGTCGATGAACAGGATGATGTCGCCCCGGGTGCGGATCTCCTTGAGCACCTTCTTGAGGCGCTCCTCGAAGTCGCCGCGGTAGCGCGATCCGGCCACGAGCGCGCCGAGGTCGAGCGTGTACAGCTGCTTGTGGTGCAGCGTCTCGGGCACGTCGTCAGCCACGATCTTCTGGGCCAGACCCTCGACGATGGCGGTCTTGCCGACGCCGGGCTCACCGACGAGCACCGGGTTGTTCTTGGTCCGCCGGGACAGGACCTGCATGATGCGCTCGATCTCGCGAGAACGACCGATGACCGGGTCGACCTCCTTGTCGCGAGCGAGCTGGGTGAGGTTGCGTCCGAACTGGTCGAGGACCAGCGAACCCGACGGCGTCTCGCCGCTGGTGGAGCCCGTGGCCGCGCCGGCCTTCTCGCCGCTGCGGCCCGTGCCGGGACCGGCGGTGCCGGAGCCCTGGTAGCCCGACAGGAGCTGGATGACCTGCTGACGGACGCGGGACAGGTCGGCGCCCAGCTTCACGAGCACCTGGGCGGCCACGCCCTCGCCCTCGCGGATGAGGCCGAGGAGGATGTGCTCGGTGCCGATGTAGTTGTGGCCGAGCTGGAGCGCCTCACGCAGCGACAGCTCCAGGACCTTCTTGGCCCGCGGGGTGAACGGGATGTGCCCGGATGGCGACGAGCCGCCCTGACCGATGATCTCCTCGACCTGGCTGCGCACGGCCTCGAGGCTGATACCGAGGGATTCGAGCGCCTTGGCGGCCACACCCTCGCCCTCGTGGATCAGCCCGAGCAGGATGTGCTCGGTGCCGATGTAGTTGTGGTTGAGCAGCCGTGCCTCTTCCTGCGCGAGGACGACGACTCGGCGGGCACGGTCGGTGAAACGTTCGAACAAGGCTCTGCCTCCCACCCGGAATACGGGAGTGACGTGATCGGGGGCTCCGTGAGACGAGTGTATCCCTGCCCGCCGCCGAACCACCGCCGGGGTGGCAGTGATCTGGGCGCGTGGCGGATCCCGAGGCGACACCGGTAGCCTCGGGTGATTGCGGGCGCGCCCCACCGGGTGCCCTGGACCCCGACGACCTCCCTCGAACCCACGTGGCCTCTGACGACAACTCCCATCTGCGGAGCATCCCGGGCGCACGGTCGAGCAGCCGACCCGGACGGAGCGCACGCTCCCGGCGGGGACCGCAGTTCAGCCCTGCGCTCATCAACGACCCCCGCCGCACCCGCGTCGGAACCGGCTCCCGACGGTTCCGCCGACGTCCGAAGGGCCCCAAGGCGTGGTCGCCCCGGCGACATCGCCGGCAGATCCCCTGGTCCAGCCTGCTCATCGCCCTCGGGTTCGTGGCGCTCGGCGCCTTCATCTGGAACGCCTTCTGGAACGCGACCCGGGTCAACGTGGAGGTCACCGGCATCGAGGATCAGGCCCACCTCACGCTCGAAGAGGCGGCCGAGCTCGACGTGCGCATCGACATCGCCGAGCTCGACATCGAGGCCGGGATCACACCGACACTCTTCTTCGGCGGCATCCCGGCCAACGAGGACACCTACGAGGTCAGCGAGATGGGCGTGCGGTGGCAGCCGCTGCCCCTCGATGAAGGCGTCCACACTCTGGCCATGTCGATCGGGCGCCCCCTGCTCAACGCGGCGGAGTTCCGCTGGACGTTCGCCGTCGACGGCACCCCACCGATCATCGAGGTCGTGTCCCCCCAGCCCGCAGCACCGATCTGTTCGCCCGTGACCGTGTCGGGCCGGGTCGAGACGGGTCTGGCCAGCTTCCAGGTCGACGGCGAGGACTATGACGTGGGCGAGGACGGCAGCTTCGAGCTCGGGTTCGACCAACCCCCGACAGGACCGATCCTGCTGACCGCGGAGGACGTCGCCGGGAACCGGGCAGCGGCCGAGATCGTCATCCCGGTCGAGTACCCCTCCACCCAGGGAATCCACGTCACGGCGGCGGCCTGGGGCTACGACCCGCTGCGCGAGCACGTCCTCGACATGGTCGACGCCGGCAAGGTCTCAGCGGTGCAGCTCGACATCAAGGACGAGGGCGGGATCGTGGGGTACGACACCGACATCGAGCTTGCCGAGCAGATCGGCGCGGCACGGCAGGAGTACGTGCTGTCAGAAGCCGTCGACCTCCTCCACTCGAAGGGCGTGCGCGTCATCGGCCGCATCGTCGCCTTCCGTGACGGCCCCCTGGCCCGATGGGCATCCGAGAACGGCGCCATGGACTACGTCATCCAGGACCCCGACGGGAACATGCTCTCGAAGTACGGCGGCTTCACCAACGTCGCCAACGCCGACGTACGCCAGTACAACATCGACCTCGCCATGGAGGCGGTCGATCGGGGTGTCGACGAGATCCTGTGGGACTACGTCCGGCGCCCCGAGGGCGACATCGCCGGCATGGTCTTCCCCGGCATGCAGATCCCGGAGTCCGACGAACCCGACATCGCGGAGAAGCGGGCGGTGAACGACAACGTGGTGTCGTTCCTCGCCGAGTCGGGTGCGGTGCTCCGAGACGAATGCATCTACCAGGGCGCCTCGCTCTTCGGCATCGCGGCCCGCAACCCCGACGCCATCGGCCAGCCCGTGCCGGCCATCGCCCGCCACGTCGACTACATCGCGCCGATGCTCTACCCGTCGCACTGGGTCCGTGGCGAGTACCGGGTCGATCATCCCAACGCCCAGCCGTACGACATCGTCACGAAGTCGCTCGACGACTTCCTCACCAAGTCCGCCGGGTCGGGCGTGGCCTACAACCTGTGGGTGCAGGACTTCTCCATCGGCATCCCGTACGGACCGGCCGAGGTGCGGGCCCAGATCGACGCCGCCCGTGATCTCGGCGTCGACAATTGGCTCCTGTGGAACGCCACGGTCCGCTACACCCCCGAGGCGATCACGCCCGAGATCGTCGAACGTCCCGACGGTAGCCTCCGCCCGAACTCTTGATGCCCGGACTCCCGACCAGGGCGTGATGGCGGACCGACACGACCCGACGCCGGCCACGCTCGGGAGCGACCCCGAAGGCGAACCGACCCGGCGCGAGCGGCTGGCCGCCACGTTCGAGCAGCGGCTCGATCCGATCATGGCGGTGCTGTCCGTGCTCTGGGCGGCGTTCATCGCCTACGAGCTCGTTGCGCCCGGCGACCAGCGGCCGACGCTCCGCCTCATCGGTGACGTGGTGTGGGGCATCTTCCTGGTCGAGTTCCTCGCCAAGCTGGTGATCTCGGGCCACCCGTTCCGCTTCCTGCGGCGCCGGTGGCTCTCGGTCCTGTTCCTCGCCCTGCCGATCCTGCGCACGGTGCGGGTGATCGCTTCGCTCCGGGCGCTGCGGGTGCTGCCGGCGGCCCGCATCTTGGGATCGTCGTACCGCACCATCGGGTCCGCACGCACGCTCCTGGGTGGGCGGCTCTCGTTTCTCGGTGTCACCACCGTGGCGGTGATCTTCGCCGGCGGACAGCTGCTCTTCCTCCTCGAAGGCGGCGGTCCCGGCGGCAACGAAGGCCTCGGCGACGCGCTGTGGTGGTCGGCCAACCTGGTGATCAGCGGCGCCTACGTCTTCGAGCCCGAGAGCGTGCTCGGCCGCGTCGTCGGTCTCATCCTCTCGGCCTACGCCGTCGTGGTGTTCGCATCTCTCGCCGCCACCATCGGCGCCTTCTTCATCGAGCAACGCGCCGAGCAGACGTCGTAGTGGCCGGCTGCCCCCTCGAGCGAGACCTCTGGGCCGGACCCGGCGGCAGATCCCGGGACCGGCACCGGTAGCCTTCGCCCATGGGCACCAACCCCTTGCTCGCCTTCCCCGGCGCCGACGAGCACCTCGCCACGATCGACGAGCGGCTGCTGGACAGCGTCACCACCGACGACCAGCACCTGACCGAGATGACCTCACACCTCATCCGGGCCGGCGGGAAGCGTCTCCGCCCGCTGCTCGGGGTGCTCTCCGCGGCGTCGGCGAGCCCCGGCACCGGGACCGGCATCACACTCGACGTGATCGACGGTGGCGTCGCCGTCGAGCTCGTGCAGGTGGGCTCGCTCTACCACGACGACGTCATCGACGAGGCCGACTCGCGACGGGGGGTGGAGTCGGTCAACGTGCGGTGGAACAACCTCACGGCGATCCTGGCCGGCGACTTCCTCCTGGCCAAGGCCTCCGAGATCGCCGCCGGGCTGGGCACGGAGATCGCCGCGCTGCTCGCCCGTACCATCGGCCGCCTGTGCGAAGGCGAGATCCTCGAGCTCCGTCACGCCTATTCCACCCAGCGCTCCGAGGACGACTACTTCTCGGCCATCGACGGCAAGACGGCCTCCCTCTACGCCACGGCCTGTCGCATCGGCGCCATCGTGGGTGAGCTGCCCCGCCCGCAGGTCGATGCCCTCACCGAGTACGGCCGGGCCTTCGGCATCGCCTTCCAGCTCGTCGACGACGTGCTCGATCTCGTCTCCACCGACGAGGACCTGGGCAAGCCGGCCGGTCACGACCTCACCGAGGGCGTCTACACCCTGCCGGTGCTGCGGGCACTGCAGACGGGGGCGGGCGACGAGCTCCGCCAGTTGCTCGGCTCGCCCATCGTCGGTACCGAGCGCGACCGGGCGCGAGATCTGGTGGTGGCCTCCGGGGCCGTCGAGGCAACCATCGCCGAAGCCGAGTGCCACGTGGATGCCGCCAAGACCTCCCTCGAGACGCTGGAGCGATCGGACGCGACCATCGCCCTCGCTGACGGCGCCGATCACCTCCTCACCATGGTGACCGCCGCCGCGAACTGATCCTCGGGCATGTCACGATGTGGCGTGCACGCCTCCCCGCTGGTGCGGAGCCTGGTCCTCGGACTCACGGCGTTCCGGGTGGCGTGCCTGGTCTGGCTCGTGGCGGTGCTGCTCGCCACCCGCGATCTGGTCTCCCGTCCCGCGGCGGCCTGGGCGCTGGTGGCGGCTGCCGCGTTCGTCACGGCGCTCTGGTGGGTGCGGCTCCGCCGCGACGGCGCCGAAGCGCTGCTCCGCCCGCTCCCACTGGCTGTCGACGTCGGGGTGGCCACGGCGCTCGCGCTCGGCGATGGCGTCGTCTACGGCGGGCCACACCCCCTGTCGCTGGGATCCGCGTGGCCGCTGGCCAGCGTGCTCTCCGCCGGTATCGCGCTCGGAACGCGTGGTGGTGCGGCCGCCGGCGTGGCCGTGGGGATCGGCAGGACCCTCGGCGACCTGCTCGAACCGGGAGGGGGGTGGTCGGCGGACGAGATCCTGTCGCGCTCGTCGACGCTGTTCCTGTACACGCTGGCCGGCGCGATGGCCGGGTTCGCCGCCGGGCGCCTGATCGAGGCCGAGGCGGAGATCGCCCTGACCCACGCAAGGGAGGAGGTGGCCCGGACCCTGCACGACGGCGTGCTGCAGACACTGGCGGTCGTGCAGCGCCGATCCGACGAACCGGAGCTGGCCAGGTTGGCCAGGGACCAGGAGCGCGAGCTGCGCGAGTACCTCTTCGGCACCGGTGTCGCCGAGGGGGGCGGAGACCTGGGGGCGGCGCTGCGCCAGGTCGCCGGTCGCGCCGAGCGGCGGGACGAGACGAACGTCCGCGTCGTGGTCGCCCCCGATCTGCCCGATCTCGCCGCGACGATCGTCGAGGCGGTCGCCGGCGCCGTGGGCGAGGCGTGCACCAACGCGGCCAAACACGGCTGGGCGCGGGTCATCACTGTCTACGCCGAACCTGATGGCGCCGTGGTGCGGTGCAGCGTCAAGGACGATGGGCAGGGCTTCGACGGCGCAACCACGAGCGAGGGCGTGGGCCTGTCCCGGTCGGTGCGAGGCCGGATCGAGGAGATCGGAGGCCGGGTCGAGATCGACCCGAACCCCGGCCGGGGCACCGAGGTCCGCATCGTCGTGCCCGTCGCCGGGCGTACTCTCTCGACATGAGCGGAACGACTGATCGCTCCGGCACCCTCGGCCCCGTGCGCCTCGTGGTGGCCGACGACCACGCCATCTGGCGCTCCGGACTGCGTTCCGAACTGGGATCCAACTTCCAGGTGGTGGCCGAGGCCGCCGACGCCGACGAGGCAATCGAGGCAATCGCCACCCACGAACCCGACCTGGTGCTGTGCGACCTCCACATGCCCGGTGGCGGCATGAAGGTCGCCAAGACCTGCGGGCAGCAGGTCCGCATCGTCATCCTGACCGTGTCCGAGGCCGAGCGCGATCTTCTCGACGCCGTGGCGGCAGGCGCCGTCGGATACCTGGTCAAGACCACACCGCCGGAAGAGCTGCGCAACGCGCTGTGGCGGGCGGCGAAGGGCGAACCGGTGTTCTCACCACAGCTCGCGTCGCTGGTGCTGGGCGAGTTCCGGCGCCTGGCGAAGGCAAGCGGACCCGTGGAGGTGCTGTCGGAACGGGAGCGGGAGGTGCTCCAGTACGTCGCGCGGGGCCACACCTACAAGGAGATCGGCGAGCAGCTCTTCATCTCCCCGAAGACAGTGGAGAACCACGTGCGGAACATCCTCTCCAAGCTCCACTTGAACCGTCGCCAGGAGCTCGTGCGCTTCGCCGTGGACCACGGCATCGAGTAGCTACTCGATGACCTCGGGGCGCAGGGTCGGGAAGAGGACCACGTCGCGGATCGAGGGGGTGTCCGTGAGCAGCATCACCAGGCGATCCATGCCGATGCCGAGGCCACCCGTCGGGGGGAGGCCGTACTCCATGGCGCGGAGATAGTCCTCGTCGAGCGCCATGGCTTCGTGGTCACCGGCGTCCTTCTGGCGGACCTGGTCCTCGAAGCGGGCTCGCTGCATGTCGGGGTCGGTGAGCTCGGAGAAGGCATTGCACAGCTCACGACCAGCGACGATGGCCTCGAAGCGCTCGGTCACGCCCGGCTGGTCGCGATGCGACCGGGACAGGGGCGAGACCTCCTCGGGGTAGTCGGTGACGAACACGGGGCCCCAGAGGTCGGCCTCGGTCGTCTTCTCGTAGATCTCGAGGATGAGCTTGCCGGTGCCCCACGAGTCCTCGACCTCGACGCCGTGCTGAGTGGCCACGGCGCGGACCTCGTCCAGAGGTTGGCCGACGTCGAGTCGGATACCGATGGCGTCCTCGATCAGCTCCGCCATCGAGGCGCGACGCCATGGAGTGGACAGGTCGAGCTCGCGTTCGCCGTAGGCGAGCTGGTTGGTGCCGTGCAGTTCGGTGGCCAGGTGCGCAACCAGTTCCTCCACGAGGACCATGATGTCGCCGTAGTCGGCGTAGGCCTCGTACAGCTCGAGCATGGTGAACTCAGGGTTGTGGCGGGTGGAGATGCCCTCGTTGCGGAAGACGCGGCCGATCTCGAACACGCGCTCGAAGCCGCCGACCACGAGACGCTTGAGGAAGAGCTCGGGCGCGATGCGCAGCTTCAGATCGACGTCGAGCGCGTTGTGGTGCGTGGTGAACGGGGTGGCCGCCGCGCCGCTGGCCACGTGCTGGAGCACGGGCGTCTCGACCTCGACGAAGTCGCGATCCTCCAACCACCGTCGGGTGAGGCTCATGATCCGGGACCGGTCCCGGAAGACCTGGGCGGCCTCGGGGTTGGCCCACAGGTCGGCGTAGCGCTGGCGATACCGCAGGTCGGTGTCGGTGATGCCGTGGAACTTGTCGCCGAAGCCGCGACGGGCCTCGGCCAGCAGCACCCACGACCGGACCTTGATCGACAGCTCGCCCCGCCGGGTGCGGACGACCTCGCCGGTGACGCCGACCCAGTCGCCGAGGGTCCGCCCGACGAACTCGTCGAAGCCGTCGAGCACCTTGGCCAGGGCGAAGAGCTGGATCTCGGCGCCATTCCCCTCGCGCAGCGTGGCAAAGGCCAGCTTGCCCTGGTCGCGCAGCAGCATGACCCGGCCGGCGAGGGACACGGTGTGGTCGGTCTCCTCTCCGTCTTCGAGACCGGCGTGTTGCTCGACGATGTCGGCGGCGTGGCCCGTGACCTCGAATCGGTACGGGGGGTCGAAGGGCGTCTCGGTGGTCATCAGGTCGCGTTCTTCTCGTGGATGAGGCGCAGACCGTGCAGGGTGAGCCACGGCTCGTGGTGCTCGATGGTCTCCGACAGCGGCGCGATGAGCCCGGACAGACCGCCGGTCGCCACCACGGTGGCGGAGGCGGAGAGCGCCTCCTCGAAGCGGTGCACCATGCCGTCGACCACGGCGGTGTAGCCGTAGACGGCGCCGGACTGCATCGACTCGACGGTGGATCGGCCGATCACGTGCTCGGGTTCCACCAACTCGACGCGCCGGAGAGCTGCGGCCCGGCCGAAGAGGGCGTCGAGGCTGATGTCGATGCCGGGAAAGATGGCGCCACCGAGGTACTCGCCCTTGGCCGAGATGGCCTCGAAGGTGGTCGCCGTGCCGAAGTCGATGACGATGGTGGGACCGCCGAAGAGATCCCACGCGGCCACGGCGTCGGCGATGCGGTCCGAACCCACCTCGCGGGGGTTGTCGTAGAGGATCGGCATGCCGGTCTTGACCCCGGGTTCGACGACGAGCGCCTCCTGCCCGAGGTAGCGCTCGCTGAAGCTGCGCAACGATCCAGTCACCCTCGGAACCGACGAGCACACTGCGAAGCCCCGGACGTCCTCGGGCCAACCGAAGCCGTGGAAGGCCAGGAACTCCTGGAACAGCAGCGCGTACTCGTCGGCCGTGCGCTCGACGTTGGTGGCAATGCGCCAGTGGTCGAGCAGGTCGGAGTCGGCTGCCCGGTTGGCAGAGTCGACGATCGGTTCGCTCGCGCCGTCGAGGGCGTAGAGCCCGATCACGGTCTGGGTGTTCCCGACGTCGATGGCCAGCAGATGCACGGCGGGAGAGGCTAGGTCACTGCCCCACCCGGTCGATCATCCGATCACGTCCAACCCGATGTCGAGGGCCGGCGCGGATTGCGTGATCTGGCTGGTGGAGAGGAGATCGACGCCGGTGGCCGAGTACGACGACGCGCTCGCGATGGTGATGCCCCCCGAGCACTCGAGCAGGGGGCGCCTCCCGCCGTTGTTCCTCGCCCACTCGTCGGCGGCGCCCACCGCCTCGGCGGCCGCTGCGGGCGTGAAGTTGTCGAGGAGGATGGCGTCAGCGCGTGCGTCGAGGGCCTCGAGGAGTCCCGGCAGATCGTCGACCTCGACGTGGACGGTGCGCCCCGGCCACGCCTGCTTGGCTCGCGGCACGGCATCGGCCACGACCAGTGACACCAGGTGGTTGTCCTTGAGCATCACCCAGTCGGACAGGTTGCCCCGGTGGCTGGCCCCGCCCCCCGCTCGCACCGCCGCCTTCTCGAGGCTGCGCAGACCCGGCGTGGTCTTGCGCGTGTCCCAGATGCGGGCATCGCCGCCCTCGGCGGCCGCGGCCACGAACCGGCGGGTCAACGACGCCACGCCGCTCAGGTGGCAGAGGAAGTTCAGGGCCGTGCGCTCTCCGGTGAGCACCGATGTCAGCGGGCCGCGCACGACCCCGATCACCTGTCCGGCATCGACGTGGTCGCCCTCGCCGACCTCCCAGCGCACCCGGACCTCGGCATCGAGTTGGGCGAAGGTCTCGGTGGCGCATGCGGTCCCGGCGACGACGCCGGCCTGGCGCGGGACGAACGATGCCTCGACGGTGACGTCACCGGGCACGAGGGCAGCCGAGAGGTCGCCCAGCGGCGTCAGATCCTCGGCCAGGGCGCTGCTGACCGCAGCTCGGACAGCGTGGATCGGCGGCTGGACCGGTGCGTCGGACAGCATCGGGGCAGCCTGCCACGAACCCGTTCTCGTCACCGTTTCGGGGCAGCCTGCCACGAACCCGTTCTCGTCACCGTTTCGGGGCTCAGGGCGACCGTTTCGGTGACAAGAACGGGGGGTCAGGCCGGCTGGCGAGGTCGATGGCGTCGGACTGCATCGGGGACCTACGCCACGATCGACAGCCGGGCAGTGAAACCTTCGTCGGCCTCCCTCCAGACGTCGAGGGTGAGGGCCAGTTGGTGCGTCAGCCACAGACCACGTCCCCCGCCGATGGCCGCAGGATCTGCCGGCGGGATCCACCCGACGCAGGGATCCGCCGGCCCGGCGCCACGATCGGTCACCGTGACCTCCAGCCGGTCGGGCTCGGTCCAGACCCGGACGGTGACCGGATCGTCGCCGTGGTGGCGCGCGTTGGAGACGAGCTCGCTCACGGCGACGTGCAGGTCGTCGACGGCGTCAGGATCGAGGCCCATGCCGTCCGTGAGGCCGATGAGATGGTGCCTGGCCTCGTGGGGCATCGGGTCGTGGAAGACGCGGTCGGGCGGTCGGACGTCGCCGAGACCCGGGCGGCGGGGAAGCCGTTCCAGGAACGCCGCCTCATCCTCGTACCAGGCGCTGGGACGGTGCCCGTCGACGGTGGTCAGGAACGGATGCGTGCACGCCACGTCAGCGAGCACCTCCGGGGGCGTCACACGCTCGTCGTAGGGGCACAGGCTCCACAGCGCCACGTCCGCAAACGCCCGGTTGATGATGGCCTCGTAGCGGACCCACTGGTACCAGTCGCCACCCGTTCCCGGGTGGGGGACCTCGCCCAGAGCACGGATCCCCGGTGCCCCGCCACCGACCAGGGCGCCGAACTCCGAGAGCCACCGGTGGATGGTCTTGACGGGATTGGCGTACTCCAGGTCCTGGATCAGCACCAGTTCGTGGCCGAGGTCGTGGTGACGGGCGAGGAGCCCGACCTTGGCCTCCGTCAGTCCCAGCAGCACCGGCTCACCGGCGTCGACACCCTCCTGGACGAAGGGCACCACCGCGTCGACGAACGACACGTCGGAGTCGTAGAGCAGCGCATGGTGTCGGTAGCGACCGTTGGCGTGTTCGGCGGTGTCCACGGCGATGGTTCCCTCCCTTCTGCGCGATGCGACGTCGGCCACGGTGTCGCCCGACCGGGCGATCTCCGGTGGCAGGACTGTCCCCTATCCCGCCATGGGTCCCGCTACGACGAACCGCACCTCGAGGCCATCGTCGGCTTCGGGGTGATCGACGCGGGTGTGCGCGCCCCGTGTCTCGGTCCGGGCCCGTGCGGCGATGACGACAGCGATGCCGAGGGTCACCAGGTTCCGCAGCTCGGCCGACGCCGTGTCGAACGGCTCGACCATCGTGGTCGTCGCAGCGGCCACGGCCGCGGCCAGCGATTCATCGGTCCGAAGGACACCGGCGTCCGCAGTCATCATCCGCTGGAACTCGTCGCGGGCTGCGGCCACATCGGTCGCGGTGCCACCGGACGACTGCGACGAGGGACCGGTCGACTCGAGCACGCGACCGCCCACGCCACCCGACCCGTCCGAGAGCACGCACCGCATCGCTCCCGTGGGCTCGGCGACGTCCTTCCCGGCGTCGATCGACTCCACGACACGGGGGCCGAAGACCATGCCGTCGAGCAGCGAGTTCGAAGCCAGGCGGTTGGCACCGTGCACGCCGTTGCAGGCGACCTCACCGGCGACCCACAGCCCGGGCAACGAGCTGGCGCCATCGAGATCGCTGACCACTCCTCCACAGCAGTAGTGAGCCGCCGGGGCGACCGGGAGCCAGTCGGTGTCGGGATCGAGGCCGACCCGGTCGAGGGCGGCGAGGATGGTCGGGAAGCGCTCGCCGAAGTGCTCCAGCACCGTGGCGTCGAGCCACACGTGCTCGCTCCCGTCGCGCTGGAGCTGGGCCGTGATGGCGCGCGACACGATGTCGCGCGGCTGGAGCTCGTCCACGAAGCGCTCGCCGGCGGCATCACGGAGCATGGCACCGTGTCCCCGGAGGGCTTCGGAGATCAGCGGGCGAGGCATCGAGGGGTGGTGGAGCGCCGTGGGGTGGAACTGGACGAACTCGACATCGGCCACCGCCGCGCCCGCCCGCAACGCCATGGCCATCCCGTCACCGGTCGCCTCGAGTGGGTTGGTGGTGACCGAATAGAGCTGGCCGCCGCCTCCGGTGGCGAGGAGGACGTTCCGGGCCCGGACGACGAGCGGTTCGCCGTGCTGGTCGAAGGCGCGCACGCCGACGCAGCGTCCGTGCTCGACGAGCAGGTCGAGCGCGAACGTGCGCTCGAGCAGCACGGCCGCGGTCTTGCGCACGGCGTCGACCAGGGCTCGCTCCACCTCGACTCCCGTGGCGGCCCCGCCGGCGTGGAGGATGCGGGGATGGCTGTGGCCGCCCTCGCGAGCGAGGAGGTACTCGCCGCCCTCGTCCCGGTCGAACATCGCGCCCATGGCGATGAGCTCGTTGACCCGAGCCGGCCCCTCGTCGACCAGGACGCGCACGGCATCGAGGTCGCACAGACCCGCGCCGGCGGCGAGCGTGTCGGCGAGATGCAGATCGGTGGAGTCCGGGTCGCCGCCGAGCACCGCTGCCACCCCGCCCTGCGCCCAGCGGGTGGCCGACTGCTCCAGCTCGCCCTTGGTGAGGACCCCGACCTGCATGTGGTGGACGTCAGCGGCGCGCACGGCCGCGGACAGCCCCGCCACGCCGGATCCGAGCACGAGCAGGTCGAGCGTGTCCACGGCGTCAGTCTGCCCTTCAGCGGCTGACGCAGCGGCGCTCTCGGCCGACGTCAGGACGAATGCGGAGCATTCGTCAACGAACCCGGAGGTCGTCGGTCGACCGAGGGTTCGCGACCTCGATGTAGGGGTGGGGAGCAGGGCCGCGCTGGCGCTCGGCGATCAGCTCGGCCGTGACCTCGTCGACCTGACGGTTGGTGGTGTCGACGTGGACGACAGTGGGCTCGTAGCGGGCGAGCTCGGCCTGCTCGTAATCGGCGTAGCTGATCATGATGATGGTGTCGCCGGGGCTGACGAGCCGGGCGGCTGCACCGTTGAGACACACGACGCCCGATCCTCGGGGACCGGCAATGGTGTAGGTCTCGAGCCGGGCGCCGTTGTCGACGTCGACGATGGCCACCTGCTCGAACCCCATGATGTCGGCGGCGTCGAGGAGGTCCTCGTCGACGGTGACCGACCCCACGTAGTGGAGGTTCGCGTCGGTGACGGTGGCGCGGTGGATCTTGGACTTCATCATGCGTCGACGCACGGTGATCAGCTCCTCTGGGTGGGTGCCGGCTGGTCCGTTGGGCACGGAGCCGCGACGGTCACCCCCACGTTGTCGATGAGTCGGGTCATACCGAACTGCACGGCGGCCAGCAGACGCAAATCGCCGGCCAGCGTGTCGGGGACGGTCAGGTCGTGAGCGGCGACAACGTCGGCGTAGTCGAGCGTGGCCTCGGCTTCGGCGGCGACGACCCGGGCCATCAGCGCGCGTATCTCCGCCGGGTCGCACTCGCCGGCGAGGACCGCAGCCGCGCCGGCCCGCAGCGCCCGGTGCACGACCGGCGCCGCCGCCCGTTGGGACTCGGTGAGGTACGCGTTGCGACTCGACATGGCCAGACCGTCCGGCTCGCGGATGGTGTCGCATCCGACGACGTCGACCGACATCGACAGATCGGAGACCATGCGACGGACCACCGCGAGCTGCTGGAAGTCCTTCTCCCCGAAGAACGCCGAGCACGGACCCACGATGGACAAGAGCTTGGCGACCACGGTGGCCACGCCGGCGAAGTGCGTCGGGCGGCTGGCGCCCTCGAAACCGTCGGAGACCCCGGCCACGCTGACCGTGGTCTGCACGGGACGTGGATACATCTCGGCAACCGCCGGGACGAACAGCACGTCGACACCCGCGTCGGCCGCCCTCGCCGTGTCCCGCTCGAGGTCCCGGGGATAGTCGTCGAGGTCCTCGTGAGCGGCGAACTGCAGGGGGTTCACGAAGATGGACGTCACCACGAGGTCGGCGGCGACACGGGCTGCCCGCATCAACGAGACGTGCCCGTCGTGCAGGAATCCCATGGTGGGGACGAAACCGACGGACCGGCCGGCGGCGCGCTCGCCGTCGAGCAGTTCACGGAGCGCGGCGATGGTGGCGACCTGCTTCACGACACGGCCCGCTGCAAACGCCGCGCCGCGTCGGCGAGAGCGGTGTAGGCCGGTCGTTCGACGGCGTCGATGGCCTCGAGGTGACGGCCGACGGTGTCCCAGTCACCGCGGGATACCGGGCCGGTGAGGGCATGGGCCGGTCCGACCGCGGCCACGTCCTCGAGGGCTCCGCGGGCCAGGTCGAGGTACGCCTCCAGTGGCACGCCCACCTCGGCTGCCACCCGTTCGACCTGGCCGAGGAGGGCGACGAGGTGGTTCGAAGCCATCACGGCGGCGGCGTGATATCGAGTGCGGTCGCCGTCGGCCACGCGCACGGCTCGGCCGTCCAGGGCCTCCACCACGTCGATCGCCGCGGGATCCCCGGCGACGGCAAACCAGGCGCCAGAAAGTCGGTCTGCGCCGCGCGTCGCGTCCGGCAACGCGACCAGGGGGTGCACGGAAGCCGTCCGTTCGTGGGGGCGGAGGATGTCGAGCCCGAGCGAACCGGCCAGGTGCACGACCACCGCCTCGCCGGGGGCGAGACCGGCGGCGACGTCGGCCACGCGTCCGTCCGGGACGGCCAGGACGACGAAGCGGGCGCCGGTGGTGGCGTCAGGGCCGTGGGCGTGCCCCAGGGGTCCATCGACCGACCAGCCGGCGGACACGAGTGCGGCCGCGAGCGCTCGGCCGGCACGACCGTTGCCGATGATGCGCGCGTCGTGCGTGGTCACGTACGAGAGTCCTTCCAGATCAGACCCTGCGTGGTGCCTGTCCGGGGGACACCCTATCCGGTGGTCAACGGGCCACGGCGATCGACCCGGCCCTCGACGTCGGTCTCCCACCCCTCGGGAACCAGGTCCGGCGCGAGTTCCGCCAGCGGTGCGAGGACGAACCGGCGCTCGAACATCCGGGGGTGGGGGATCCGCAGGTCGGGTTCGTCGACCGTCACCCCGTCGATCCAGAGGATGTCGACATCGAGGGTGCGGGGTCCCCACCGGACGTCGCGCACACGGTCGGCGGCGGACTCGAGCCGCTGGCACAGACCGAGCAGGGTGCGAGGCTCCAGCTCGGTCTCGATCTGGACGACGAGGTTGAGGAACCGGCCCTGGTCGGGCCCGCCGACGGGATCGGTCTCGTAGAGGTCGGAGACTGCGACCACGTCAGGCAACGAGCCGACAGCGGATCGGAGCTGCGCGGGGCGGTCGCCGAGGTTGGATCCCAGCCCGAGGAACGCCCGGGTCATCGCCACCGGTGGATGCGGACACCCGTCGACGCCACGTCGACGGGCACCGGGGGCCGGAGTTTGCGCACGGTGACGGTGGCGGCCTGCACCCGCTCGTCCAGGTCCAGGGCGGTCTCGGCCACGACGGACGCCAACCGCTCCAGGAGCCGGTGCTCACCGGCCGTCGCCGCGGTCGCGACGGCGACCGCGACCGCCCCGTAGTCGACGGTGTCGTCCACGGCATCGGACCCGGCAGCCGTCGCCACGTCGACGGCGAGATCGAGATCGATCTCCACCGGCTGGGCCACCGCCCGCTCCTCGGCCGGGACACCGACGCGGCACAGCAACCGCAGCCCTCTGATCTGGATGCTGTCGCCGTTGGTCGGTGATGCGTCGTCCGGTGTGCGGTCGGCCATCAGGTGTCGTCGACCTCCGGATCGGGGCCGAGCGGCGCCTCCGGGAGCTGGGGCGCCGACAACACGCCCGGCGCGGGCAGCTTCTGGACCAGGGCGACCAGACTGCGCGCCCCGGGCCCGAGCTGGCGATGCAGTAGCTGCTCCACGATGGAGATGGCCTGCGGCGGGGCCGGGACGAGGTGGTTCCACAGGATGTACGCCGCCATCAACCCCGCCACTCGGTCGCCGAGCTCGTCCTGGTGGACGACGACCTTGCCACCGTCGACCAGGAGCTGGCGCAGCTCGGGGAAGAGCCGGTTGAGGTAGGTCTCCTGCTCGTCGCTCGCCGACAACGGTCGGTGGCGCCAGGGCAATCCGAACTCGTCGTAGTTGTGCAGGTTGTGGGTCGACTGCACCAGGGAGATCACGGTGGTGAAACCCTGCTCACGCAGCCAGATGATCTCCTCCTGGCGGCGGACCTTGCGATGGTTCTGGCCGTAGCCGCCCGGGCGCTCGCAGACCGCCAGACGGTCCTGCACGATCCAGGTGAAGTTCCGGGGCGGGATGCCCTGCGCCCACTTGCCCCGCATCGCCATCAACGACCACCGGGAAGGGCGACGACGGACGCGGGGCGCGACGGACCGGCGACCTGGACGGCTCTCACCGTGGCGGGGACGTCGTGGGCGCGGATCATCGCAGCTCCCATGGTGGCAGCCCAGACGGCGGTCGTCATCGATCCTTCCAGGCGGTCCTGCGCCGGGGTGGGACCGTCGCTGCCATCGGCTTCACCCGATACCGCCCCGAGGAAGCCCTTCCGGCTGGTGCCCACCACCACCGGGACCCCGCTGGCCACGAACCGATCCAGAGATCCGAGCAGCGCCCAGTTGTGGGCGTGGGTCTTGCCGAATCCGATGCCAGGGTCGATCCAGATCTCCCCCACGCCGGCGCCCCGACCGACGGTCACGGCGGCCGTCAGGTGATCGAACACCTCGTCGACCACGTCGTCGTATCGGGGAGCGGTCTGCATGGTCTGCGGCTCCCCCTGCATGTGCATGGCGACCCAGCCCGCGCCGTGTGCGGCTGCGACGTCGTGGAGCGACGCCGAGATGTCGTTCAGGATGGTGGCGCCGGCGGAGAGCGCGCCCTGGGCGACCGACGAGTGGCGGGTGTCGATCGACAACCGGGCACCGGCGGCGTGCACCTCGGGGATCAGACCTTCGATCACGGGCAGCACCCGGGCGAGCTCCTCGGCGGCGGACACCGGCTCGGCCCCGGGCCGGGTCGACTCCCCGCCCACGTCGACCACGCCGGCGCCGGCGGCGAGCATCGACCGACCGTGGGCGACGGCGGCCTCGACGCTGGTCCACGCTCCCCCGTCCGAGAACGAATCCGGCGTCACGTTCAAGACGCCCATGACCAGCGGTTGCATCGGCCTAGAGATCGATCAGACGCATCGCTTCGTAGCGGGTGGCGGTGTTCGTGCGGAACAACCCCCGTACCGCCGAGGTGACCGTGGTGGTGCCCGGCTTGCGCACCCCGCGCATCGACATGCACAGGTGCTCGGCCCGCAGCACCACGAGGACGCCACGGGGTTCGAGGACCCGATCGAGAGCGTCGGCGATCTGCACCGTGAGGCGTTCCTGGACCTGGGGCCGGCGCGCGTAGACATCGGCCAGCCGGGCCAGCTTCGACAACCCGGTGATCCGCCCGTTGTCGTTGGGGATGTAGGCGATGTGCGCGGTCCCGATGAAGGGGATCAGGTGGTGCTCGCACGCCGAGTAGATCGGGATGTCGCGCACCATGACCATCTCGTCGTGGTCGGCCTCGAACGTCGTCTTGAGGTGATGATCGGGGGTGTCATGGAGCCCGGCGAAGATCTCTGCGTACATGCGGGCCACGCGGGCCGGCGTGTCGAGCAGCCCGTCGCGCGTGGGGTCCTCGCCGATGGCAGCCAGGATCTCGGAGATGGCGGCCTCGATGCGGGGGCGGTCGATCTCCGGTGCGAGGTTGGTGTTCTCGTCCGGATCGTGCGGGATGACGCTCACGGGCCGGAGGTCCCGGGCCGCAGACGCCACCGGAAGCGGGACCGGACCGGGGGTACCGGCGCCCGCTCGGCTTCACCGACCGTCGGTTCGGCGGCGGCGCGCTCGGACGCCACCACGGGGGCGCGTTCGACCTCGGCCGGGGCAGGGTCGATCTCGACGGGAGCCGGCTCGACGTCGTCGAGAGCTGCAGTGTCGGGATCGACCCAGGTCTCGAGGTGTCCGAAGATGCGATCGAGGTCGGCCTCGTCCAGCGTCTCCTTGTCCAGCATCTCGCTGGCCAGCAGGTCGAGCGTGGAGCGGTAGGTGGTGAGGATGGCCTCGGCCCGTTCGTGGGCGCCGCTCACCAGGACCCGGATCTCGTCGTCGATGATGGCGGCCACGTTGTCGGAGTAGTTGGCCTCGTGGCCGTACTCCTTGCCGAGGAAGATCTCGCCCTGCTTGGCACCGAGGGCCAGCGGACCCACGGAGTCGCTCATGCCGTAGGCCGTGACCATGGCCCGGGCGATGTCGGTGGCCTTCTCGATGTCGTCGGCCGCGCCGGTGGTGATGTCGCCGAAGACGACCTCCTCGGCGGTGCGCCCGCCGAGCAGCATGGCGAGGCGGTCGACGAGCTCGGAACGGGTGTGGGTGTAGCGGTCCTCGAGCGGCAGGGCCAGCGTCCAACCCAGTGCACGGCCGCGGGCCACGATCGAGACCTTGTGGATCGGGTCACAGTGCTCGAGAACGTGGCCCACGAGGGCGTGACCGGCCTCGTGGTAGGCGGTGACCGTTCGTTCCCGCTCGGACATGACGCGGGTCTTGCGCTCCGGCCCGGCCAGCACCCGATCGATGGCGGACTCGACGGTGCGCATGTCGATGGTGTCGGAGGAGCTGCGTGCGGCCATCAGGGCGGCTTCGTTCATGAGGTTGGCCAGGTCGGCGCCCGTGAAGCCGGGCGTCCGGCGGGCGATCACGGTGTTGTCGACGTCATCGGCGAGGGGCTTGCCCTTGACGTGGACGTCGAGGATGGCGCGACGGCCCTCGAGATCGGGCCGGTCGACGATGATCTGGCGGTCGAAGCGGCCCGGGCGCAGCAGCGCGGGGTCGAGGATGTCGGGGCGGTTGGTGGCGGCGATGAGGATGACGCCGGTGTTGCCGTCGAAGCCGTCCATCTCCACCAGGAGCTGGTTGAGCGTCTGCTCGCGTTCGTCGTGACCGCCGCCCATGCCGGCGCCACGGTGGCGGCCGACGGCGTCGATCTCGTCGATGAACACGATGGCCGGGGCCTGCTCCTTGGCCTGGTTGAACAGGTCACGGACGCGCGACGCACCCACACCGACGAACATCTCGACGAAGTCCGAGCCCGAGATCGAGAAGAACGGAGCGCCGGCCTCCCCCGCCACTGCACGGGCGAGCAACGTCTTGCCGGTCCCAGGCGGGCCCACGAGGAGGACGCCCTTGGGGATCTTGGCCCCTATGGCGGCGAACTTGGCCGGGTTCTCGAGGAACTCCTTGATCTCGTGGAGCTCCTCCACGGCCTCGTCGGCACCAGCCACGTCGTCGAAGGTCACCTTGGGCTGGTCCTTGTTGAACTGCTTGGCCTTCGCCTTCCCGAACTGCATGACACGGCTGCCCCCGCCCGACATGGCGTTGAGCACGAAGAGGAACAGCCCGAAGAGGATGAGGAGCGGCAGCAGGCTGAACAGCAGGGAGACCCAGATCGACTCCTGTTGCTGGTCGGTCTCGATCTCGATCGCAGGCGAGGCTTCCGACAGCTCCTCGGTGAGCTCGTCGGCGAACTCGGCCGGGAAGGAGACCTTGTACTCGGAACCGTCCCGCAGCTCGCCCTCGACCGCGTTGCTGCGGTCCTTGATGGTGGCGGTCTCGACGTCGCCCTCGGCCACGGCGGCCCGGAACTCGCTCAGGTTGAGGTCCTCGACATCGGATCCGCCCCGGAAGAACGATGCCGCCACCATCGCTGCGAGGAGACCGATGACGACGTAGATGATCGTGGGGCGACGCAGGCGTTTCTTCACAGTGCGAGCAAGGCTATCGGGACGCGTTTCATTCCGACCGGCGGGTCGCGGTCACTCTTCGCCCAGGTAGGTCCTGATGTCGGGGAGGTTCCGGTGGCGCTCGGCGACGTCGAGCCCGTACCCGATGACGAACGCGGGCGGGATGGTGAAGCCCCTGTAGCGCAGATCGACGTCTGCCTGGGCGTTGCCCTCTCGCACGAAGAGCGCGCACACCTCGAGGGACGCGGGACTGCGCGCCTGCAACGTCTTGCGCAGGTACCGCAGGGTCAGGCCCGAGTCGATGATGTCCTCCACGATGATGACGTGGCGGCCGTGGAGGTCGATGTCGAGGTCCTTCACGATCCGGACCACGCCGGAGGACCGCGTGCTCGCCCCGTAGGACGACACGGCCATGAAGTCGACCTCGAGGGGGATGTCGATGGCCCTCGACAGGTCGGCCATGAAGATGAAGGCGCCCTTGAGCACCGCGACCAGCAGTGGGACACGTCCGGCGTAGTCGGCGGCGATCTCCTGTCCGAGCTCGGCGATCCGCGCCTGGAGCGACTCGGCGTCGACGAGGACCTCGCCGATCAGGTCGTCGTCGTGCGGGGGGGAAGCCACGCGGGCGAAACCTAGCCGGACGGGGCAGTGGCCACGAGACGCTGGCGGGAGCGGCGCACCTCGATCCCGCCGGCGATCTGCGCGGCCACGGCCTCGCCGCGCGCCACGGCGAGGACGCGAGCGATGCCGTCCGCGTCCGGCGGATGGCGCTCCGCGTCGAGCTCGCGAAGCCACCGTCGCAGCGCTCGCCGGGCGAGGGCGGGCGGGGCGGAGGCGAGAGCCATGGCATCCGTCGGGTCGAGCGGCGAAGAGGCAGCGTCGAGGAAGTCCGCATCGTCGAGCAACACAGTGGCTGTCCGTGCGACCACGGTGGTGACGTCTCGTTGCGCGATGTCGTCGAGCAGGGGGAGCAGTTCGTGGCGGACGCGGTTGCGCCGGAAGCGCACGTCGTGGTTGCTGGGATCCCGGACCGGGACGAGGCCGGCATCGGCGCAGACCCGCTCGGTGTCGGATCGCCGGAGGGCGAGGATCGGATGGCCCACTGGTCGCATTCCCCGCAGTCCGTCGAGACCGGCACCGCGGAGCAGCGCGAGCAGGACCGTCTCGGCCTGGTCATCGGCCGTGTGGCCATAGAGGGTGTCGGGTGGCAGCACCGTCCGCCGGGCCGCACGGGCCCGCGCCTCGAGGTCACCGCCCGGGCCGACCTCGACGCGCTCGGCCCGGAAGCGCGCGCCGACCGACCCCGCCGCCGCGGCCACGACCTCGGCCTCCCCTGCGCTCTCCGGCCGCAGGCCGTGGTCGACGTGGACGGCCGTCACGTCGAGGCCCGCCTCGGCCGCCAGGAGCAACAGGGCCAGCGAGTCGGGTCCGCCCGACACCGCGCAGGTCACCGCCGTGCCGGCAGGAGGGAAGGAGCAGCGGGTGAGCAGCTCGGCCCGCACCGGGTTCACTCGTCGACGATGCGAAGCTCGCCGGCCCGCAACGACCGCAGCAGATCGGGCACCGACGAGACCTCGAGCTTGCGGGCGACCCGGCGCAGGCTGGCGTAGATGTTCGAGCGACTCACCCCCAGTTCGGCGGCAGCGTCGCTCACCGATGGCGTGCCGGCGAGCACCTCGAGGAGCTGGCGTTGCTTCGGGGTGAGATCGGCGCCGACGACGGCGGCGTCATCGGCGACTGGCTGCGTCGACTCGCGGGTCCGGGGTCGTTCGAGGCGAGACAGTCGCGGCCGCGGACCGGTGTCGTCGACCATGCCGTCGCCCCGCTCGCGCCGGGCCAGCTCCACGAGGGCACCGGTCTGGGCACTGAGGCGCTGGTCGCGCTCGGGGGCGCCGGCGAGGACCTCCCGAACGGCGACGCGCAGATCTTCGGGCATGACCGGCTTGACCAGGTAGCGGACCGCGCCCTCGACGCCACCGCGAAGGCGATCGTCGTCGGCACCGAGCGCCGTCATCATGACCACCCGCACCGAGGAGATCTGGTCGTCGAGGTGGCTCTTGAGCTGCGCCAACACCGTCCACCCGTCGACCTCGGGCATCATCACGTCGAGGAGCACGACATCGGGGAATTCGACCTGCACGGCGGCGAGCGCTTCGGCGCCGTTCGCCGCCGTCATCACGCGGTGGCCGTCCATCTCCAGGCTGATCTGGGCCAGGTATCGCAGATCGGGTTCGTCGTCGACGACGAGGACCGAGGCCACCGCCGCTACCCCACCAGCTCCTCGGAGAGGCGGACGCGATCGACCCATTCCCGGGGATCACGGATCTCCGACAGCGTCGGCAGCCAAATGGGGCCGCGCCACACGGGGGCGAGCGCGTCCTTGCCGTCGCCGAGCCGCTCGATCTCCTCGATGAAGTCCTCGCCCTGCTGGTACTGGTTGAGCTTGGCCTCGAGACCGAGGAGACGCTGGATGGTCTTCTGGACGAAGTTGGCGTTCGTCCGCCGTTGCGCCAAGACCCGGGCGAACCTGTCGGCCGACGGCACGTGGCCGATCCCGGCCCGGTTCATGGTGATGTCGCCGTGACCCTCCAGCAGGCTCATCAGGCCACCGATCTGGTCCAGCACGTCGCGTTGTTCCGGTGTGGCCAGCAGGTGGGCGAGGCCGCCCTCGGCCAGGGGCTTGCGACCAGCCCGGATCTCGTCGACCGCCCGTTTGAGCGCCCCGAGCAACTGGATCGGGTCGAGTTGGGCGGACGCCAGCATCCGGTCGATCAGCGAGAGGTAGTGCTCGCGCATCCACGGCACCCCGGTGAACTGCGCCCGGTGCGTGACTTCGTGGAGGGCCAGCCAGAGGCGGAACTCGCGCGGCGGGAACCCGAAGCGCTTCTCGATGGCGAGCACGTTGGGGCCCACGTAGTAGACGACGTCCTGGTCCTGGGGGTCGTCGTCGGCCGCCACGAGCAGGTCGTACTGTCCGAGGACGCGCCCGGACATCCACCCCAGCAGCAGGCCGACCTCGAGCGCCGATGCGCTGCGCATGACGAGGGCCGACGGGCCGCTGACCCGCTTGCCGACCTTGTCGGTGAGGGGAGCGAGGATGCGTTGGAACGACGCGATGTTGGCGTGCACCCACCCCGCTCGGTCGGTGACCGCCGCTCGAGCGGGTCCTGCGAGGGACCGGAGACCGGTCTCTGCGGTGACGAGCTCTTCGGCCTGGCTGGTGAGCTCGGCGAAGTCTGGTTCGAGCGAATCGGCCAGGTAGGAGTCCGCAAAGGGCTCGTTCCCGGACGCGCGGACGGCGATGCGCTCGGCGAGGTCCCAGTCGACGAGGTCAGCCACGCTCTTGGTCGACCCCCGGGTACTGCGGCTTGACGACCTTGCGCAGGTAGAGCACCACGACGGTGATCGTCACAGGGATGATGAGCGTGATCATGAGCACGACGGCGATCCAGAAGTGCCAGACGGGAGCGGCGAACATGGAGCCGATCCTAGGAGCTGCGATGCGTGGCGAGCAGTTCGCGTCGGATCACGACGATGCAGGCGGTTCGTGCCCGATGGCCTCGGCAATGCGGGTCCGGAGACTCTCCGGGACGCGTTCGCGACACTTGTCGGCGATGTAGGCCTTGATCTCGGCTTCGAAGTCGAACGCCTCGTAGCAGGGAGGACAGTCCTCGAGATGCTGTTGGATGTGGCCTCGCCTGGCCGGGGTGAGCTCGCCGTCGAGGAAGTGGTACAGCTCGTGGAGCGTCTCGTTGCACTTGCCGGGTGGGATGTCGGGGTCGGTCATGTCGTCAGCCTCGAGCAGGGTCGGTCGCGGCGTTCGCCGGGACCGGGGTGAGGTCCGCCTCATCGACGGGCTCTGCGAGTCCACGCGCGACGGCGAACTCGTACAACTGCTTCTGGAGCCCTTTTCTTCCCCGGTGCAGCCGCGACATCACGGTCCCGATGGGGATGTCGAGGATCTCGGCGATCTCCTTGTAGGAGAAGCCCTCGACATCTGCGAGGAGGACGGCCATGCGGAAGTTCTCGGGGAGGTCCTCCATCGCCTGCTTGATCTCGCCCTCGGTGAAGGTCTCGAGCAGCTCGTCCTCTGCGGACCGGCCGGCGGTGGCACCCTCGAGTCCTCCGAGGCGCCGATAGAGGTACAGGTCCTCCACCTCGGCGAGGTCGGTCTCGTCCGGGCGCCGCTTCTTCGAGCGGTAGATGTTGATGTACGTGTTGGTCAGGATGCGATACATCCAGGCCTTGAGGTTCGTGCCCTCCTGGAAGCCGCCGAAACCCCGGTACGCCTTCAGGTAGGCCTCCTGCACCAGGTCCTCGGCGTCGGCCTTGTTGCGGGTCATCCGCAGCGCCGCCCCGTACAACGAGTCCATCAGCGGCATCGCTTGGTCTGCGAACGTCGCCTGGTCGGCCATGGTCCGGACGCTACCGGAACGAGTTGAACGTCCCGGCTTCGCCACCGAACCCGGAGGTGTACACGCCGCCGTCGAACAGCGACCACAAGCGGTCCTGGACCACGAGCGCCCGCGACGGGTAGCGGCCGTCGACGGTGATGGTGGCGCGCTCGGTGATGCCCCCGTCGTCGATGTCGAACACGGCCATACCCACCTCGAAGCCGTCGGGGCGTTGTTCTGTGGACAGGCCGTAGCGCTCCATCGGCACCACGGCGGCCGACTCCGGTGCCCACCAGAGGAAGGCCTTCGGGTCGAAGCCGGCGGCGGAGTGGGCGTCGGGCTCGGTGTAGGTCTGGAGCTGCTGGGGTGCGGTGGGATCGGAGACGTCGAAGAGCGAGAGGAGGAAGCCGCGGTCGTTGCCCTGGAGGTCGGCGTCACGGCCGACGCCGACCAGGCGACCCTCGCCGACGGGGTGCAGGTATGAGGAGAAGCCGGGGATCTTGAGCTCGCCGACCGCTGCCGGGGCTGTCGGATCGGAAAGGTCGATGACGTACAGCGGATCGGTCTGGCGGAAGGTCACCACGTAGCCGACCGAACCCATGAAGCGGACGGACTGGATGGTCTCGGTCCGGCCCAGGCCACCGACCATGCCCACCTCGGCGAGGGTGCTGCCGTCGAGGCGCAGGACCCGCACGGCGGACTCGCTGTCCTCGCCACCTCCCCACGGGGTGCCCTCGGTGGTCGCGATGCGCAGGTAGCCGTCGTGCTCAGAGAGCGAGTACTGGTTGAGCGTGTTGCCGGGCACCTCGCCCGCCCCGACGTGGACGGCGGGCCCGTCACCCCGCAGATCGAAGGCGTGCAACGCGGTCGACCAGTCGTCGGCTGCGATCTCGGCCCGGTCGCCGGCGCTGACGTAGCGGGTGGCGGCGATGTACAGGGTCGACGCCGAGGCGTAGACGGTCCCGGCCTCGGCCACGACCGTGGTGGTGTCGGACGGGTCGAAGCCGTCCTCGAAGTCGACCCGCAGCACCGACGTCTCGGCCAGCCCGGCATTGACCTCTGGCACGAGCACGTCCTCACACTCCACCAGCGGTCCCTCGACGGTGGTCGAGCCCGCGTCGGTGGAGGTCCGGTACGACGGCAACCAGTCGGCGATCGTGCTCGACGCCACGCCCTCTGCCACGGCGGCGTCGACGGCGTCCTGGTCCTCGAGGACCGGCATGTCGGCGAACGGCATCATCTGCGGGTAGGTCGAGATCACGACCCGGGCCACCCCGTCGACCACCCGGGTCGACACGTGCTGGCCCTCGAGCTCGGTGGTCTGGACGGTGACCGGCGCGGAGCGGTTGCTGACGTCGATCAGCTGGATCACCGTGTCTGCGGGGAACGACGGCGGGTCCACGGGGCTCGGCATCGGGAAGGGATCGACCGGGATCGGCTGCTCCGGGACCGTCGTGTCCGGGACGATGGTGACCGGGACGCTGGTGTCGGGCACGGGCTCATCGGGGGCCGGTTCGGCTGTGGCCGGTTCGGCTGTGGCCGGTTCGGCTGTGGCCGATTCCTCGACGGCCGGTTCCTCGACGGCCGGCGCCGAGACCCCGGCGTCGTCGACAGCGATGCCACCTCCCGCCATGGATCCACCGATCCCGTAACCGCCGCCACCGGCGATGGCCAGGAGTCGATCGCCTGACAGCAGCAGCTGGGCTCCGTACCCGGCGAGCTGGGTGCGGCTCTGCACCTCGGCGGTCGACCCGTCGAGGATCACGAGGCGGTCCTCGTCGACGAGGTAGACGAAGTCGCCGTCGGTCTCGACGACGTCGGGTTCGTCGATGCCGGCCTCCTGGGTGTTGGTCTCGGACGTTGCGCCGTCGGAGCCGCCCTCGGTGCTCACCTCGGCGGCAGCCGGGGCGGATGCGGCGTCGTCCATGGTCTCCATGGCCTCTCCACCGACCGTGGCCGCCGACACGTCGCCTCCCGCGAACCCGAAGGAGTCGCGCAGGACTGCGGGAGCGAACGACTGGAAGTCCTCGAGCACGGCGTCGCAGGAACGGCCCTCCTGCAGCATCGTGGGCGCAGCACCGCGTAACCCGACGAAGCCGGCATCCGGACCGGACGACGCCGGCTCCGGATCAGCTGAGGAGCAGGCCGTCACACCCATCGTGATCGCCGCCGCTGCGGCGATCATCCGCACTACCGAGGTCCGTCGTGGGGATCGCATGGTCATCTGACGCTCGCGCTGCTGATCTGGTTCCCGACGGATCGGGGTGTGGTCCTGGAGTGGAGCCCGAAGTGGGAATTGAACCCACGACCTACGCTTTACGAGAGCGTCGCTCTGCCGACTGAGCTATTCGGGCGAGGCGAACCCATCGGCCGCGGAGCGACCTCGGTTTCGTCGACGAATGCATCGCATTCGACGTCGGGCGAGCGTAGCGCGACGCCCTGCGATCCCCAGATCCGAGCGTTCCGGGTCGCCCCGAGCGACATCGCCGTCGTTGCCGGCAACCCGGTGCTTCAGACGGGATCGAGTCCGACCACCAGCGCCTGCAGGAGGAGGAGCTCGTTGGGGTTGCGCACCCATGCCTCGGCCGCTTCCTGGATGGCGTCGAGGGCGGCGAGGTGCGGCCTGGGGTCGGGCGCCGTGGCCAGCCGATCGCGATAGGTGGCTGCCATCGTCGCCAGGCCGAAGCGCAGCTCGGCGGTGCGGTGGCGCCGGACCGACCGCTTGTGTCGCGTCTCGAGTTCCTTCAACAGCGACTTCGGCTGCCCGTACGTCTCGATCTGGACCACCAGCTCGTCGCGCTCGACTGCGTGGCGTTCGTCGAGCGGCTCCTGGGCCGCATCGATGTGCGCGACCACCTCGTCGACCAGCGATGTCGCCGTGTGGCCGGTGCCGTCGACGCGCATGGGGATGGATGCCCACGCGTCCCGACGGACGCCGAGCGAACGGTCGCCGACGAGCAGTCGGGCGCGCGCCAGGTCGCCGCCGGCCGCGGCCGCGGCGGCGGCCGCGAGGTCGGAAGGCGTGCCATCACCCACGAGCCGTTCGACCAGGGCGGTCTCCGGCACGGGCCCGAGATCGATGCGGGCCGTTCGGCTGGCGATGGGCACGAGCTCGGGCGGCACCTCTTCGGCCAGCACGACGAACACGGTGGACGGCGGCGGCTCCTCGATCGTCTTGAGCAGGGCGGGTCCAGCTTGGGCCACCTTCTCGAACTCGGTGAGCACCAGCACCTTTCGCCGGCCCTCGACCGGGCTGCGGCTGGCGGCCTTCGTGATCGCCTCGGCGTCGCCGACCCGCAGCGAAGCGCCTTCGGGTTCGAAGATGGCCAGGTCGGGGTGCGCCTCGTCGCGGGCGAGGGCGAGGGCCCGATCCGGATCGGCACCCCGCTCGGCGGCATCGAGTGCGAGCAGCACGCCGGCAAAGGCGGTCGCCGCAGCTCGCTTGCCCGATCCGCTCGGTCCGACGAGCAGGTAGGCGTGCACCGGCTTGACCGCAGCGGCCTTGAGCTGGGCGACGGCGTCGTCCTGACCGACGACCCGGTCCCAGGCGTCGGGTCGGTCGATGATCGAGGCGGGCTCGAGGGCGGTCACTCCCCCATCTTGCCCAGGTCGGGCAGGCGATCGCGCACGCATGCCCACACCGAGTCCCACACGGCGGCCGGGTCGCCAGTGGCGTCCACGATGGCCCACCGTCGAGCGTCGGCGGCGGCCTGGGCGTGGAAGCCGTCCCGCACGCGTTCGTGGAACGATGTCTCCTCCGACTCGACCCGGTCGGGAGCCACGTCGCGCACCCGGTCCCTGGCCACGTCGACCGGGACGTCGAGGAACACGACCAGGTCCGGTTCGAGCCCCCTCGTCGCCCACAACGAGAGGTCGCGCACCTCGACGGGTTCCAGACCGCGGGCATGGGCCTGGTAGGCGACGGACGAGTACAGGTAGCGATCGGTGACCACGTGGCGGCCGGCGTCGAGCGCGGGCCGGATCACCGCAGCCACGTGCTGGGCGCGGTCGGCGGCCATGAGCAGCGCTTCGGTCCTGGGATCGAGGTCGCCGGTGGAGGGGGCGAGGAACAGCTCACGGATCGCGGCGCCGGCGGCCGTCCCGCCGGGCTCCCTGGTCTGGATGGCGTCGATGCGACCGACGAGGCGAGATGCCTGGGTCGACTTGCCGGCGGCCTCGCCGCCCTCGAAGGCGATGAAGCGGCCCATCACGGCAGCTCCGATGCCGCGGGTCGGTGTACGAGTTCTTTGCGGGCTGCGTCGCGCATCGACGTGGCGGCGATCCCACCGGCCACCAGGATGATCAGGGCGGCGAGCCACAGGGTCAGGCGCACCCCCGGGACGGCGATCGCGGCGCCGGCCAGCTCGACGTGGCCGTCATCGAAGACACCCCGGGACAGCTCACCGAGCAGCTCGGACAGGAACGGGCCGACCGCGAACGAGATCAGGACACAGAGCCGCACGAGCGTGTAGAGCGCGGAGAAGATCCGGCCCCGCAGCTCGTCCTGCACGTGCTGGTGCAACAGCGTGAACCCCAGGACGTAGACCGTGCCCGCGCAGACGCCGAGCAGGAAGACGAACCCGCCGGCCGCGGGCAGCGCGGACATCGACGCAGCGCTGAACAACGACACGCCGGCGACGAAGACGGCGCCGACGAACACCCATTCCTTGGCCAGGCGCCGCTGGAACACGGAGACGCCGAGCACCCCGCCCGCCACCCCGAGGCCGAGCGAGAAGATGAGGATCCCGAAGCCGGACTGGTCCCTCGATCCCAGCACCTCCTCGGCGAAGACCGGACCGAGCGGGACCAGCATGCCGCCACCGATCAGACCGGTGGCGAGGCCGAGGTTCACCGAACGAACCACCGGGTTGAGGAAGACGAACTGCCAACCCTCCTGCAGGTCACGGAGGGCGGACCCGAACTCGATGCGCCGGCGTCCGCCCGTCCGGTCTTGCCTGCGGCGACGGGGAAGAGGCAACGACCAGATCATCAGCGCGGAGAGGGCGAAGGTGACGGCATCGAAGTAGAAGGCCAAGCCCTCCTGGGTGCCGCGCACCACGGTGAACAGCTCGTAGTCGCCGAGGGCGTCGGAGATCTTGGCCAGGAGGGTGAAGAGACCGGCCGCCACGGGGATCGTCCCGTACGCAGCCACCAACGAGAGGGAATTGGCGGTGGTGAGGTGATCCGAGGGCACCAGGTGCGGCACGGACGCCTCCTTGGCCGGTGCCCACAGGAGGGTGAAGACCTCGAGCACCAGGGACGCCACGATGAGACCCGGGATCGTGTCCACGAACGGCAGGGACGCCAGCACGAGGGCGCGACCCACGTCGCAGGCCACCATGAGCCGCTTGCGGTCGAACCGGTCGGCGAAGACGCCCGCCGCGGGGCCGAGGAAGAACCCCGGGACGATCCGAGCCGACATGACGAGGCCCACGGCCGCCTCGGGACGATCGCTGAGCCGCGTGGCGAGTGCGGCGATGGCGAGGAAGCCGAGCCAGTCCCCCGTCGCCGACACCACCTGGGTGAGCCACAGCCGGAAGAACGCCGTCGACCCGAACAACCGGACGTGCATGCGCAGCGGTTCCTGCGGATCGGCCACCGACGACATCGGCGCCGTGGGGTCGAGTGCCGCCGGCTCGGAATCGACCGGCACCGGTCGCAGGTCGCTGGACTCCGCCATCGCCCGCGACGTTAGGGACTGACGGGCCGCTCGCGGTCGATCAGGTGCTCTTCTTCTTCGACGACGCCCGCTTCTTCGCCGCCGACTTCTTGGCTGTCTTGCGGGTCGCGGTCTTCTTCTTGGCGGCTTTCTTCGCCGCCGGCTTCTTCTTGGGCGCGGTCTCCCGGCGGATCTGGAGCAGCTCCGACGCGCGCTCGATGGTGATCTCCTCGACCAGGTCTCCCTTGCGCAGGCTCGCGTTGGTCTCGCCGTCGGTGACGTAGGGACCGAAGCGGCCGTCCTTGACCACCACGGGCTGCTCGCTGACCAGGTCCTTGCCCAGCTCCCGCAGCGGCGGCTTCGGAGCAGCCTGGCCCCGCCGTCGCTTGGGCTCCTCGAACAGCTCCTTCGCCCGTTCCATCGTGACGGTGAAGAGCTGCTCCTCGGACTCGAGGCTCCGGGAGTCCGCTCCCTTGTCGTCGCCCTTCGAGACGTACGGGCCGTAGCGACCGTTGCGGGCCAGGACGGGCAGGCCGGTCTCCTCGTCGGTTCCCACCACCCGCGGCAGGGACAGGAGCCGGAGCGCACCCTCCAGGGTCACGTCCTCGGGGACCATGCCCTCGAAGAGGGACTCCATCTTCGGCTTGGTGTCCTCGGGGAGGGTGTCGGCGTCGCCGAGCTGCGCGTACGGCCCGTAGCGGCCCGTCTTGACGTACACCGGGAGACCGGACTCGGGATCCTCGCCGATCGGCACGTCGCCCTTCGGCGCAGCGAGCAGCTGCAGGGCCTTCTCGAGGGTGAGCTCGTCCGGGGGCAGGCCCTCGGGGATCGATGCGGTGTCGTCGTCGCCGCGCTTGACGTATGGGCCGTAGCGGCCGGGTTTGGCCACCACCATCTCGCCGTTCTCGTCCATGCCGAGCGGGAAGGTGTTGACCTCGGCGGCGTCGACCTTCTCGAGCGCCTCCTCGACGGTGATGCTGAGCCCCTTCCTCGGACCCTGGACCGAGTCGGCGTCGTCGCCGAACCAGAAACGGTGCAGCCACGGCACCCGCTCCTCCTGGCCGACGGCGATGAGATCGAGGTCGTCCTCCATCTTGGCGGTGAACTCGTAGTCGACGTATTCGCCGAACTGCCGCTCGAGGACGTTGATCACGGCGAAGGCAGTCCAGGTCGGCACGAGCGCGGTGCCCTTCTTGAAGACGTACCCTCGGTCCTGGATCGTGCCCATGATCGACGCATAGGTCGACGGGCGGCCGATGCCGAGTTCCTCCATGCGCTTCACCAGGGACGCCTCGGTGTAGCGAGCCGGTGGACTGGTGGTGTGCCCGTCGGCGGTGAGGTCCGGATCCGGGAGCGAATCGCCCTCCGCGAGGGGCGGCAGCACACGGTCCTCGTCCTCGTCGGACTTGTCGTCCTCGCTCTCCACGTACACCCGCATGTGACCGGGGAACGTGATGATGCGCCCGGAGGCGCCGAACGTGCACTCGGTCGCGTCGCCGCGGCGCGCGCCCGATGCGTTGTCCTGTCGCGGCGCGTCGGCAACGATGCGGATGCTCACGGTGTGGCCCACCGCGTCCTCCATCTGCGAGGCGACGGTGCGCTTCCAGATCAGGTCGTAGAGCGCGAGCTCGTCCTTTCGCAGCTCGACCTTCAGTTCGTCGGGCGTGCGGAAGCTCTCGCCGGACGGGCGAACGGCCTCGTGAGCCTCCTGCGCGTTCTTCGACTTGCCGGCGTACGTCCGGGGCTCGGAGGGGACGTACTCGTCGCCGTAGAGCTCGCGCACCTGGGCGCGGGCGGCATCGATCGCGGTCTGCGACAGCGTCGTGCTGTCGGTACGCATGTAGGTGATGTAGCCCTTCTCGTAGAGGCCCTGGGCGATCCGCATGACCTGGCTGGCCGACATGCGGAGCTTGCGACCACCCTCCTGCTGGAGCGTCGAGGTCATGAACGGCGGCTTCGGCCGACTCCTCCAGGGCTTCTCCTCGACGGACCGGACCGTGTACGGCTGCCCGTCGAGGCGAGCTCGCAGATCATTGGCCGTGGCCTCGTCGACCACGGCGACATCGGCGCGGGTGACCCCTCCGTCCTGGCCGAAGTCGCGCCCGCTGGCGATGCGCTGGCCATCGAGGGCGTGGAGCTTCGCGGTGAAGTCCGGGACGGTCGGGAACGCTGCGGTGAGGTCCCAGTAGTCGGCGGCGACGAATGCGATGCGGTCCCGCTCGCGCTCGACGACGAGGCGCACGGCGGGGCTCTGGACCCGCCCGGCGGAGAGGCCTCGGTTCACCTTGCGCCACATGATCTGGCTGACGGGGTAGCCGTACAGGCGGTCGACGATGCGACGTGTCTCCTGGGCGTCGACACGCTTGTAGTCGATGTCGCGCGAGTTCTCGACCGCGTGCTCGATCGCCGAGCGGGTGATCTCGTGGAACACCATCCGCTTCACGGGAACCTTCGGCTTGAGGACCTCTTGGAGATGCCAGGCGATGGCCTCGCCCTCGCGGTCCTCATCCGTGGCGAGGTAGAGCTCGTCGGCGTCGGCGAGCAGCGCCTTCAGGCGTTTGATGACGTCGCGCTTGTCGGGATTGATCTCCCACTCCGTCTTGAAGTCGGAGTCGACGTCGATCGACAAGCCCTTCGACGGCAGGTCGCGCACGTGCCCGACCGAGGCCTCCACGACATAGTCGTCCCCGAGGAACTGACTGATCGTCTTGGCCTTGGCGGGTGACTCGACGATGACGAGCGGCCGCGACTTTCCTGAGGTGGACACGCGAGCAGGGTATGAACGAGCTCGCCGAGCGTGTCAAGCCTCCTGCGAGGCGAGTGGTCCTAGAGGGCCCGGACGAGCAGCGCGTCGCCCTGGCCGCCACCGCCGCACAGCGCGGCAGCGCCGTGCTCGACGCCGCGCCGCTTCATCTCGTGCAGCAGGGTGAGGGCGAGGCGGTTCCCCGACATGCCGACCGGGTGACCGAGCGCGATGGCGCCGCCGTTGACGTTGACCACGTCGTCGGAGATCCCCAGGTCTTCCATCGATGCCAGGCCGACGGCGGCGAAGGCCTCGTTGAGCTCGTAGAGACCGATCTGGTCCTGGGTGATGCCGGATCCCTCCAGGGCGTCCTTGATCGCCCGGCTGGGCTGGGTGAGCAGCGACGGGTCGGGTCCGGCGACCTGCCCGTATCCCACGACCTCGCCGAGGCCGGTGACGCCGAGCTCGTCGGCCTTGGCCTTCGACATGATGATGGTGGCCGAGGCGCCGTCGGAGATCTGGCTGGCGTTGCCGGCGGTGATGTTGCCGGCCTTGTCGAACGCCGGACGGAGCTGGGCCAGCGAGTCTGCGGTGGTGTCGCCGCGGACACCCTCGTCGGTGTCGACCATGACCGGGTCGCCCTTGCGCTGGGGCACCGGCACGGCGACGATCTCGTCGGCGAACAGTCCGTCCTTGATGGCCCTGGCGGCTCGCTCGTGGCTTGCGGCCGAGAACTCGTCCTGGGGCTGGCGCTCGAGGCCGGCGGATGCGGCGTACTTCTCGGTGCCCGCCCCCATGGCGCACATGTCGAACGCGCACCACAGGCCGTCGTACATCATCGAGTCGACGACCTTCTGGTCGCCGATGCGGTAGCCCGAGCGGGCGCCGGGGAGCAGATAGGGCGCGTTGGTCATCGACTCCATGCCGCCGGCGACCACGATGTCGGCCGCTCCGGCCTGGATCATGAGATCGGCGAGGAAGATGGCGTTGAGGCCCGAGAGGCACACCTTGTTGATGGTGGTGGCGGGCACGTCCATCGGGATCCCGGCGTTGAACGCAGCCTGGCGGGCGGTGATCTGGCCGGCACCGGCCTGGACGACCTGGCCCATGATCACGTAATCGACCTGGTCGGGGCTGATCCCGGCCTTCTCGAGCGCTCCCTTGATGGCGACGCCACCGAGGTCGGTGGCAGCCATCGAGGCGAACGCCCCGGACAGCTTGCCGATCGGCGTACGGGCACCGGTGACGATCACGGAACCAGGCATCTTGGGCTACTCCCCCAGGTCGGACGATGTGGTGCGACCGAGTGTAGGAGCTTGCGGTACCGACCGGTAATGGCGGGCCGGGGCGGGTCAGGGAGCGGGACGCAGGTTGACCGATGCTCCCCGTCGGGCCTTCGATCCGCCGTCGGGGTTCTGGTCGAGGACCACGCCCTGGCTCGGGCCGTGCACCGTGCCGACGGTGACGCCGGCCGCCTCCAGCGCAGCGATCGCCTCCGCGAGCGGCCGGCCGACGACGTCGGGCACGACCACGAGGTCGGGGCCCTTGCTGACGGTGACGGTGACGGTGGCACCGCGCTCGACCCTCGTATCGGGGTCGTGGGACACGGCGAGCACGGCGCCGGCGGGGGCGGTCTCGTGAAAGACGTAGTCGCGCTCGACCCGCAGCCCAAGCTCCTCCAGGGCGGCCTCGGCGTCGACGATGTCCGATCCGGCCTCGATGCGAGGGACGATGCGGGGCTCGGGGCCCCTCGACACCACGAGACCGATCGTCGAGCCCCGGGGCACCTGCGGCGATCGGACGCCACCGAGGGCGATGACGTCGTCGGCAGGGACATCCTCGTCGAAGACGCGCTCCACCTCGGCCTCCAGGCCGGACCGATCCAGCTCGGCGGCCACCTGGGTGAGGGGGCGCCCGCGGACGTCGAGCGGCAGCGGGACGAGGTCAGAGGCGATCGTTGCCGGTGCGTCGTCACCGGACGCGTCGTCGATGAGGTTCGTGGTCACGAAGACCGCGCCCGCACCCAGGACGAGCGCGGCGAAGAGCACCACGGCCGCGATCCACAACCGTCGGCGGCGCCGGTGCTCGGCCAGGTAGCCCTGCACAGGCGGGCCCGGCGGCCAGCGGACCTGCGTAGAAACGAACGCGCTGGTGTCGTCTCCCTCCGCAGGTCCCTCCTCAGGACCCTCCTCAGGTCCATCCGTGGATTCCTGTTCGGGTTCCTCGTCCGGGACGGCCTGCGCCGGCTCGGGTTCGGGCCGATGCTCCGGTTCGACTGCCGGAACGACAGGGGCGGCGGGGGCCTCGGTGGGGGCGGACGCGCGACGTGCCTGGGCGTCGGCGTCGGCCAGCACGCGGTCGC
>JBPPNA010000269.1:0-4220 GCA_051306355.1 Acidimicrobiales bacterium | reverse complement strand
GGGCGCGTCACCCTGCTCGGACACGTGGCCCGCCCCGACGAGGGCGGTGTGGTCACCCTCGACGCCGGCGGCACCCCGCTGCGCCTGGCCCTGCTCCCGTTCGTGTCCAAGCGGGGCATCGTCCGAGCCGACGAGCTCATGCGCGACGAGGCCTACGAGCTGAACCAGACCTACGACGAGCGGGTCCGGGCCATCATCGCCAGTCTGTGCGACGGGTTCACCGCGGAGTCCGTCAACGTGGTGTGTGCCCACCTCTTCGCCGCCGGCGGTTCCATGGGCGGGGGCGAGCGCTCGGCCCACACGGTGATGGACTACAGCGTCGGCTCGCTCGCCTTCCCGGTGAGCGCCCAGTACGTGGCCCTCGGGCACCTGCACCGGGCCCAGGACATCCCCGGCACCACCCGGATCCGGTACTCGGGTTCGCCCCTGCAGCTCGACTTCGGGGAGACGGCCGACACCAAGTCGGTCACCGTCGTCGACCTCGAGCCCGGCGCCCCGTCCGCCGTACGCGAGATCCCCCTCGATGCCGGCCGACGGCTGCGGACGCTCATGGGTTCGGTGGCCGAGTTGGAGGCAGCCCGGGGATCCACCGGCGACGACTACCTGCGCGTCATCGTCACCGACGTGCGCCGGGCCGGCCTGGCCGACGAGGTCCGCACCTGGTTCGAACACGCCGTCGAGGTCGTGGTCCGCACCCCCGAGACGGAACGGACCACCCGCACCCGGCGTCCCGACGACGCCACCCCGTCCGACCTGTTCCGCGCCTACCTCACCGAGTCGGGCGTGGACGACGACCGCCTCCTTCCGGCGTTCGAGGCCCTGCTCGACCACGTCACCGGTGACGGGGTGACGGCATGAGGCCGCTCCGCATCGAGATGGAGGGCTTCTCCGCCTTCCGTGACCGGGCCGAGATCGACTTCACCGACGCCGAACTGTTCGCCCTCGTCGGCCCCACCGGCGCCGGCAAGTCCAGCGTGATCGACGCCATGGTCTTCGCCCTCTACGGGTCGGTGCCGCGCTACGACAGCGAGAACCTGGTCCACCCCGTCATCACCCAGGGGGCGGTGGAAGCCAAGGTCCGGCTCGACTTCCGGGTGGGTGACGCCGACTACACCGCCACCCGGGTGGTGCGCCGCACCAAGACGGGCGCCACCACCAAGGAGGCCCGCCTGGAGCGGCGCGCTCCCGATACCGGCCCGGATGGCGATCCTGACGGCGGAACCGTGCTGGCCGACGACGCCAAGGGACTCACGGCTGCCGTGTGCGACCTGCTCGGTCTCGATCTCGAGCAGTTCACCAAGTGCGTGGTCCTGCCCCAGGGAGCATTCGCCACCCTCCTGCACGACTCGAAGGCCAAGCGTCAGGACCTGCTGGTCAAGCTTCTCGACCTCGGTGTCTACGAGCGGATCGCCGGCGCCGCCCGGGCCGAGTGCAAGCAGGCGACCACCCGCATCGAGCTCCTCGACGAACAGCTCGAACGGGCGGCCCACGCCACCGACGATGCGGTGCAGGAGGCATCGGCGCGAGTGGTCGCACTCGACGCGGTCATCACCGAGATCGACGCTGCGGCGCCCGTCCTCGACGCCTTGGCCGACGAGCGGCGGTCGATCGATGCCGAGATCACGTCCCGCGAGTCGTCGCTCGCCACGCTGGGGGGAATCGAGACACCGGCCGGGGTGCACGACATCGCCGAGCAGGCCCGAGCCGCCGCCGAGGCCGTTGACACCGCCAGCGACGAGGAAGCCCGCACCGCCGAGGCCGTCGTCGAAGCGGAACGGGCCCGGGCCTCGCTCGGTGCGGAGACGACGCTCCGCGAGCAGCTTCGATGGCGCGAACAGGTCACCGAGCTCGAGGCCAAGGTCCACACAGGTACGGAGGTGGTGGCCGTCCTCGATGCCGAATCCGGGGGCGTCCAGCAGCGGAGCACCGATGCGGACGCTGCGCTCGCCGATGCCGCCGCCGCGCTCGAGCGAACTCGCATCGACCACGCCGCCGCCGACCTCGCCCGCCACCTCCATGTGGGAGACGACTGTCCCGTGTGCGGGAGCACGGTCGATGCGCTGCCGACGATCGGGGCGGGCACGCTGGCCGAGGTCGAGGCCGAGGTGCGGGCCGCCACCGAGCGAGCCCGGACGGCCGCCGACGCCCGGGCCACCCACGACACGAAGCTGGACGGGTACCGCGCCCGCCTGGCCGAGCGGGTCGTCGAGCGTGATCGGGCCGTGGCCGCCCTCGCCGGTGCGCCGATCGCGGAGGAGATCGAGGCCGCCCTGACCGAGATCGCTGCGGCCGAGCGGTCGCTGCTCGCCGCCCGCCGCGACGACGATGCGGCCCGCAAGGCTGCGGCCGCCGCTCGTCGTGCCGCCGAGGCCGCCCGCCGGAGGGTCACCGATGCCCGCAGCGAGGTCCTCGCCGCCCGGGACCGGGTGGCCGCACTCGGCCCGCCCCCGGGAGACGACGACCTGGCCGCTGCGTGGGGGGCCCTCGTCGACTGGGCCACCTCCACGCGCCCGGCGCTGACCGAGCAGGTCGCCCTGCACCGAGCCCGCCGTGACGACGCCGTGAAGCGCCATGTCGAGCAGGTCGCGCTCCTCGCCGAACGGGCCCGGGCGGCGGGGGTCGACGTCGCCGAACCGGAGCGGGCACGCGACGCCTGCGTGGCCGAGGCCGCCGGCGCACGCGCCCGCGTCGACCAGCTCCGTACCGAGCGCGACCGGGCCGCCGAGTTGCGGGCCGAGCGGGCCGCGCTCGACGAGCGTCGACAGGTCCATGACCTCCTCGCCGAGCACCTCGGTGCCCGGGGGTTCGAGGCGTGGCTGCTCGACGAGGCGCTCGATGCCCTGCTCGAGGGTGCGTCGGGCTGGCTCGAACAGCTGTCGTCCGGTCGCTACGCCATGGCGGTCGATGACAAGAAGCAGTTCGCCGTCATCGACCACACGAATGCCGACGAGCGCCGGCTGGCCCGGACACTGTCGGGCGGCGAGACCTTCCTCGCCTCCCTCGCCCTGGCCCTGGCCCTGGCCGAGCGGGTCAGCGAGCTGTCCGCCGTCGGTGGCACCACGCTCGACGCCATCTTCCTCGACGAGGGGTTCGGCACCCTCGATCCCGCCACGCTCGACGTGGTGGCCACCGCCATCGAGGAGCTGGGCGCCACCGGCCGCATGGTCGGGGTCATCTCCCACGTGCCCGAGCTGGCCGAGCGGGTGCCGGTGCGGTTCGAGATCGCCAAGGAACCCGGCACCAGCACCGTGCGGCGGGTCGAGTCATGAGCGCGCCCACGAGTCCGGAGGGATACCGCCGATGAGGTACGTGGTCGAGCAGTGGGCGCCGGAGTACGGCACGTCGGTGGAGGCCGGGGCCTTGGACGAATCGCAGGCCGCCGTCGATGTCGGCGTCGAGCTCCCCGCCGGCGAGTGGCGTCCCCTCGCCCCGGCCCCCGGGACCCAGCTCCCACCGGAGTTGGCCTTCGTCGACGGCGTGCGCCGGGTGGAGGCGCGGGTGTGGGTCACCGACGACGCCGGCGCAACCCACGGCTCGCATGCCCGCTTGGGCATCTGCGCCAGCTACGCCGCCGGCGTGGTGCGGTGCAACGGCGCCGCCACCGTGGTCGACGCCGCCGTGGTGCGCAGCCTGTTCTGCGACGGCCCAGACCTCGCCCCCATCGAGACCCGCCACGGCCGCTTCGGCGTCCGTCAGGTGGCCGCCGGGTCACCCGACGCCCTCTCGCTCGGTCTGCAAGCCGCCATGGGCGACCTCGAGCACCACGTGTCCACCGAGGTGGCGGCCGACTGCCTCCTCGTGGTCGACGGCCCGCTGCGCGACCGCACCTCGATGCACCACGCCGTCGGGTACGTCAAGACCCATCACGTGGCCTACCTGCCGGCCGTGGTGAGCGACGTCGTGGTCACCCTCGCCCCCGGTCAGCGCACCCCGGTGTTCCTCATCGGCGACCGGTTCCGCCGCTGGTCCTGGTACCTGCGCCTTCCCGGCGACCTGTCCCACGGCTGGGCCGGCGTGGTGCGCTGCGAGGCCGGCCCGGATCGCACCGTCGACGAGGTCCGGACCCTGGCCGACCAGTGCGCCCTGGTGTTGCCCCGGTTCGCGTCCGAGGCCCACAAGGACACGCGGGCACCGCAGAACCTCTATCCCATCGCCGGCCTCGAGCGCGAGCTGCGGCGGCGCCTGGGCGACCACCGCCTCCTGTACCGGGCCCTGCGGTC
>JBPPNA010000263.1:0-10768 GCA_051306355.1 Acidimicrobiales bacterium | reverse complement strand
TGGGCGTCCACTGCTCCGCAGCGGGTGCCGTTCTTCGGTGGCTTCGAGCCGGAGACGCACGCGTGGAGCCGCTTCCACATCAGGTACTACCCGATGACGTTGGTGTTCTTGCCCTTCGAGATGGAGATGATGTTCATGTACCCGTGGGCGGTCGTGTACGTCGAAGAAGGCGTGAAGGCGCTGGCGGAGATGGGCATGTTCCTGTCGATCCTGTCGGTCGGGATCGCCTATGCCTGGCGGGAGGGCGCGTTCCGGTGGCAATGATGCGCCGGCCGATGCCGGTTCCGGTCTTCGTCGCTCTGGGTGCCGGGGCGTGGGGCCCGGTGCAGGACCTCCGAGCCCGGCCCGAACTGCGCCTGGTGGATTCGCCACGCCATGCGGCCGTGCTCGTCGTGGCCGGACGTATCCCCGCCGAGCATGGTGAGGCGCTGGCCCGAGTGCACGACCAGGTTCCCCATCCGCGCTGCTCGATCGCATGGTCGGGTGAGGCGAGCGCCGCCCGCGATGGCGTGGTGATGACCGGGGGTGTGGATGAGCTGGTCGCGGAAGTCGTCCGCGCCTTCGAGGCCGTGCGGCGCGACCTGTCGTCGTCGAGTCCTGATCGGTTGCCTGACGAGGAGCCGAACGAGTGGCGGGGGGTCGGTCCGTTCGGGCAGGGCGGCGAGGGGATGATGGGCGGGACGCCGTACGGTCGTTCGATGGCGATGACCGGCGACGACCGTGACGGGTTGGCGCTCGATCAGCTCCGCCTTCGACTCGGGCCGTTCCTGGCGTGGCTGCCGCCTGGCGTCGTGCTCGAGGTGACGATGCAGGGCGAGGTCCTCCAGGAGGTGACTCCTCGGCTCGCGGTTCCGACGTCGGACGACCTCGGCGCTCCGCTCACCGCCGCAGACGTCGACCCGGTGCGGGCCGTTCTGCGGTGGTTGGCGCTCGCGCTGCACGTGCACGGTCTCGGTGCCCTGTCGCAATGCGCAGCCCGCCTGTCGTGCGCCGGTGGGGATGAGCGAGCAGTTCACCGGTTGTGCCGGTCTGTGCGTCGGAGCGGTCTGTTGTGGAGCGTGCGAGGGGTCGGCGAGATCGAGGGCTTCGGGGACGTCGCGGACCGATGGGACGCTCGCCTCGACCTGCTCGAGGGCCGTTCGCCCGCGCCCGACAGCGGTGACGCGCCACACGTGGACATGGTTTGGCGTGGCCTCGCTGCCGGGCTTGTCGGCTTGTCGCTGACCGACGCCGTTTCCACGATGGTCAGCATGCATGACCGGCTGGTCGAGCCGGTCGAGCTGCTCGGAGGTCCGAGCACGTGACGGTCGAACAGCTCCCTCCGCTGGTGGCGGTCGTGTTCGTCCTCAGCATCCTGTCGGTTGGCGCGCTCGTCGTACGGGTGTCCGCTGATGTCGTACGGATGTCGGTCGCCGGTGGTCCGATCGACTGGGCCGGAGCAGTTCGTCGACCGGTCGCAGAACTGCGCTGGTTGCTGGGTCAGCAGACCGTCCGCACCGAGCGGCCCGACTCGATCACCTGGTTGGTGGCCCCGGCCGCGTACCTGGGGCTGGCTGCGGTGGCGTTGTCGGTCGTTCCGGTGGCGGAGGGCGTGGTGGTTGCTGATGTGCGCACGGGGATCGTGGTGTTCGGTTCCGCTGAGGCGTTGGCGATCGTGGCGGTGTTCCTGCACGGGTGGTCGCCGAACTCGCCGTTTCCGCTGGTGGCGGGCTACCGGTTCGTCGCAGCTGCACTCTCCTATGAGCTGTTGAGCATGTTCGTGCTGATCGCGGCGGCGATTCCGGCTGAGTCGTTGTCGATCGGTGCGATCGTGGAGTCGCAGTCGGGATTGTGGAACGTCGTCCGTCAGCCGCTGGGCCTCCCGCTGTGGTTGATCGTGTCGCTCGGCGTCACGTTCCGGGGTCCGTTGGGCGTGGTCGATTCGGCCGACCTCGCCGCTGGCGGGGCGACGGAGAGCAGTGGTGTGCAGCGGTTGGTGTGGTCGGTTGGTCGTTCGGCGATGTTGGCGGTGTTCGCCATTGCCGGTGCAGCGGTGTTCCTCGGCGGTTGGCACGGCCCGGTGCTGCCGGGCGTGGTGTGGATGGCCGTCAAGTCGCTCGCGCTCGTCGGGCTGCTGGTGTGGATCGAGGCGACCGTGACGCGGGTGAGCGTCGAACGATTCGTGCGTCTGGCGTGGACGGTGTTGTTGCCGGTCGGCTTCGCCGGCCTGTTGATCGCGGGGGTGGGGTCGCTGTGAGCGATGCCACGCTCGTCGATGCTGCGTTCGTGGTTTTCGCGCTCGCTGCGGTGGTGAGCGGCTACCGCGTCTTCCGGACCGATTCAATGGTGCGGGCGTCGTTCCTGCTGCTGGCCTCGTTCCTCAACGTGGGGGCCATCCTCCTGCTTCTGCTCGCCGAGTACCTGGGCACCGCGCTGTTCTTCATGATGACGGTGGAGATGATCGTCATGGCGCTGTTCATGGTGATGTTCATGATGAATCCGGCTGGTCTGAACCCGATGAACATGGTCCACCTGCCTCGATTCGCGGTGGCGGCAGGGGTCGCAGCCGCGGCGGGGGTGTGGTGCGTGGCGGCGTTCGCCGAGTTCCCCGACGCGCCGTTGCGGGCGTCGGGGGGCACGATCCGGGCGTTGGGCACCGAGCTGCTCGGACCGTCGATGCTGGTGTTCGAGAGCGCCGGCGTCACGTTGCTCGCCACCATGGTGTGTGCCGTCATCCTGTCCTCGTCCCGTGGCCGCTATGGCGACGGGACCGAAGGCTCGGAGGCGCCGCCGCTCGAGCCTGGGGGCGATCACCGACCCGGCGACGAACTCGTCGATGAAGGCGGCGTCGGCCACGGCCACCACGGCCACGGAGGGCACGGATGACCCTGACGACCATCCTGGTGGTGGCAGGCGCGCTGATCGGTATCGGGCTGTGGGGCGCCTTGGCCCAGCAGACGTTCGTGATGATCATGATGGGTGTCGAGCTGATGGTGAACGGCGCCATCCTGGCCGGCGCTGGGTTCTGGGCGTACACCGCCGGCGGTAGCGCCGACGGCCAGGTGCTGGTGATCGTGGCCATGGCGGTGATGGCCGTCGAGATGGCCATCGGCTTCGCGCTCGTCGCCGCCGTGTACCGACGGCGACAGGTCGACATGACCGAAGGTCTCGGGAGCCTGAAGGGATGACCGCACCGTGTTGCTGACCCTCGTCGTCGTTCCCGTGGTCGCCGGGCTCGCCGTGTGGACAGCCGGCGACGATCAGCCGCGATTCCGGTCGGTCCTCGCGCTCGGCGCCCCTATCGCGATGCTCGGTCCGGCGATCGCTGTCGCCATCGATCCCCGGTCGTCGAGTATGCGGTGGGGGGCGGGGCTCGATCTTCGTCTCACCGTGGCCGACGCCGCTCGAGCGCCGGTCGTCCTCGTCGCTTTCGTCAGCCTCGCGGTCGTCGCCTACGCGCTCGGGTACGGGGACGAACGGGGCCGGTCCCGCATGGTCGGCCTGCTACTGGCCTTTGCCGGTGCGATGGAGTTGCTGCTGCTGGCCGATGATCTCCTGACGTTGATCATCGGATGGGAGTTCGTGGGGGTGATCTCGTGGGGTCTCATCGCTCACCACTGGCGCGCTGACGGGCCGGCCAACGCGGCGCACGCTTTCCTCGCGACCCGGGCTGGCGACCTCGGACTGTTCGCCGCAGCCGGCGCGGCCTTTGCCGCCACCGGCTCGCTCGACTTCGCTGCGCTGTCACGGGTCGACGGGGGCTGGGTCCACGTCGTGGCGGCCGGGGTGGTGCTCGCCGCCGTCGCCAAGTCGGCGCAGGTGCCGTTCTCGCCCTGGTTGTTCTCGGACATGGCCGGCCCCACGCCGGCGTCCGCGCTGTTGCACTCGGCGACGATGGTCGCCGCCGGCACCTACCTGATCGCCCGGCTGCAACCGTTCCTCGCCACCGTGGCCTGGTTCGCCCCCGTCGCCATCGCCATCGGGCTCACGACCGCGCTCGCCGGTGGCGTGGTGGCCTACCTGCAACCCGAAGCGAAGAAGCTGCTGGCCGGATCGACGTCGGCTCAGTACGGGCTGATGTTCGTCGCCGTCGGCGCCGGCTACCCGTCGGTGGCCATCGCCCACCTCGTCGCCCATGGTCTGCTCAAAGCGCTGCTGTTCATCTCGGCCGGAGTCGCCATCGACGCCTCCGGCACCGAGCAACTCGTCGGCATGCGCCTCGGCCGGCGCCTGCCACTCATCGCGGGGCTGACCGCCGTCGGCGCACTCGCCCTGGCCGCCATCCCCCCGCTCGGCGCCGCGTGGACCAAGGAAGAGGTCGTTGCGGCGGCAACGCACCACGCACCGTGGATCGGCGTGGGCGTCGTCGTCGCCGGCGGGCTCAGCGCGCTGTACGCGGCTCGATTCCAACTCGTTGTCTACGGCCGGTCGTCGGACGAACCGACCGAGCGCGATGAGCCCGAACCCGTCGCGATGTCGATGCGTCGACGGCCCGGCGCCGTCGCCGGTCTCGGCCTGCTGGCGGTCGGGTCCCTGGCGCTGGTGCCGCTGTGGAGCACCTGGGGCGAGCACCGCCTCCTCGACGTGATCGGCGGCGAGTTGCCCACCGCCGAGGCGTGGGAGCTCCCGGCGTCGCTCGCCGCCGCGGCGGTGGCGATCTACGCCGCCGTCGTCGCCGACCGCCGCGGCCTGCTCGTCGCGCCGGCCACCACGGCCGGGCTCCACCGGGTCGCCGACTGGCTGGGCATCCCCACCCTGACCCGCCGCCTCGTCGTCGACCCCACCCTCGCCCTCGCCGCAGCCGCATCCCGCTTCGACGACCACGTCATCGACGCCGCCCCTCGGGCCATGGCCGCCACCGGCCGATGGCTGTCCGGCACCCTCGCCCGAGGCGACGACCTGGTGGTCGACGCCGGCGTACGCGGAGTGGCCCGCCTCGGCACCTGGCTCTCCGTCGTCCTCGATCGGATCGGGGAGTGGTCCATCGACGGCGTCGTCGAAGGCTTCGCCCGACTGACCGGCGCCGCGGGCCGCGACGGTCGGCGCCTGCAGTCGGGCATGACCCACCACTACTACGCCGGTATCGCCACCGTGCTGGCCGTCCTCACCCTCGCCACCGTTCTCTGGAGCTGACCCATCGTGTTGACCGCCGCCGTCCTCGTCCCCGTCGTCATCGCCTCTGCACTCGTGGCCGGGAAGCGGTGGACCGAGCCGGTCACCCGTTGGCTGTCGGTCATCGCCGCCGCGGTCCCGTTCGTCCTGCTCCTCGCAACCTGGGCCCGGTTCGACACCAACGCCACCGGGCCGTTCCAGCTCGTCGAGGAAGCCGAGTGGATCCCGACGCTCGGTGTGGGCTGGCGTCTCGGCGTCGACGGCATCTCGCTCGCCCTCGCGCTCCTCACGGCGCTGCTGTTCGTCGCCGCGCTGGCCTACCCAAGCGAGCTGCAGGGCCGACACCGCCAGTACCGGGCGTGGTTCCTGTTCCTCGAGGCGGTGTCGCTCGGGCTCTTCCTGACCCTCGACCTGCTGATGTTCTACGTGTTCTTCGACCTCAGCTTGGTCGGCATGTACTTCCTCATCGCCCGGTGGGGCCACGGCGACGCCAAGGCCGCGGCGCTCAAGTTCTTCCTGTACACGCTCGCTGGATCGCTGGTGATGCTGCTGGGTTTCCTCGCCCTCTACCTGCAGACCGATCCGCTCACCTTCGACATGCGCACCCTCATCGCCGAGCAACCGCTCGCCGGCCACGGCACCACTGGGGCGCTCGCGCTCCTGGCGATCCTGGTCGGCCTCGGTATCAAGACCCCGCTCGTGCCCGTCCACACCTGGCTGCCACCGGCCCACGTCGATGCCCCCGGCCCAGCATCAGCCATCCTCGCCGGTGTCCTGCTCAAGATGGGTACCTACGGGATGATCCGCATCCCCCTGTCGATGATGCGCGACACCTTCCAGGACTGGGCTCCGATCCTCGCCGCCTTCGCCGTGCTCAGCATCGTCTACGGCGCGCTCGTCGCCCTCGGCCAGACCGATCTCAAGCGCCGCATCGCGTACACCTCGGTCAATCACATGGGCTACGCCGTGCTCGGCATCGCCGTGGCCGGGGCTGTCGCCACCGGCGACGAAGCCGCTCGGCAGCTGGCGATCACCGGTGCCACCGTCGAGATGGTGGCCCACGGACTCATCACCGGATCGCTGTTCCTGGTCGCCGGATCGTTCTGGACCCGCACCGAGGACTACCACCTCGACCACTACGGCGGCCTCGCCGGCAAGGCTGGCGCCCTCACCGGCGTCACCACCCTCGCCGCGTTCGCCAGCCTCGGACTCCCCGGTCTCGCCGGCTTCGTCGCCGAGTTCCAGATCTTCGTCGGCACCTTCTCCGTCTACCCCGCGCTCGCCGGAATCGCCCTCCTCGGCGTGCTCATCACCGCCGCCTTGTTCCTCCAGATGCTCCAGAAGCTGTTCTTCGGCGACCTCCCCGAACGCCTCGGCGACTTCCCCGACCTCGACCGTCGGGAGATCGCGGCCCTCGTTCCCCTGCTCGCACTCGTGGTGCTCATCGGCGTCTGGCCCGCATGGCTACTCGACCTCATCGCACCGGCGAGCGAGTTCATCATCGGCGCCGCCCGCTGATGTCGGGCGGCATGAACATCGGGCACGTCGCCCCTGAGATCGCCCTCGTCCTCGGCGCCGTCGCCGTGGTCCTCACCGCCGCGTTCACCAGCCGAGAACGACAATGGATCACCACACCCATCGCCCTGCTCGCCGTGTCGGCATCCGGCATCGGAAGCGTCGTGCTCGCCACGACCACCGAAGCGCAGATCACCTTCGACGACACGTGGGCGCTCGATCCACTGACCCAGGGTGCCGAGCTGGTCATCGCTTCCGTCACGGCAGTCACACTCCTGTTGTCCGTGGACTGGTTCCGCACTGATCCCCGCCGCGGCGAGTACCCGGCCGTCTTGTTGTTCGCCGCGGCGGGGGCGATGCTCCTCGCCGGTGCCGCCGACACCATGGAGCTCGTCGTCGGCATGCTGCTCGTGTCCGTCGCCGGCTACACCCTGGCCGCCTACCACCGGAACTCGCCCGCCGCGCTCGAAGCCGGCATGAAGTACTTCCTCATCGGCGCCCTCACCAACACGTTCCTCCTGGTCGGTGTGGTCTTGCTCTACGGGGCCGTCGGCACCACGTCGTACGCGCAGATCGCCACCACCCTCGGCGGCGGAGCCGATCGCATCGCGGTCATCGCCGCCGTGGTCTGCATCATCATCGGGCTCGCGTTCGAGATCGGTGCCGTCCCCGCCCACGCATGGCTTCCCGACGTCGCCCAGGGCTCACCGGCACCGTCGGCGGCGTTTCTCACAGTCGCCCCCAAGATCGGCGCCGTCGTGGCTCTCGCCCGGATCCTCCACGTCGTTCCCACCGACCTGGTCGACTGGCGTCCTCTCGTCGCCGTCCTGGCCGTCCTCACGATGACCATGGGCAACATCCTCGCCCTCTGGCAGGACGACCTCCGCCGACTCCTCGGGTGGTCATCGATCTCCCAAGCCGGCTACGCCCTCATGGCCGTCGTCGTCATCGACATCGCCGACCTCGCGCCCAGCGCGCTCATCGTGTTCCTCGCCGGCTACGCCGCCGCCACCGTCGCCGCATTCGCCGTCGTCACCGAGCTACGTGGCCGCACCTCGATCGCCGACTACCGGGGCCTCTCGACCCGCCGTCCATGGCTCGCCGTCGCGCTCGCCGTCGCATTGCTGTCCCTCGTCGGCATCCCCCCACTCGGCGGCTTCGTCGGCAAGCTGACGCTGTTCACCGCCACCATCGACGGCGGCTACGGCTGGTTGGCCGCGGTCGCCGCCGCCAACACCGTCATCTCGCTCTTCTACTACCTACGAGTCATCACGCCGATGTACCACGACCACGTCGACAGCGACCAGTCCATCTCCGTCCTCGGACAAACCGCCCGCTTGGCGGTCACAGCCGCCGCCGCGGCCACCCTCGCCGTCGGTATCGCCGCCGAACCCCTGCTGTCCGCCTTGGACGGCGCGCAACTCGTCCCGTGAGACTGTCGGACTCATCCTCGGATCTGGCCTTCGATCCGGGCCAGTCGCCCGTCGAGTTGGTCCTTGCTTGCCGTGTAGCCACGCGCCATCGGTGTGTTCCTCGTGTCGTTGTCTGGTGCCGCTGGATACACCTGCACGGAGAACGCCATGACGACGCCAGCGAACTCGGGTTGAGAAGCTCGGCGGCGACGAGGGAAGGGCCGCGACGTCGTAGGCGAGTCCGTCCCGCGGGAGCAACGCCCAGAAACGTTCACGGATTCTGACGGACGTCAGTGGACGTCCGTGGACTGGAAACGCGTGTTCGCCTGCGTCGCCGAGGTCGACGACCCCGTCGCGACCCGGCGCTCGCGCTGGGGGACCGTGACTGCTGTTGTCGTCGCTCGGGCAGAGTCATGTGAGCTGGCGACCGCCCAGCGCATGTCGCAGCGGTCGTCGCCGTAGGACAGGGTGTGGGGGCGTTCGTAGGCGCCGTGGCCACCGGCGAGCAGGTCGTTGAACTGCCAGTCGTAGGTGCACCAGCTTCGCCGGAACGCCTCGAGCTCGCCGTGATCGCCCTCGGCCTCGATGAGATCCCGCACGAAGGTCTGGGGTGGACACCAGGTCCAGGTCGTGAGGACTGCCTCGCCGTCGTCGAGGACATCGACCTCGTAGCCCGGGCGTCCCGGCGAGGAGAACGGGAAGCGCAGCAACAACCGGAGCGCCGAGCCCAACTGCCGGTGCCGATCGCGATGAACCAGCCCGGCAATGAGAACGACCGGCCGAGCCGCTGTCTCGTACACGCGCCAGCCGATGTCGCTGACGAGATCAGCGGCCCGATCCGGTCGCAATCCCTCGTCGAGGAGCGCCCGGTAGAGCGCGATGGTCAGGACCGCGAGGCGGACGTTGAGACGGTTGCCTCGGGTCGGGATGCGATCGAGGCTCGCGGTCGGGAGGAGGCGCGCGGTCCAGTGCATCGTGCGGTCGACGATCCGATCGCAGTCAGGGCGCATGAGCCTGCGTCCTGCGGGACTCCTGGCCGGTGGCTCCCGATCGACGATCCGCCCGACGAGTCCGCGACGCAGGTTCCGTCGCAGGATCGGTGTCAGCAGCGTCGACCAGAGCCGGTTCACACCTGAATCCCACCAGTTGTTGACAGAGCTGTCAATAGCTGATCGTATGACCGCATGGGAGGGTCGACTCGGTCGAGATCTTCGCGGCGGCGTCTGTCGCCTGCGGAGCGTCGTGCCGAGCTGCTCGATGCCCTGGCGGCCGAGTTGGCCGAGACCGACTTCCACCAGGTGGCGGTGCCAGCGGTGGTCCGGCGCGCGGGTGCCTCCCAGGGGCTGTTCTACCGGTACTTCGACGACCTGGATGCCGCGTTCGTCGAGCTGTTGGAGGACCGCGTCGTCCCGCGCCTGCGGGAGGCGACCGAGAGTCTCCACCTCGACCACGAGCGGGGCGTCGACGTCGAAGTCGACTTGGCGGCATGGTTCGAGGTGCTCGCTGCGCTCGTGGAGGATGACGGTCCGGTGTTGCGGGCCGCGCTCCAGGCGGCGCCCACGGCCTCAGGTGCCGCCGGCGACTACTGCCGTGCCCTCATCGAGGGGTTCCGCCAGTGGGGTGAGGACCTCCTCCGGGAGGTCGAGGGTCGACCCCCCTTCCGGCGGATCGATCCCCACCAGGTCTCCCACATGGTCATCGGCATGACGCTGCACTGCGTGTTCAACGGCCTGGAGGGTGTCGAGCCCAGTCGCTGGGCCCGAGAGCTGGCCGGCTTCGAGGCATGGGGCCTCCTCGCCCGACCGGACGACGATGACGAGGCGGCCAGTCGGTGACGGCCGACGCCGAGCTCGAGGCAACGGTTGCGTTCGTCGACCTCGCTGGGTTCACCGCCCTCACCGACGCCCACGGCGACCGAGCCGCTGTCGATCTCGTGTCGCGGTTCGAGTCGATGATCCAGCACGGGATCACTGGCCGCGGCCGGCTGGTCAAGATGATCGGTGACGCCGCGATGGTGGCATTCGATCACCCCGCCCACGCGCTCGAGGGACTGCGGGCCGGGCTCGACGCGATCCTGACCGCCGACCAGTTTCCCCTGCCGCGGGTCGGCCTCCACCACGGCCCGGTCATCGATCGGGGTGGTGACCTCTTCGGCGCCACGGTCAACCTCGCCGCCCGGGTCGCCGGCCAGGCCCGAGGCGGACAGGTCCTGGCCACCGAAGTGATCGCCGTTGCGGCACGGAACCTGGACGTGGGGGCGACCGACCTCGGAACCTTCGATCTACACAACCTCACGACGCCGGTACGGCTCTTCGACCTCGATGTCGGTGTCGAACCGAGCTCGCACACGATCGACCCCGTGTGCCGGATGCGCGTCGACCACCGAGACGCAGCCGGTCGCCTGCAATGGAACGACCACGACCATTGGTTCTGTTCGCTGCAGTGCGCGGCCGCCTTCGCCACCGACCCCGCCCTCTATGCCTCGGCCGAGATCGGGTAGCGGCTGGGATCACGTCGTGGCGGGCTGCGCCGAGCTGCGAGCACATGTCGATCGTGCCGCCTTGCAGGCGTTCCGCTACCCGGCTCTGGTGGGGATCGTGAGGGTGGGCTGGGGTGCGGGGCGCCCGTACAGGTAGCCCTTGTTGCAGCTGATCGCGCTGACCTGAGGGAGCCCTTCGGCCGCGCCGACCTCTACCTTGGATCGAATGCAGCGAATGGTTCGGGTGATCGGAGCGCACGTGACTGCGGTG
>JBPPNA010000200.1:0-7738 GCA_051306355.1 Acidimicrobiales bacterium | reverse complement strand
ACGTTCAACATGCGGGAACTGGCCGCCCTGGTGCTGTCCAACGACGTGTCCCGGACCACGCAGATCCTGATCTTCGGCGGGATGTTCATGGGCTTCGGCATCAAGGTCCCCATGTTCCCCTTCCACACCTGGCTGCCCGACGCCCACACCCAGGCCCCCACGCAGGGCTCGGTGATCCTGGCTGCGATCCTGCTCAAGCTCGGCACCTACGGCTTCATCCGCATCGCCCTGCCCATCCTCCCGGAGGCGGCGGTGTCGTGGGCGCCGTGGATCGGCGGCCTGGCCGTGATCGGGATCATCTACGGCGCCCTGGCGTGCTTGGCCCAGACCGACATGAAGCGCCTCATCGCCTTCTCGTCGGTGGCCCACATGGGGTACGTCATGCTCGGCATCGCCACCCTCACCGACTTCGGCCTCAACGCGGCGGTCTTCGGCATGGTCGCCCACGGCCTCATCACCGGCATGCTCTTCTTCGTCGCCGGCTCGGTGAAGGAGCGCTACCACACCCTCGAGATCCGCCGGCTCGGCGGCCTCCTCGTGTCGGCGCCCCGCCTCGGCTGGATCCTCGGCTTCTGCACCATGGCCAGCCTCGGCCTCCCCGGCCTCGCCGGGTTCTGGGGCGAGTTCCCGGCCATCCTGTCCGCCTACCAGCCGGCCGAGGGCCTCCCCGTCGAGCTGTTCCGGGGCTACATGGTCGTGGCCGCCATCGGCACCGTGCTCGCCGCCGGCTACCTCCTCTGGCTGTACCAGCGCACGGCCTTCGGCGTGCCGTCGGAGGAGTTCGCCGACGACCCCCACATCCACGACGTGCAGGGCCCGGAGTGGATCGCCTGGACCCCGCTGCTCGCCCTCATCCTCGTGCTCGGCGTGTACCCCAACCTGATCTTCAAGGTCTCCGACGCGTCGATCGTGAACGTGGCCAGCCAGATCGCCGCGGCGACCGGGAACTGATCCGGTGCTCGCCGTCCTCGCCCAGATCAGCGACTTCGTCGCACCAGCGCTCGACTACCACGCGTTCGGTCCCGAGCTCGCGCTGGTCGGTGCGCTCGTGGCGGTCCTCGTCGTCGACCTGATCAAGCCCGACGGTAACAACCCGCTCCTGGCCTCCATCGCCGGCCTCGGCGTCCTCGGCGCACTGATCCCGGTGATCACCCTCGCCACCGACGGGGCCGATCGGTTCCTGTTCGACGGGGCCTACGTGGTCGACAACTTCTCGCTGGTGCTCAAGGCGCTGTTCCTCGTGTCGGGCTACCTCGTGGTGCTCATGTCCACGAACTACGTCGCCGAGGGCGACTACGCCGAAGGCGAGTACTACTTCCTCCTGCTCTGCTCCGTGCTCGGCATGCTGATCATGGCCAGCGCCCGCGACCTCATCACCATCTTCGTCGCCCTCGAGCTGCTGTCGATCCCCACCTACATGCTGGCCGGTTGGCGCAAGCGCGACCTGATCGGCAACGAGGCGGGCGTGAAGTACTACCTGATGGGTGTGTTCGCCTCGGCGATCCTGCTCTACGGCATGTCCCTGCTCTTCGGCGTCGCCGGCGACACCCGCCTGGCCCAGATCGGCGAGGCCATCGCCGGGGGCGAGGGCAACGTGGCCCTCATCACGCTGGCCATCGTGTTCGTCGTGGTCGGCTTCGGCTTCAAGATCTCGGCCGTGCCGTTCCACACCTGGGCGCCCGACACCTACCAGGGCGCGCCCACCCCCATCACCGCCTTCCTGTCCGTCGCCTCGAAGGCAGCCGGCTTCGTGGCGTTGCTGTTGGTCGTGTTCATCGCGTTCCCCGGCCGTTCCGATGTCGTGCAACCGCTCATGTGGGTGCTCGCCGCCCTCACCATGACCATCGGCAACATGATCGCTCTGCGCCAGACGAGCGTGATCCGCATGCTGGCCTACTCGGGCGTCGCCCAGGCCGGATTCATGCTGGCCCCGATGGCCGTGAGCTCCGATCTCTCGGCCCGGGCCGTGGTCACCTACCTGTTGATCTACGCCGCCATGAACCTGGGCGCCTTCGCAGTGGTGATCGCCATCGCCCGCAAGACGCGCTCGGCCGAGCTCAGCAGCTTCGGCGGCCTCTTCGAGTACGCCCCCGGGCTCACCGTGATGCTGTCGCTGTTCCTCTTCAGCCTGGCGGGCATCCCGCCCTTCGGGGGATGGCTGGCCAAGTTCGTGGTTTTCCGGACCCTGGCGGATGCCAACACCGCCTCGGGCTACGTGTTGGGCGTCGTGGTCGCCGTGAACTCGGTCATCGCCCTCTACTACTACGCGAACGTGGCCCGGGAGATGTGGATGCGTCCCGTGCCCGACGAGGACCGCACCCCCATCGCGGTGCCGTTCGCGATCCAGGCCGCCATCGGGCTCACGGTGATCGCCACCGTGGCCTTCGGCGTCTCCGACCTCGCCACCCGCCTCGGCGACGAAGCCACCTTCGTCCTCGCCACCTTCTCGGGTTAGCCGTCGGGGGGCCGGCATGACGCGGGTCGACGACTTCGTCGAGCAGGCCCTCTACGACCCGGGGTCGGGCTTCTACGAGACCGGCGGTCGCGCCGGCCGACGCGGAGGCTCGTTCCTCACCAGCGCGGAGGTGGGTCCGCTGTTCGGTGCGGTCATCGCCCGGGCCGTCGACACGTGGTGGCGTGACGCCGGTGCACCCGACGAGTGGGTCGTTGTCGATGCCGGTGCCGGCCCGGGGACCCTGGCCCGGGCGGTCCTGACCGCAGATCCGGACTGCGGTGCCGCGCTGCGTCTCGTCTGCGTCGAACGTTCCGTCGCCCAACGGGCGCTGCACCCGGCCGGCGTGGAGTCGGCGGCCGAGCTGCCGCCTCACGCCGATGTGATCGTGGCCAACGAGCTGCTCGACAACCTCCCGTTCGGGATGCTCGAGCGGACCGACCTCGGATGGACCCAGGTCCATGTCACCGAGGACGGCGGCACCGAGCCCGACACGGGCGGCACTCGCGTGCCCGTCGTCGCGCCGGCTGCTGCGTGGATCGTCGACGCCCGCCGGCGACTCCGGCCCGGCGGTCGGCTGGTCTGCTTCGACTACGCCGACACCACGGCCGCGCTCGCCGCCCAGCCCTGGACCGAGTGGATCCGGGCCTTCGCCGCCCAGGAGCGGGTGGCCGATCCCTTCGTCGATCCGGGCTCTCGCGACATCACGGTCGTCGTCCCCCACGACCAGCTCCCGACACCGACGGCGACCTGGTCGCAGGGTGCCTGGCTTCGCCATCACGGCGTCGAGACCTTGGTTGCCGAGGGGCGAGCCCACTGGGAGGCGCACGCCGCAGCCCCCGATGTGGCCGCGCTGCGCATGCGCAGCAGGATCTCCGAGGCCGACGCGCTCCTCGACCCCGGCGGCTTCGGAGCGTTCTGGGTGGGGGAGTGGCACGCCTGACCCCCCAACCCTGCTCCCACAACCCCGCTGACCCCAACCGCGCTTCCTGTCACCGGTTCGGGGAGGTGGGACCCCGCAACGGTGACAAGAACCGTTGCGCTCCCTCGTCGGTGGCGACGACCGTAGGGTCAGGCGCCGTGGACGCCTGGGACGACGCCGAACTGGAGCACGCCCTCCGACGGGGTCGCGCCCGGCGGCAGCGGATGGCCCAGGTGATGGTGGCAGTGCTGTTGATCCCCCTGGCCATCCAGGGGGTGCTCGTCTCCAGCGGACTGGCCGTGCGGTTCGGGCTGATCGTCGTGATCCTGCCCCTGGTGGTGATCTGGAGGGTGCGACGCGGCCGAGCGTGAAAGCTGTTCGGGGCTCGGCCTGACTCCTCGTGTCCCTCGTCGCTGTGCTTGGCTGACAACGCCCGTTGCCAACCCGCACCGACGAGGATCCCACCGCCATGGCCACGACCACCACCGCTCCCGACGCCGCCCTCTCCGCTGACGAGTCGGCCGAGTTCCGCGCCCGCTGTGTCGCCTTCCTGGACGAGTACGCCACGGGTATCCACCTCGGAGGCGATCCCGACCCGCGGGCAGAGAAGCGGCTGCGCGGCGCCCAGGCGTTCCAGCAAGAGTTGGCCGACGCCGGCCTCGCCGGCATCACCTACCCGAAGGAGCACGGGGGGCAGGGGCTGACCAAGGCCCACGACCGCATCTGGCGCGAGGAGTACTCCAAGTACCCGTTCATGACGTCCGAACTCACGATCAGCCACGGGATGTGCCTCCCGATGCTGGCCGAGTACGGCTCCGAGGACCAGAAGGTGGCGTACCTCGCCGACAACATCGCCGCCCGAACCGTGTGGTGCCAGATGTTCTCCGAACCAGGCGCCGGTTCCGACGTGGCCAGCCTGCAATCGCGTGCCGAGCGCGACGGCGACGAGTGGATCCTCAACGGGCAGAAGGTCTGGACCACGCTGGCCCACCTGTGTGAGTACGGCATCGTCATCGCCCGGACCGACCCCGATCAGCCCAAGCATGCCGGCATCTCGATGTTCATCGTCGACATGAAGGCGCCGGGCGTCGAGGTCCGGCCCATCATCCAGGTCGACGGCGGCCGGCACTTCAACGAGGTGTTCTTCTCCGACGTCCGTATCCCGGCCGAGAACCTCATCGGTGACCTGAACAACGGGTGGCGTCTGGCGACGGCCATGCTCATGTACGAGCGGGTCGCCATCGGCGGCGGCAGCACCGACGGGGTGGTCCACGCCGGCGCCGACGCACTCATCATCGAAGCCGACGAGCGCGGGCTGCTCGCTGACCCCGTCCTCCGCGACGACCTCATGCGGCTCTACGTCGAGGAGTCGGTCAGGTCGATGAACTCCCTGCGCTCCCGGGCCGAGCTCAAAGCCGGCAAGACGCCAGGCCCGGCCGGTTCTCTCGGCAAGCTCCAGGGGACGCTCGTCGGCTACCTGCTGCGCGACCTGTCGATGCGCATCGTCGGCGCCGACGGCTTGGCGTGGGAGGGTGAGAGCGGCGGAAAGTGGGCCACCCAGGCCATCCGGGTGATGGGCATGGGCATCGCCGGCGGCACCAACGAGATCCAGAAGAACATCATCGGCGACCGGGTCCTCGGCCTGCCCCGCGACATCAGCGTCGACAAGAACCTCCCGTTCAAGGAGCTCAAGGTCGGGACCCAGCGCGAGTAGTCAGGCCCGCCTCGGAAGTGGCGGATGAAGTGATGCTTGCGCACCATGTGCTCGGGTCAGCTCGTCTGCTTCCAGCGGTTGAAGTAGGTGATCTCGCTCGCGGGGCGCCGGGGGGCCGGGGTGAATCCGGTGCCCGAGTAGAAGCCGACGGGCAGCATCGCCACCTGCGTCACCGACTCCGGGATCCCGAGCAGCTCGGCCACGGCCTGTTCGTGCACGAGGTGGAAGGTGGTCCACGCCGAGCCGAGTCCCCGGGCCCGGGCGGCGAGCTGGAAGCTCCACACGCCGGGTGCGATCGATCCGTGGAAGCCGGCGACGTCGGCGTTGGACGCACCGTCGGGGAGACGGTCCAACCGCATGGCGATGACCATGGCGGGCACCTCGGCGATGTGGTCGACGAGGTAGGTGGCCGAGTCGATCACCCGAGCCTGCCTGCCTTCGACGCCGGCCTCGGCGTTGGCGGCGAGATAGGGCCTGCCGACCTGCTCGTAGTACCCGGCGATGGCGGACTTGAGGTCGGGATCGTCCACCACCAGCCACCGGTTCCGTTCCAGGTTCCCGCCCATCGGAGCGTGTTGGGCGATGTCGATGCACTCGAGGATCAGCTCACGCGGGACGGCGCGAGCGAGATCGAGCCGCTTGCGCACCTGCTTGGTCGTCGTCAGGAGGCGATCGATCTCGTCGAGGTCGAAGCCGGGTCGGTCGTCGCTCGTCATGTGTCGTGTCTACCCCAGGCGTCCGGCGCCAGGCTCGACGTGGCGGCGACCGGAGCTAGTGTCCGAACCGAAGCCACGCAGCATCGTCCGAGGGGGACCCTGCCATGACGTCATCTGATTCGGGCCAGGCCGGCGCCGCCATCGAGGCGCTGGGCGCCGAGGAGCGCACCTTCCCGCCGCCGACGGCGTTCGCCGACCAGGCGCTCACCGCCGACCGGTCGCTCTACGAGGAGGCAGATGCCGATCGCCTGGCCTTCTGGGAGCGGCAGGCGCGTGAGCTGGTCACGTGGCGCTCCGAGTGGGACACCGTCCTCGACTGGAAGCTGCCCTACGCCGAGTGGTTCGTCGGCGGAACGTTGAACATCGCCGAGAACTGCCTCGACCGCCACGTCGAGGCAGGTAACGGCGACAAGGTCGCCTACCACTGGGAAGGCGAGCCGGGCGACACGCGCACCATCACCTACGCCGACTTGCTGGCCGACGTGAACCGGTTCGCCAACGTGCTGACGGGCATGGGCGTGACCAAGGGCGACCGCGTGTGCCTCTACATGCCCATGATCCCCGAGCTGCCCGTCGCGATGCTGGCTTGTGCCCGGATCGGCGCCCCGCACTCGGTGGTGTTCGGGGGGTTCTCGTCCAACGCCCTCGCCGACCGCATCAACGACGCCGAGGCCAAGGTCCTCATCACGGCCGACGCCGGCTACCGACGAGGTGAGCCATCCACCCTCAAGCCGGCCGCCGACGTCGCCCTCGCCGACACGTCCTCCGTCGAACACGTCGTCGTCGTCAACCGGTGTGACACCGGCCCGGACATGACCGAGGGCCGCGACGTGTGGTGGCACGACGTCATGGCCGACGCCAGCTCCGACTGCCCCGCCGAGGAGATGGACAGCGAGGATCTGCTGTACCTGTTGTACACGTCGGGGACCACGGGCAGCCCCAAGGGCATCATGCACACCACCGGCGGCTACCTCACCCAGGTGTGCTTCACCCACAGGTACGTGTTCGACATCCACCCCGAGACCGACGTGTACTGGTGCGCGGCCGACATCGGCTGGGTCACCGGACACAGCTACATCGTCTACGGACCCCTGGCCAACGGGGTGACCAGCGTGATGTACGAGGGTGTGCCGAACCATCCCGGAAACGACCGGCTCTGGGACATCATCGAACGGTACGGAGTGACGAAGTTCTACACGGCGCCCACCGCCATCCGGACGTTCATGAAGTGGGGACGACAGGAGCCCGACGGCCACGACCTGTCGACCCTGAAGCTGCTCGGCACCGTGGGAGAGCCCATCAACCCCGAAGCATGGATGTGGTATCACGAGGTCATCGGCGCCGAGCGCTGCCCCATCGTCGACACCTGGTGGCAGACCGAGACCGGCGGGATCATGATCAGCCCGCTCCCCGGGGTCACCACCACCCGTCCCGGCACGGCCACGCATCCGTTGCCCGGCATCTCGGCCGAGTTGGTCGACGACGACGGCAACGTCGTCACCGAAGGCGGCGGCTACCTGACCATCACCGAACCGTGGCCCTCCATGCTCCGGGGCATCTGGGGTGACGACGAGCGCTACCGCGACACGTACTGGTCCCGCTTCGAAGGTCGGTACTTCGCCGGTGACGGCGCCAAGCTCGACCCGGACGGGTATCTCTGGGTGCTCGGTCGCGTCGACGACGTGATGAACGTCTCCGGCCACCGCCTGTCCACCACCGAGATCGAATCCGCCCTGGTCAGCCACCCGTCGGTGGCCGAGGCCGCCGTGGTCGGCGCCAGTGACGACACCACGGGGCAGGTCCCCATCGCCTACGTCATCCTCCGGGGCGACCACGACTACGGGAACACGGACGACGACGCCGATCTCGGCGAGATCCTGCGCCAGCACGTGGCCACCGAGATCGGTCCCATCGCCAAGCCCCGCACCGTGATC
>JBPPNA010000184.1:0-8021 GCA_051306355.1 Acidimicrobiales bacterium | reverse complement strand
CGATCTCGCCACCGGCAACGACGTGGCCGGCTGGCCGAAGCTGGCGTCGTACGAGACGACGTTCCTCGCCGCGCCCGCGCTCGGCGACATCGACGGCGACGGGCGCACGGACGTGGTCGCGGGAACGAACCAGTACGACCAGGCATCGCCGGGCAAGAACCCGAACGGCGGTGCCGTCGACGTCTTCTACGGCGATCCGGGCAAGGGACGCCGCACATTCGTGTCGGGCGACGTCGAGGTGGTCGCACCGCCGGTCATCGCCGACACCACGGGCGGCGGCTCGCCCGAGGTCCTGGTGGGTACCGCCTCGCAGGTCTATGCGCTCGGACCTGACCTGGGCGTCGTCCAGGCCGGCATCGCCACCGCCCCCTCGGTGAACCGCAAGTCCGCCGTCGCCGTCGGCCGGCTGGGAGACACGTGGGCCCTGGTGTCCACCGGGTTCGAGAACGACCGCGACGGCTGGATCCAGGTCCACGACCTCCCGACCCCGACGTCGACGCCGTGGCCCATGCACCGTCGCGACGCCCGCCGCACCGGCGTCCTGCCGCCCCCGTTGCCGGCGTCGGGGTTCTCCGACGTCCCGGACCGGTCGATCTACGCAAACGCGGTCACCTGGGCCGCCGACGAGGGGATCACGGGTGGCTGCACCGAGACCCGCTTCTGCCCGACACGTGACGTGACCCGGGCCCAGGCGGCCACGTTCCTGTGGCGCCACGCCGGTCGACCGGTCGGAGGTGGCGCGCAGTTCAGCGATGTCCGCCACGGGAGCTACTACTTCGATGCCGTGCGCTGGGTGCGCGACCGGGGCATCACCGACGGCTGCACCTCGACGGCCTTCTGTCCCAACGGCAACGCCACGCGGGCCCAGTTGGTCACGTTCCTGTACCGCCATGCTGGCGAGCCGGACGTCGACGGCGGCAACTCGTTCCGGGATGTGCGCGCCGGCGCGTACTACGAAGACGCAGTGGACTGGGCGGTGCAGGAAGGGATCACGACCGGTACGTCGGCCACCGAGTTCTCCCCGAACGCCTTCGTCACGAGGGGCCAGACCGCACTGTTCCTCTTCCGGTACCTGGCCTGAGAAGCCGCTTCCGGGTCGCCGTGCCCGACACGGACGTCGTGGACGGCAACCCAGTCGAAGGTTCCCGGGGTGCTCGTTGTCCTCAGCCGAGGTAGCGGTGCAGGAAGAGCACCGTCTGACCGCGGGAGACGGAGTCGTTGGGGGAGAAGGTCGTCGCGCTCGTGCCGGTGGTGATGCCCCGGCGCACGGCCCAGTTCACGGCGTCGAAGTAGTAGGAGTCCTCCGGGATGTCGGTGAAGCCGTGGTCGCCCGCCACGATGGGCGAGCGGGCGTGACGCCAGAGGAACGCCACCAACTGGGCCCGGGTGGCGTTGCCGTTGGGACAGAACTGCGTCTCGGTGCAACCCGTGGTGATGCCCTGGTCTCGCACCCAGCGCACGGCGTCGAAGTAGTAGGCGTCGTCCTCGACGTCGTCGAACTGCGCACCGCTGGAGGTCGGTTCACCGTTGTTGCGCCACAGGAACGTGGCCGCCTGGGCCCGGGTCACATCGCTCCCGGGACAGAACGTGGTGGCCGTGCAGCCGGTGGTGATGCCCTCCTCGCTGGCCCAGGTGACCGCTTCCTCGTAGAACGAGTCGGCCGGCACGTCGTAGAAGCCCGATGGCGGGAGTGGCGGGGGGACGTCCTTCACGATGAACCAGTCGGATCGCAACCCGAGCCGGGAGCGGATGGTGTTCCCGTCGACGATGACGGAGCTGCCCTGCCCGTCGAAGTCGAGTCGGACCTTGCGTACGCGGCCGCCGTCGGCTCCGAGACCATTGCGCTCGGTCACCGTGATGCCGATGAGGTTGCCGGTTCCGAGGCTGGCCAACGGGGCCAACGAGACGTTCTCGAGCGACCAGGTGTGGACCGGGCTGATCGAGTCACCCAGGTCCTCGACGGCGGGGAAGTCGCCGCCCGCGGTCCAGCCTCCGGAGGTGGAGGAGAACTCGGTGCGAGCGAGCCTGCCGGTACCGGTGAACACCCGCACGACGCCGGCCGTGGCGGCGATGGCGGCGTCGGTCCGGGTGCTCGTGGCCGCCTCCTTCGTGCTGGTGGGAGACGCCTGGGTGAACCGCCCCTTGTACACCTGGCACGTGGTGGTGTCGCAGGTGTCGGCATAGAGGCTGCCGTCGTTGTTCCTGTGCCGGTTGTCGCCGGCCATGGCGTAGGAGCGGGCGGCCACGGCCTGGACCTGCAGTGCGTCGGCGATCCACGACGACGGCATCTCGTTGGGCACCACGCCCCGGAGGTATTCCTCGATGGTGGTGACGTTCATCGTCCGGGTGCCGACGTCGGTGACCTGGGCCCGGATCTCGCCTGCGTAGTGGCGCCGGGTGCCGTCCGGGTTGCACGTGTAGAGCTCGTCGGTGCCCGACGACCGCCGGACCGTCACGATCTTGGCGGTGCTGGACCCGATCTGTTCCCACGGACCGTTGCAGCTGGCCGATGCTTCGATGTTCCAGGTGTTGCCGTTGCGGAGCATCCGCAGTGCCCGGGTCTCCTCGGGGATCTCGAGATCGGGCAGCTCGACCACCTCGAGCGTGGACTCGGAGCCGGTGCCCACCAGCGTGCCGATCTGGCCGTCGAGCGCCATCAGGCGGATGCGGACCCGGTTCGGGTCGATGGTGACCCCGCCGGCGGTCGCCGCCTGCCCGGCCGTGGTGCCCCCGTAGTAGTGGTCGAGGATCTGGTCCCTGCTCCAGCCGCGGTCGCGGGCGTACCCGAACGCGCCGTACTGGCTCATCCCGCGTCCGTGGCCCCAGCCGCGCCCGTCGATGTCGGCTGTGGTGACGGGAGCCGCTGCAGCCGGGGTGGCGGAGGTGGTGAGCGGCACGACCGAGGCCAACACCACGAACAGGGCGACGGCGACGTTGCAGAGGCGGCGGGCAGTGGGACGGGGAATGCGGATCACATCGGTTTCCTTGTCGTCTGCATGGCGCCCACCGTCGAGCGGAGTGTAGGAGTCACTCCGGCGGGGGTGGTGGCGCAATGGGTGTCCCGGGCTCGTAGTGGGAGGGGGCCACGCCGACCTCGAGCTCGATGCGACGGATCCGTTCGAGGGACCGTTGCGAGACGATGCGGTGGGCCGCCACCAGATCGGCGATCACGCCGAGGGCGAAGACCTGCACCGCGGCCATGAAGAGCACCCCGCCCAGGATGATGGACTGGAGGTGGCCGGTACGGTCGCCGTTGACGATCCAGTCCCAGGCGAAGGGGCTCCACGCTGCGAGCGCGGTCACGAAGAGGAGCGCCGCCAGCGTGGTGAACACCCGCAGGGGCTCCCAGCTGGTGTAGATGCGGAAGATGGCGACGAAGTTCGTCCAGAGGTACCGCCACGTCGAGTCGAACAACCGCGACTCGCGGGTCTTGGGGTTGGTGGCGACCGGTGTGTGGCCCACGGCGGTGAGCGACTTGCCGGCCTGGATGAGCGATTCGAGGGTGTAGGTGAACGTGGAGACGACCACGAGGCCGAGGGCGGCCTCGCGGTTGTAGGCACGGAAGCCGGAGGTGGCGTCCGGGACGTCGGTCCCCGAGGCCTGCCGCACGACCCACGAACCGACCTTCTGCAGACGCTTCTTGCTGCGGGAGAAGTGCTCGACGGACATCACATTGCGGTCGCCGATCACCATGTCGGCGGTGCCGTCGAGGATCGGCTGGACGAGCGAGGGTAGGTCGTCGGCCGAGTACTGGTTGTCGGCGTCGGTGTTGACGATGACGTCGGCACCGATCTTGAGGGCCGCGTCCAGGCCCGCCTGGAAGGCTGCGGCGAGGCCCTTGTTGTTGGTGAGCTTCACGATGTGGTGCACGCCGTGGGCCCGGGCCACCTCGATGGTGCGGTCGGTGGAGCCGTCGTCGATCACCAGGATCTCGACCGAGTCGAAGCCGTCGACCGTGCGAGGGAGGTCGGCCAGGGTGGCCGGGAGCTGCTCCTCCTCGTCGAGGCAGGGGATCTGGATGACGAGCTTCACGGTCGGCACGGTACCGATCGAGCTGGTCGGCCAGCGCGACGCTCAGCGCCGGGCGGCGTCCTCGATGGCGTGGACCAGGGTGTCGAGAGCGTCGTCGAGGCCGGGGAGCTGGACGTGCGCCGCGGCGTCGGCCATGGCGCGCCCCCGATCGGGATCGCGCCGCAGCCCGGACACGGCGTCGGCGATGGACCGGGCGGTCGGCTCCACGACCAGGCCTGCGCCCGTGTCCTCGACCAGCTCGACGAGACCGCCCCCGTCGCGGCAGACGATGACCGGTCGGCCCCGTTCGAACGCCTCCAGGACGGTGAGCCCGTAGTCCTCGTCGAACGCGGGAGCGATCACCACGCCGGCGCGCCCGTAGGCGTGGTCGCGGGCGGCGTCGGCCAGGGCGCCGTGGATGACCAGGTTGGCCGCGCCCGTTCCGACGCTGCGTCGACTCCGGCCGGTGTTCTGCCAGGTCAGGGTGGGATCGTCGGAGGTCGCCAGAAGCGGCTCCTGCCCCAGTGCCGCGTCGAGGGCCTCGACCCAGCCCTGGCGGTCCCCTTCGCCGACGAGCTCGTAGGTCCCCTCCCGGTCGACGTGGGCGGCCTGCACGACGAGCTCGGTCCGTTTGGTCCAGGCATGCCGGCTGACGCACACCGCCGGGCCGGTCGGGTCGTAGGGCCCCAGCGGCTGCGCCAGCGGTGCGGGGGCGGCTCGGAACGGCCGGACGTCGTCGGTGACCCCCCAGAACCGGCGCAGCCGGTCGGCGACGTGGTCGGAGCCGGCCAACCACGTTCGCACCCCACCGATGCGCGATCGGTCGAGACGACGGATCTCCGCCACCGCGGCTGCGTGGACGTCGCGGTGCACGAGTCCGGACGCCACAGCGGTCTCGGCCAGGTCGTAGAAGCGTCGGGCCTGGTGGAAGAAGATCGCCACCACCCGGTCGTGGGCGGCCAGGTAGCTCGGCGGCTGGGTGCTCACCACCACGTCGTACGGGGCGAGGTCGACGGCATCGAGGCGTTCGACCGCGTCGAGGTACTGGAAGTACTCGTGATGCTGGTTCCGGACGCCGGCCCGCACCGGGATGCCGAAGCAGGACGACGCCGGCGTGACGGCGTCGAACCCCACGATGTCGGCGTCGAGACCCCGGTCGTCGAGCCCGGCGCGCAGGTCGGCGATCAGCCGTTCGAAACCGCCGGCCCCACCGAAGTCGGGTTTGACGATGGCGATCCGCACCCGTCAGTCGCCGGCTCGGGGCCCGGTGTCACGCTGCTCGGGGCCGGTGTTGCGCCGTTCCAGCTCGGCGACCTGCCGCTCGAGATCGGCGCAGCGATGGTCGAGTCGGTGGACCTGACGAACGGCCTCGGCCCGGTCGACCCGGCGCCGGGCGACCAGGAACCCGCCGGCCCGCTCGACGATGACGCGGTCGATCCGGCGGAGCACCCGGCGGGTGAGCTGACCGGGGACGCGCTCGATCGAGAAACGGGGCGTGGGCCGTGGCGGGTGCAGGGCATCGGCGAAGGCGCGCCCGGCGGCGCGTCCGCCGGTCTCGCCGATGACGCGGATGGCCAGCTGGCGGGCCCCGGCGCCGCTTGGGGTGTCGACCACGGGGCGATACTACCGATGCCCGGATGGGCCGGAGATAGTGTCGCCCCGTGTCTCCGATCCACAGCAGAGTCGAGGAGGACGACGGGTCCGCCGGCCGCCTGCGGGCCCGCCTCGTCCGGTCACCGCTCGCCCTGGAGGCGTATCGCCGGTTCCGTGCGGTGCGCACGGCGGCCTCGACGCCCGGGGGCTTCCCCTCGTTCCTGGACCTGCCATCCGACATCGCGCTGCGCACCGCGTATGAGGTGGTGCTCCAGCGGGGACCGGACCAGACCGGCGTGGACTCGATGCTGCCTGCGCTCGAGAACGGTGACCTCGGCTATCGGGACGTGGTGGCGTCGTTGCTCGGCTCGGAGGAGTTCAACGCCACCACCCGCTTCTGGCACCTCGGCCCGTCCCTGCACGCGAGCCGCTGCGCCTTCATCCGCTCGCTCCCGAAGGCGACGCGCATCATCGATCTCGGAGGAACCCATCAGCACCGGGACGAGGGAGCCCTGGTGGCCATGGGGTACCCGTATCCGTTCGAGGAGCTGATCATCGTCGACCTCCCGCGTACGGAACGTCACGAGATCTACGCCCTGTCCGAAGACCTCGCCGAGGTGGACACCGACCTCGGCCCGGTCCGGTACCGCTACCACTCCATGGCGGACCTGTCCGACCACGAGGACGAGTCGTTCGACCTCGTCTACTCCGGGCAGACCTTCGAGCACGTTCCCGAGACGGTCGGCGACACCGTGCTGGCCGAGGCGATGCGGGTGCTCCGGCCGGGAGGCCACCTGGCGCTCGACACGCCCAACGCCTGGGCAGCGCGCATACAGCAACCGGAGTTCATCGACCCCGACCACGAGATCGAGTACGACGAGCCCACGCTCACGGCGAAGTTGGCCGACGCCGGCTTCGAGGTCGTGAGCATCCAGGGTCTGAACCACCTGGGGACCTGCGTGACGAGCGGCGATTTCAGCTTCGAGGAGGTGGCCCGACACCACGGGGTGTACGCGGCGGCATCGGAGTGCTATCTCCTCGCGTACATCTGCCGGAAGCCCGCTGTGGTGAGCTCCGCGTGACCCGGGTCGGTCCGACGCTGGCCGACGCCACCCCGAGTTGGCCGCCGACCACCAGCCCGCCACCGGGGCACGCGCCGAACATCCTGGTGGTGCTCTTCGACGACGTGGGTTTCTCCGATTTCGGTTGCTACGGATCGGAGATCGCCACGCCGGCCATCGATTCCTTGGCCGCTCGCGGTCTGCGGTACTCGGGCTTCCACACCACCGCCATGTGCTCGACCACGAGGGCCGCGCTGCTCACGGGCCGCAACCACCACAACGTGGGCGTCGGCTGCCTGGCCAACTTCGACAGCGGTTTCCCGGGGTACCGGGGCAAGATCGCCCGGTCGGCCGGCACCCTCGCCGAGATGCTGAAGCCCTTCGGCTACCGCGCCTACCTGACCGGCAAGTGGCACGTCACCCCGCTCACGGAGACGGGGCCGACGGGCCCGTACGACGGGTGGCCCCTCCAGCGCGGGTTCGACCGCTACTACGGTTTCCTCGATGCCGAGACCGATCAGTACGCACCGGAGCTGGTGCACGACAACCACCACGTTGACCCGCCGGCGACCTTCGAGGAGGGCTACCACCTGTCGATCGACGTGGTGGACAAGGCCATCGAGTTCCTCAAGGACCATCGGGCCGGCGTTCCGGACGAACCCTGGCTGACCTGGGTGGCCTTCGGTGCGTGCCACGCCCCGCACCAGGCGCCCAAAGAGATCATCGACCACTACGAGCCGATGTTCGCCAAGGGCTGGGATGCGGTGCGTGCCGAGCGGTTGGCCCGCCAGATCGCGCTCGGGATCGTGCCGGCGGGGACCGAAATGCCCCCCCGGAACGATCGCGTGGGGGCCTGGGACGACCACAGTGTCGACGAGCAGCGGGTGTTCACCCGGCTCCAGGCCGCGTATGCGGCCATGCTCGACCACGCCGACCGCCAGATCGCCCGTCTGGCCGATTTCCTCGAGGAGTCGGGCATGGCCGACGACACGCTGGTGATCGTGTTGTCGGACAACGGCGCCAGTCAGGAAGGCGGGCCCTCGGGGGTCGTCAACGCGATGGGGCCGTTCAACGCCCAGCCCGAGTCGATGGCGGACAAGTTGGCCCGGTTGGACGACATCGGTGGTCCCGGCACGCACTCGAACTTCCCCTGGGGCTGGTCGATGGCGGCCAACACCCCGCTGAAGCGCTACAAGCAGAACACCCACGGCGGCGGTATCCGCGATCCGCTCGTGATCTCGTGGCCCGCAGGCATCGACGACTTAGGTGGGATCCGTCCTCAGTTCTGCCACGCCAACGACGTGGTGCCGACGATCCTCGACGTCCTCGGTCTCGAGCCGCCGTCGACGATCGCCG
>JBPPNA010000166.1:0-10260 GCA_051306355.1 Acidimicrobiales bacterium | reverse complement strand
GGCGACCGACGCGATCTCGGTGTACGGCAGGTCCAGGTCGGTGACCGATCCGTCGAGCCCGAGCACGGCCAGGCGGTCGAGGCCGTCGCTGGCGTAGGCGAACACCATCCGCCCGTCGGCGAGGAACCCGTAGCGGGACATGCCGAACACCCACTGGGGGGTGCCGATCTCGGCCTCGAGCTCGGTACGAGGGACGAGGGTGCCGTCCTCGGTGACGGCGTAGGCGTTCCACCAGTCGGTCCGGTCGGACAGCAGGTGCAGCTCGCCGTCGGAGCGGAACACCGGCTGGATCACCGACTCCCCCGGCCCGCCGGCCACCACGATGGTCTCGCCCATCACGAACTCGGTGTCGGAGACAGCGATGGGTGCCGCACACAGCTGGGTGGAGTCCCACGGCATGTTCGGATGCTCCCACTGGATCCAGGCCAGGCGATGGCCACGGGGGGCGACGCGGGGGTTGGCCACGAAGTCCGGCCCCGTCACCAGCACCTGCGGTTCACCCGATCCGTCGGCTCGGAGCGCGACGATCTCGTTGGTCACCTCACCGTCGGATTCGTGCCTCTCCCTCACGCAGACCAGGAACGGACCGATCCGACGCAGATCGGCGTACCGCCACGCCGCCGGCGAGGGTGGTTCGGCCGTGATCGGTTCGGGCTCGCCGCCAGCGTCGTCGGCCGAGAGCCGGTAGAGGCGCTGGTCGGTCCAGTTGGCGAGGTAGAGCCAGCCGTCGTCGACCAGCCACGCCCCGCCGCCGTACTCGTGCACCCGGGTGCGGGCGCTGAACCCCTCGGGCAGGAGGTCGTGGTTGACGCCGTCAGGTGTCCGCCGCACCACCTGCACGCGACCACCTTCGCTCGGGCGCAGCTCGCTCCAGCAGATGTCGGGTCCGTCGATGAGCACCTCGCCGAGCGACACCGACGCGGCGACGACGGCCTCAGGCGTGATCGGTGACGGCCATTCGCCATACGAGGTGGTCATGGAGCCAACGGTAGAGCCGTCTGGAGGCGGCCGCCGTCGGGAGTATCGGCGACGATCTCGAAGAGGACAGAGGCATCAACGACGAGCATCGGGCCAGTCGCCCCGCATCTCGTCCCGCGATTCGATCACCTCACAGGTCGACAGATCGGACGGACGACGCGCCGTGCGCTCCAGCCACTCGGCCACCGACAACCGGGATGCGAGGCGGGTGCCCTATTCCGCCACCAGATCGGCGATCCGCTGGACGCCTTCGATGAGGTCGTCGTCGCCGAGGGCGAAGGACAGGCGGGCGAACCCGGGGGTTCCGAAGGCCTCGCCGGGCACGATGGCCACCTTGACCTCCTCCAGGATGAGCTCGGCCAACTCGAGGCTGGACTCGGCCTTGCGGCCGCGGATCTCCTGGCCCAACAGCTCGGTCAGCTTCGGGTAGGCGTAGAACGCCCCTTCGGGCTCGAGGCAGGTGATGCCGGGGATGCCGTCGAGCATCTTCCACATCATCTGGCGCCGGCGGTCGAACGCCTCCCGCATGCGCACCACGTCTTCCAGCCCGCCGGACACGGCGGCGAGCGCGGCCCGCTGGCTCACGTTGGCCACATTCGAGGTCTGGTGGCTCTGCATGTTGGTGGCGGCCTTGATGACGTCGCCGGGGCCGATCATCCAGCCCACCCGCCAGCCGGTCATGGCGTAGGTCTTGGCCACCCCGTTGAGCACCACGCAGCGGTCCATCAGTTCGGGCACCACGACGGGCATCGAGGTGAACTCGTGGTCGCCGTAGGTGAGGTGCTCGTAGATCTCGTCGGTGACGACCCAGATGTCGTGCTCGACGGCCCACTGTCCGATGGCCACGACCTCGTCCCGGGCGTAGACCGCACCGGACGGATTGGACGGCGACACGAACACCATGGCCTTGGTCTGCGGCGTGCGGTACTGCTCCAGCACCTCGGGGGTGACCTTGAACCCGGTGGTCTCGTCGGTGGGGATCTCCACAGGTACGCCGCCAGCCAGCTTGATGGGCTCGGGGTAGGTGGTCCAGTACGGCGCGGGGAGCAGCACCTCGTCACCAGGGTCGACCAGGGTGAGGAAGGTGTTGTAGACGGCGTGCTTGCCCCCATTGGTGATCAGGATGTTCGTGGGGTCGACGTCGAGGCCGGAGTCCCGGGCTGTCTTGTCGGCCACGGCCGTCTTGAGCTCGGGAAGGCCGCCGGCGGGTGTGTACTTGTGGTTGGCCGGGTCCTTGCACGCCTCGATGGCCGCCTCGACGATGTGGTCCGGGGTGGGAAAGTCGGGTTCGCCGGCACCGAAGCCGATGACCGGCTCACCCGCCGCCTTGAGGGCCTTGGCCTTGGCGGTGACCGCCAGGGTCGCCGAGGGGGCGATGGCGCCGACCTTGGCCGAGATGCGGGAGGTGGAAGGCAACGGTTTTCGCTCCTGATCGGGTACTCCGCGATAGTTGCACGTCGATGGCTGCGAACACCCCAAAGATCACGATCCCCGACGACATCAAGCCTGCCGACGGCCGCTTCGGGTCGGGGCCGTCCAAGGTGCGTCCCGAGCAGATCCAGGCCGTGCTCGACGCCACCCCCGAGGTGATGGGCACCTCCCACCGCCAGGGCCCGGTCAAGTTCGTGGTCGGCTCTCTGCGGAACGGACTGGCCGAGCTGCTCCAGCTCCCCGACGGCTACGAGATCATGCTCGGCAACGGCGGTACCCACGCCATCTGGGACGGCCTCACCGCCGGGTTCCTCGAGCAGCGCTCCCTGCACGCCACCTTCGGCGAGTTCTCGGCCAAGTTCGCCAAGGGTGTGGCCGCGGCACCGTTTCTCGACGATCCCGTGATCGTGGACTCCGAAGTCGGCACGCATCCCACGGTCGAAGCGGTCGACGGCGTCGACACCTACGCTCTCACCCACAACGAGACCTCCACCGGCGTGATGATGGAGGTCCGGCGACCCGAGGGCGCTGACGGATTGGTCGTGGTCGACGCCACCTCCGCTGCCGGCGGCCTCCGGGTCGACCTGTCGGAGTGCGACGTCTACTACTTCTCCCCCCAGAAAGCCCTCGCCTCCGACGGTGGGCTCTGGCTGGCCGCCGTCTCCCCCGCCGCCGTCGAGCGGATCGAGGCCCGGGCCGCGGCCGGCGACCGCTGGATCCCGCCGTTCGTCGACCTCGCCGCCGCCCTCGACAACTCCCGCAAGGACCAGACCCTGAACACGCCCGCACTGGCCACGGTGATCATGGCCGACAACCAGGTCCAGTGGCTGTGCCACTCCGGCGGCCTCGAGTTCGCCGCCAGCCGCTGCGACGCCTCCGCCGACGCGCTCTACGGCTGGGCCGACGATCACGACCTCGCCACGCCGTTCGTGACCGACCCCGCCATCCGCTCACGCGTCGTCGGCACGATCGACTTCGACGATTCGGTCGACGCCGCCGCGGTCGCCGCGGTGCTGCGGGCCAACGGCATCGTCGACACCGAGCCCTATCGCAAGCTGGGCCGCAACCAGCTTCGCGTGGCCATGTTCCCGGCCATCGATCCCGCTGACGTGCAGGCACTCACGGTCTGCATCGACCACGTTCTCGACGCGTTGGCCTGATCCGTCGACGAGGATCATCTTGCATGGGCAGCATCCACCGTCTCGCTCGTCGACGATGGGAAAATCCTCTTGTGGCCTTCGCTTCCGACGATGCGTTCGACGGCCGGGTGATCCATCTCGCTGGCGACCCCGGAACAGGGGCCACCGTCGGCGCCGTCTCTGAAGCACTCGAGGAGTGCTCGCTGTTGGTCCGACACGCCGAGGTCACTGCGGCGGAACTGCGCGCCTGCGCCCAACAGGATGCACGACGCCTGCGGGACGAGGGCACCGCCGAGGCCGAACGACGAATCGAGCGGGCAGCCGAAGTGGCGGACCTGTTGGTGCAGAACGCCGAGACCCGGGCGGCACGAATCGTCACCGGGGCGATCGCCCGCCGAACCGAGGAAGAAGATCGGATCGCAGCGGCGCGGGAGCTGGCCCGTCGGACGATTGCCGACGCAGACCAGCAAGCCGAACGCCGCTCGGCGCAGACCGAGGCCGATGCGGTCGACGTACTGCGGCGGGCCTGGGACGCAGCCAGCACCATCCAGCAGGACCTGCTCGACGAGGTGAACGCCGAGGTCGGCGACATGCTGCGCCGGGCCGAAGCCGACGCGGCGCTGCTTCGGGGAGCATCCGACCGGCACTTCCAAGAAGCGAGTCGTCTCCGAGAAGATGCTGCTCGAGTGCGTGCGAGCGCCAGACAGTACGCAGACGACGTGATGATCGCGGCGCTGCAAGCGACCCCCGAACGAGCGGAGCCCGAGCGCTCCGTCCGACTTCGGCCCGCATTCGCTCGGACCACGCAATCGTTCCTCCGCCGGATCTCGCCCTTCGTCGTCATCGTTTTCTTGGTACTGGGCGTTCGCGACTACGTGGTCGAGCCATACGCCGTTGCCGGGACATCGATGCTGCCTGCGCTCTCCGACGGCGACCGGTTGCTCATCAACAAGGTGCCGTACAGGTTGCATCCCCCGGAGCGGGGCGACGTCGTGGTCATAGGCGAACTCAGCGGGACGTCCGATGGATCGCTCGTGAAGCGCGTCGTCGGCCTGCCCGGCGAGACTGTCGAATCCGACGGCATCCACATCGAGATCGATGGGCGACCGATCCAGGAGAGCTACCTCGACAGTGACACATGGAGCGGACCGTTCCTCGCGACGGAGGTCCCTGACGACCACGTCTTCGTACTCGGCGACAACCGTCCAGGGTCTCGCGACAGCCGCCAATTCGGTCCCGTCGCCGTGGATGACATCGAGGGGCGCGCCGAGGTCGTGGTCTGGCCACTGACCTCGCTCGGAGGGCTCTGAGCCGCGCCAGTGGCACCCGCCTCCACGACGAGGACCAGAAACTCGATCTCCATCCCACCCCTCACCGGGCGGACCGGCCACGATGGATCCGTGCAGCTGTGGATAGGAGGCGCCGGTGGTGTCGGACGTGAGGCGCTCGATGTCGCGCTCGCCGCAGGGGTCGAGGTCGCTGGCTTCCTCGATGACTTTGCCGCAGGGAGCGTGAGGGGCTTACCGGTCCACGATCCGAACGCGTTGCGCGAAGGGGAGGAGTTCCTCGTGGCCATCGGGGACCCGCCGAACCGACTCGCGATGGCGGGACGTCTCGCTGCTCGAGGTGGAACTCCACGGTCGCTGGTGCATCCACGCGCCCTCGTCGGTCCGGAGACCGACATCGCCCCCGGCTGCCTCATCTCGGGCGGCGCCTACGTCTCGTCCTCGGTGACCCTCGGCCTCCACTCCCAGGTGCACTACAACGCGACGGTCGGTCACGATGCCCTGCTGGGCGCTGGAGCCACGGTGCTGCCAGGGGCCAACGTCGCAGGAGCGGTACACGTCGGCGAGCAGGCGACCGTGGGCAGCGGCGCCATCGTGTTGCAAGGATTGCGGATCGGCGACGGGGCCACCGTTGGCGCCGGTGCGGTCGTCACGCGCGATGTCGCTGCCGGCACCGTGGTCATCGGGTCCCCGGCGCGGGCCTCGGCGGTCGACCGTTAGGAGCCGTCGATGTCATCGTTCCCGTTCTTCACGAAACGCCCGATCCGCCGGCTCGTTCTGGTGACAGGCGCGGTCGTTCTCCTGCTCGGCGCGTGCGGCGACGATCCAGCGCAACCGGACAGCACGACGACCTCCGAGACGCCGGTTGACGAGTCTGCGGACGACGCGGTCATCGCCGACCTCGCGGCCCAGCTCCAGTCCGCCGAGGACCTCGAGGAGATCGAGTTCACCGAGGACGAGGCGCGTTGTGCAGCCGAGGCCGTGGTCGATGAGCTCGGCGTCGAACGGGTCCAGGTCGCCGTGCTGACCGAGGACGAGGACGCCGACATCACCGACCTCGCCGACGAGGAGATCGCTGCGATCGCCGGCGCCATGGACGCGTGCGTGGACGGGATCGACACCCAGCTGGCTGCGGCCGTGGCCGTAGGCATCCTCGAGTCCGCCGACGACACCCTCCCCATCGACGACGCCGAGGCCGAGTGCGTGGCCGCCGCCGTCGTGGACGCGCTGGGTGTCGAGCGGCTGCTCGTGGTGGGTGCGGGCGCCGAGGGCGACGACCCCTTCGCTGGCGGGGCCGTGACCGACGAGGAGGGCAGCGCGATCGCCGACGGCTTCCTGGGCTGCGTCGACATCAGCCAGGTGTTCCTCGACCAGTTCCGGGCCGAGGGCGTCCCCGAGGAGACGGCCAACTGCCTGGCCTCCGAGATCGACGAGGAGTCGCTGCGCTCGCTGTTCGCAGCCGAGTTCACCGGTCAGGACGTCGACCCCGACGCCCTCCTCGGCTCAGCGCTCGAGACCTGCGGCGTCGGGTAGCCGGCGGCGGTGGGGGCACCGTCGCGTGTGCATCAGTAGCGTCGGCGGGAATGGACGACGAACTCCGCTACCTCGACGCCACCGAGCAGGCCCAGTTGGTCGCCAACGGCCAGGTCAGCTCGGTGGAGCTCGTCGAGGCCGCCATCGAGCGGCTCGAGGCGCTGAACCCGACCCTCAACGCCGTGGTGCACCTCGACCTGGAGCGGGCCCGTGACCGGGCTGCGGCCGCGAGCCCCGAGCAGGTCGCGCATCCGTTCGCCGGCGTGCCCTTCCTCATGAAGGACCTCGTCTGCCACGAGGCGGGCATGCCGTTCCACGAGGGCAACGTCCACCTCCGCCACATCGGCTGGACCACCACCACCGACCAGGTCCTGGCCGAGCGGTTCCGGGAGGCGGGGCTCATCTCGCTCGGCCGCACCAACGTGCCCGAGTTCGGCATGCGCCCCGTGTGCGAGCCCGTGGCATACGGCCCCACCCACAACCCATGGAACCTGGCCCACTCCCCCGGCGGGTCCACGGGCGGCGGTGCGGCCGCGGTGGCAGCCGGGATCGTGCCGCTCGCCCACGCCAACGACGTCGGCGGATCGATCCGGGCTCCGGCGTCGCACTGCGGTCTCGTGGGTCTCAAGCCGAGCCGGGGGCGTTCCACCCAGGCGCACGACTTCTTCGACGCCATGGGCGGGCTCAACGAGGAGCTCGTCGTCACCCGCTCGGTGCGCGACACCGCCGCCGTGCTCGACGCCGTCTGCTCCCGTCCAGTCGCCGGCGACTGGCACCCCACCTGGCCGGCCAGCCCGTCCTACGTCGGCGATGCCGCCACCCACCCCCGCCACCACCGCGTCGGGTTCCTGGCCCACAGCGACATGAACGACGTACACCACGACGAGGCCGACACGGTCCGCACCATCGCCGCCGAGCTCAGCCGCCACGGCCACGATGTCACCGAGACCCACCCGGCGGCGCTCGACGAGGACCTCACCGCCTTCTCCTTCCCCCACTACACGGCGGGTACGGCCTGGATCGTCGACCAGTACTGGCCTCGGGAGCTGGGCCACGTCATCCCCGACGACGAGATGGAGCCCGCCACCCTGTTCCTGCGGGAGCTGGGCCGGTCGGTGAGCGGCCCCGGTCTGCTCGGCGCACGTGAGCTGGCCCAGTCCTGGACCCGCCGGCTCCTCGGCTGGTGGGCCGACCACGACGTGTTGCTGTGTCCCGTCGTGCCCGTCCCTCCCCCACGCACCGGCGCCGACCATGACGACGGCCACCTCATCTCGTTCTGCGCCCCGTTCAACATCTCGGGCCAGCCGGCGATGTCGGTCCCGGGCGCCGTGGTCGACGGGTTGCCCATCGGCGTGCAACTCGTCGCCGCCCACGGGCGCGAGGACATCCTCATCCGCGTCGCCGCCCAGCTGGAAGAGGCCACGGGGTGGCTCGACCGGCACCCCCCGGAGGCATCGTGAACATCCTCCCTCATCGCCGGCGCACCTGAACTACCCCTGGGCGCCGCCGGCGGAGTCCTTGACCGACTGCTTGCCGGCGGAGATGAACGGCATCATGGCCCGCAACTCCTTACCGACCTTCTCGATGGGGTGGTCCTCGCCTTCCTTGCGGAGACGGTCGTAGTTGGCCCGGTCGCCGTTGGCCTCGGCCACCCACTCCTGGGCGAAGCGGCCGTCCTGGATCTCGTCGAGCACCTTGCGCATCTCGGCCTTGACCGCCGGCGTGATGATGCGGGGACCGCGGGTGAGGTCGCCGTACTCGGCCGTGTCCGAGATCGAGTAGCGCATGCCGGCGATGCCCTCCTCGTACATGAGGTCCACGATCAGCTTCAGCTCGTGGAGGCACTCGAAGTAGGCCGACTCGGGCTGGTACCCGGCCTCGGTCAACGTCTCGAACCCGGCCCGCACCAGCTCGGTGAGCCCACCGCAGAGCACGACCTGCTCGCCGAAGAGATCGGTCTCGGTCTCCTCGGTGAACGTCGTCTCGAGGATGCCGGCCCGGCCGCCGCCGATGGCATCGGCATAGGACAGCGCCAGCTCCTTGGCCTTGCCCGACGCGTCCTGCTCGACTGCGATGAGGCACGGCACGCCGCCGCCCTCGACGTAGGTCCGGCGCACGAGGTGGCCGGGACCCTTGGGGGCGATCATGATCACGTCGACGCTGGCCACGGGCTCGATGAGGTCGTAACGGATGTTGAACCCGTGGGTGAAGCAGAGCACGTCGCCGTCGGACAGGTTGGGCGCGATGTCCGACTCGTAGATGGCGGCCTGGCGGGTATCGGGCAGGGTCATCACGATGAGGTCGGCCTCGGCACAGGCGTCAGCCACCGAGAGGACGCGCAGACCGGCCGCTTCGGCCTTGCCCACCGACGAGGAATCGGACCGCAGGCCGACCCGCACGTCGACGCCGGAGTCGGACAGGTTCTGGGCGTGGGCGTGACCCTGCGAGCCGTAGCCGAGCACGGCCACCTTGCGGCCCCGGATCAGCGACTGATCGGCATCGTCTTCGTAGTACACGGTTGCGGGCATCGGGGTTCCTCTTGTTTGGTTCTCGTTGACGGTGGAAGTGTGTCAGGGCCGAGTTGTGAGGCCCAGCCGAACAACTCGGTTAGCGAAGGCTCGCCTTGCGAGCCCGGAGCGGCGGCGTTCGCTCGAGCTTGGGCAGCGCCACCCGACCCGTGCGCTGGAGCTCGACGATCCCGTAGGGACGCAGGAGCTCCTCGACGTCGTCGAGCTTCTCCGGCTCACCATGGACGGCCATCGACAGCTCGTCGAAGCCGACGTCGATGACCGACCCGTCGAAGACGTCGATGAGCTCGATCACCTGGCTGCGGACGGAAGGATCGGCCTTGACGGTGGCGATCATCAGTTCCCGCTCCACCGAGTCGGCCGGGTCGAGCTCGGAGATCTTGACCACGTTGATCAGCTTGAACAGCTGCTTGGTGATCTGCTCGAGCGGCGTCGACTCCACGTCGACGACGATGGTGATGCGGCTGAAGCGCTCGTCGTCGTCGGTCGGGGCCACGGCGAGGGAGTAGATGTTGAACCCGCGGCGGGCGAAGAGGCCGGCCACCCGGGTGAGCACGCCGGCCTTGTTCTCGACCAGGACGACCAGCGTGTGGTGGCGGACGGGCTGGCTGGCACTCATGCGTGCTCCTGGTCGGTGCGGCCGCCCGCGGTCGAGGTCGGGGCGAGCTGGGCGGGGTGGACCATGACCGTGGAGTTCGACTGGCCGGACGCCACCATCGGGAAGACCTTCTCCGCCGCGTCGGTGCGGAAGTCGATGACCACGGGCCGGTCGTTGATCTCGTTGGCCTTCTGGATGGTGGGCAGCACCTCCTCGGGCGAGTCGACCCGGAAGCCGGCGCAGCCCATGGACTCGGCCCACATCTTGTAGTCGGGCACGTCCTTGGACAGGAACACCTCGGAGTAGCGCTCGTCGTAGAACATCTCCTGCCACTGGCGGACCATGCCGAGGTAGCTGTTGTTGAGGATGGCGATCTTGACCGGGATCTTCTCGACCGTGGCCGTGACCAGCTCCTGGGCGGTCATCTGGAAACAGCCGTCTCCGTCGACGGCCCACACCATGCGGTCGGGCATGGCCACCTTGGCGCCGATGGCGGCCGGGACGGAGAAGCCCATCGTGCCGAGACCGCCGGAGTTGACCCAGGTGTAGGGGTGGTTGAAGTGCCAGTACTGGCTGGTCCACATCTGGTGCTGACCGACCCCGGAGCAGACGATGGTGTCGTCGGGGGTGTTGTCGCGCAACGTCTCGAGCACGTACTGCGGCTTGAGGGGATCGCCCGGCACGTGGGCCTCGTAGTGGAGGGGGTGGCGCTCCTGCCAGCCGCTGAGGGTCGACCTCCACTCCCCGGTGTCGGCCTGGGTCCGTCC
>JBPPNA010000102.1:0-2895 GCA_051306355.1 Acidimicrobiales bacterium | reverse complement strand
CATCACTTCCTGCACGACCAGCCCTTCGGCCCCGACGGCGACTTCAGCTATGAGGGGATGGTGGCGCGCTACAACAGCGACCTGGCCAACAACCTGGGCAACCTGCTGTCCCGCGTGGCCACCGTGGTGGGCAAGCAGTGCGACGGCATCGGCCCTGCCCCGAGCGCCGACAGCCCGATGGCGGCCGAGGCCGAGAAGGCCGTCGCCGAGACCGCTACCGGCTGGGCCAACATCCAGCCCTCGGTCGCCCTCGATGCCACCTGGCGGCTGATCGGCCGGGCCAACGCCTACCTCGAGGCCCACGAGCCCTGGAAGTCGGAGCCCGGCCCGGAGGTCGACGCCGTCATGGGCGACGCCCTCGAGGTCCTACGCATCGTGGCGATCCTCGCGTCACCCGCGGTGCCCCGCTCGTCACGCGAGATCTGGACCCGCATCGGGCTCAAGGGGTCCCCCGAGGATCAACGTCTCCCGGACGCCGCCGCCTGGGGCGGGTACCCGGGCGGGCTGCCGGTCACCAAGGGCGACCCGCTGTTCCCCCGCCGCAAGGTCTGATCCGGGGTTCGCGTGCTGCGCTGGACCGACGACCACTGCCACCTCCCTGGAGAGGGATGGGCCGACGTGGTGGACGCGGCGCGTGCCGCCGGCGTCGAGCGCATGGTCGACATCGGGGTCGACCTGGCCACGTCCGAGGCCGCCCTCGCCCGGGCGTCCGGCACGGACGGCGTGTGGGCCACGGCAGGCGTGCACCCCCACGAGGCCCGCTTCGGTGTCGACGGACTCGAGGCCCTGCTCGACCATCCGTCGTGCGTGGCGGTGGGGGAGTGCGGATTCGACTTCCACTACGACCACTCGCCCCGCGATGCCCAACGTGACGTCTTCGCCGCCCAGGTGGCGCTGGCCCACCGGCACGACCTCGCCCTCGTGATCCACACCCGGGAGGCGTGGGAGGAGACCTTCGCAGTCCTCGATGCCGAGGGCACACCGGCCCGCACGGTGTTCCATTGCTTCAGCGGAGGACCGGACGAGGCGACGCAGTGCCTCGACCGGGGCGCGTACCTCTCGTTCTCGGGCATCGTGTCGTTCTCCTCGGCCACGGAGGTCCGGTATGCGGCCGGGCGGTGTCCCATCGATCGCCTGTTGGTCGAGACCGACAGCCCGTATCTGGCGCCGGTCCCACATCGGGGAAAGCAGAACCGTCCCGCCTGGGTCCCCGACGTCGGCAGCGCGCTGGCGAAGGCTGCGGGCCGCAGCGTCGACGAGATCGCCGTGGCGACCTGGGACAACGCGGCAGCCGTGTACCGCCTCGGTGATGCAGCGTGACCGCTCCGGTGGCGGACCCTGTTCCCCCGGAGCATCGCGCCCGACGACGACTGCTCGTCGCCCTGGCCGTCACCGTGGTTGCCATCCCGCTCCTGGTACTGGACAACCTGCCGGACGAGGCGGTCGACGCCGAGTCGGTCACCACCCGCATGGTGCCGTCGGCCAGCGTGCCATCGGACCGGCCCGAGTCCGGACCGGTCAAGGGCATCTCGGTGGTGACGTCGTCGACCACCTCGTCCACCCAGCCCATCGTCATCACCACCACCACGTTGCCGGGCTGAGGTCGGGACCGTGACCCTCGGCGCGTCCCGGATCCGAGCGCTGCTCGACGAGCACGACCTCGCGCCCAGCCGGGCGCTGGGACAGAACTTCGTGATCGACCCCAACACGGTGCGCCGCATCGCCGGCCTGGCCGGTGCCGGCCCCGGCGACCACGTCCTGGAGATCGGCCCCGGGTTGGGTTCGCTCACCCTGGCCCTGGCGGAGCTCGGCGCCTGTGTGACCGCGGTCGAAATCGACCGCCACCTCGTGCCCGTGCTCGTGTCGGTCGTCGCAGGCGTCGAACCGCCCATTGACGTCGTCCATGCCGATGCACTCGAGGTCGACCTCGACCGCCTCCTCGCGTCGTCGACGTCGTGGCGCCTGGCGGCCAACCTGCCGTACAACGTCGGGACCACGATCCTCCTGCGGCTCCTCGAGGAGGCGCCGAGCGTCACGGGTGGGATCGTCCTCGTCCAGCGCGAAGTCGCCGAGCGGCTCGCCGCCCACACGGGTAGCGATGCCTACGGCATCCCGTCGGTGAAGCTCGCCTGGTGGGCCGCCGCCACCGTCGTCGGTCGGGTCCCCGCCACCGTTTTCCACCCGAAGCCCCGAGTCGAGTCGAGCCTCGTGGCCGTCGAGCGCCACGCCGAGCCGGGCGATCGGCAGCTGCGCCGGGCCACCTTCGCCCTCATCGACGCCGGGTTCGGGCAGCGGCGCAAGATGCTGCGCCGGTCGCTCGACGGGTTGCTCGCTCCGGAGGCGTTCGAGGCCGCCGAGGTGACGCCCACGGCCCGGGCCGAAGAGCTCGACCTCCCCGCGTGGATTCGGCTCGCCCGAACCCGGTGAACGGATGGCACGATGGCCGCGTGCCCGATGCCATCTTCGAACCCCTCGCCGGCGGCCGGCTCTCCACCCAGCCGTTCCTCGTCGAATCGCGATGAAGGCGATCACCGTCCGGGCCCACGCCAAGCTCACGCTCTCGCTGCGGGTCACCGGCGTCCGTGACGACGGCTACCACCTCATCGAGGCCGAGATGGTGAGCCTCGACCTCGCCGACGAGCTCACCTTCGGAGCCGGCCACGGGATCACGGTGTCGGGCCCGCACGGCGCCGGGCTCTCGGTGGGCGCCGACAATCTCATCGCCAAGGCGCTCGTAGCCGCCGGCCGGACTGCCGCCGTGCACGTCGACAAGCGCATCCCCGCCGGCGGGGGCCTCGGGGGCGGATCGACCGATGCAGCCGCAGTCCTGCGATGGTCGGGAGTCGATGACGTCGACGTGGCCGTCAGCTTGGGCGCCGACGTCCCCTTCTGCCT
>JBPPNA010000278.1:0-7504 GCA_051306355.1 Acidimicrobiales bacterium | reverse complement strand
CTCGGCGACGTCGCTGCGCGAGCGGGGATCGGGTGGCGGGGCCGGCACCTCGAGGCGCTCCGCCGCCATCTCGCAGATGGTGCTCAACAGGTCCGACAGCACCGACTGGGTGAAGGCCCGGCCGTCCTGGCGGTTCCCGGTGGCAGCGGCCGACGTCGGGCGGGCCGCGGCCAGCTCGGTGATGTCGTCCGGGTCGATCAGCACCGGCTCCCAGTCGACCTGGAACGTCGAGACGTCCTTGGCGCCGGCGTCGTCGCGGCGGCGGACCTTGCGCAGGCGGGGCACCATGCGACCCTGCGCGGCGAGGCGCACGGCCATGACCGCGGTGAGCGCCAGCCACGGGACGGACACGCCGATCTCCGCGGCCTCGTCCGGTGTGCGCCGCATCGACACCAGCCAGCCGAGGGCGGCGCCGAGGGGAGCCCGCACGGTCTCCGCCTTCCCGCCGTCGGGCAGCTTGATCGGGCGGTGGTCCTCCCACGGCACCGATCCCCCGCCGACGGCCTCGAGGCGGGCGCGCACGCCGGCGAGGGAGTCCGATGCGGCGTCCTTGCCCCCGGCCCAGGCGATGATCGATCCCGGCTCCCAGGTCAGCTGGAGCTCGGTGGTGCCGGGCTCGACGGGCTCGGGGACGGTGGCGACCGGCCGGGCCTTCCCCTTGCGCGGCCCGCCGTCGGGTTGCAGCTCGTCCTCGGATGGCGGGCCGAGCAGCTCGGTGAGCACCTCGTCGATGCGGTACGCCTCGCGGTCGAAGTCCTCGATGATCGCGGCGCGCTCGGGACCCCGGACCGTGCGGCGGGTCTCCTCGATGACGAGGTCGGCCCGGTCGAGGAGGCGGTAGAGCACCCGGACCCAGTCGGTGCGGAAGTGCTCGAGCAGGGTGCGGTCGCGGTCGGTCTCACGACCGTCCAGGTGGGCCTGGACGATGTCCTCGAAGTCTCGTGGCAGGACGGCAGGGACTGCCGCCGGCGACAAGGTGGTGCTGGTGATCGTGCTCTCCGGTCGATGCGGGCACCGGCGACCCGCGCCGCCCGGCAACCCCCCGCTCCATCGCCTGGCCGACCCGTTGGGTCACGAGCTGCCGCGCTGACGGGCGACCGGGGCCGGACGTGGCGTGCGTCCGGATCGAGGCGTGCACCGAATCGGTGGACGACCAGCTCGTCCACCACCCTACCGCCGGCGCCGCCCGACGGCGGCACCGGGTCGGCCAGGACCGCTACAGGTACTCGGGGAGCTGCTCCCGGATCTCCTCGGGGGTGACCATCGGCGACCAGCGGGCGACGACCTCGCCGTCTCGCCCGACGAGGAACTTCTCGAAGTTCCACGTGATGTCGCTGCTGTCACCCTCGCCCGGCTGGCGCTCCCTGAGCAGGGCGTAGAGCTCGCTTGCCGAGTCGCCGTTCACGTCGATCTTGGAGAACATCGGGAAGTTGGCGTCGTACTTCGATCGGGCGAACTCGAGGATCTCGTCGTCGGATCCGGGTTCCTGCTGACCGAACTGGTTGCAGGGAAAGGCGAGGACGTTGAAGCCCTCGTGGTTCTCGTGAAGCGCACGCAGACCTGCGTACTGAGGCGTCAGCCCTCACTCACTGGCGACGTTGACGACGAGGCTGACCTCGCCGCGGAACTTCTCGAAGGAGACCTGCTCCCCCGTGATGGAGGTCATCTCGATGTCGTGGAAGGCGCTCATGGCGTCCTCTCGGATCGTTGGACGAATGGAATGGCCATCGTAGGGCGACGGCGGCGATCACTCACGGCGGCCGAAGTGCCGATCGATCTGGCGACGATCCCGTTTGGTGGGGCGACCGGCGCCGGGTTCTCGCACCGCCTGTGGCGTCTCCCGGAGCCGTTCCGGCGGCGGTGGACTGTGATCCACGAAGCACGTCGCCGCGACAGCGGCACCGACGCGCTTGTCGATGACGGTGGCCACCTCGAGGATGCGCTCGCGTGGCCCCACCCTGGCCGTGACCCGATCACCCACCCGCACGTGCTGAGCGGGCTTGACGTTGCGGCCGGCGAGGGTGACGTGGCCCCCGTTGCACGCCCGGGTGGCATCGGAGCGTGTGCGGTACACGCGCACGCCCCAGAGCCATCGGTCGATCCGGGTCGACTCCTGGTCAGCGGTCATCGCTCGTCTCCTGGCCTGTCGCCCACCGGCGGATGACGTCCGATTCGGGAACGGCATCCGCTCGCCACCGTGGGCAGCGCGCCACCAGCTCCTCGGCATGCTGCCAGTGATCAGCGTCAAAGGCGTACGCGAACGGATCGGAGACGCCGGCCTCGGATTGCATCGGCCCTACAGCGCGGACTTCTCCAGGATGTGCACCCCACACGCCGAGCCGAGGCCGATGACGTGGGCGAGGCCCACCTTGGCGTCTTCGATCTGGCGGTCGCCGGCCTCGCCCCGCAGGTGGTGGCAGACCTCCCAGATGTTGGCGATACCGGTGGCCGAGATGGGGTGGCCCTTCGACTGCAGTCCACCCGAGACGTTGACCGGCTTGTCACCGTCCCGCCACGGTGCGCCTGACTCGAAGAAGTCGACGGCGCCACCGGGCTCGCACAGCATCAGGTTGTCGTAGTGGACCAGCTCGGCGGTGGCGAAGCAGTCGTGCAGCTCCACCAGGTCGAGGTCCTCCGGGCCGATGCCGGCCTGCTCGTAGGCCTGCTTCGCCGCGTTGCGGGTCAACGTGTTGACGTCTGGGAGCACCTGACAGCCCTCTTCGTACGGGTCGGAGGTGAGGACCGAAGCCGACACCTTCACCGCCCGGCGCTGCTGCTCCTGCGAGAGCGTCTTCAGCTTCGTGCCCGAGACGACCACGGCCGCGGCACCACCGTCGCAGTTGGCCGAGCACATGGGACGGGTGTTGGGGTAGGCGATCATGATGTCGCCCATGATCTCCTCGAGCGACATCTTCTTGGTGTACGCCGCCAGCGGGTTGAGCGTGGAGTGCGAGTGGTTCTTCTCGCTGATCTTGGCGAACAGCTCGAAGGCCGCTCCGCTGTAGGTGTGCTCGTGGAGGTACTCCATGCCCACCTGGGCGAACGTGCCCGGCATCGCCGCGGTCCCGATCCGGCCGTCGATGGGAGCGACCGCGCCGTAGCGTCCGGACGGCTCCCACTTCTGCCCGTCGTCCTTCTTGGTGCCGCCACCACCGAGCAGTCCGGCGCCGGCGAGCTTCTCGACACCGACGGCGAGACCCATGTCGCACTCGCCCGACTTCACGGCCATGATCGCCGTCCGGAGCGCGGTGGCGCCGGTCGCACAGGCGTTGGCCACGTTGTACACGGGGATCCCGGTCTGGCCGATCTGCTTCTGCAGCTGCTGACCGAAACCGGCGCCGGCGTTCATGAGGTTGCCGGCGGCCAGGACTCCCATGTCGCCCATGGTGACGCCGGCGTCGTCGAGCGCAGCCATGGCGGCCTGCGCGCCGAGGTCGACCACGTCGAGGTCGGTGTGCTTGCCGAACGGCGTCATGTGGATGCCGAGGATGTAGATGTCTTCGCTCATTGGAAATACCCCTTGTCAGCAGAGTCGAACATGTGGGAGGCCGGCATGCGGCGCTGCGGAGCAGACAGCCGTCAGCACGGCTCGAATGCGAAGCCGATGGCTTCGACGCCGTCGTCGTCGGTGCCCATGGACGTGGTGACGAGGCGGACCTTCATCCCGAGCTTCACGTGCTCGTCGTCCGGCTCGATGTCGACGATGTTGGCCCGCACGCTGGTGCCGCCGCAGTCGATGATCCCGGCCACGAAGGGCACGGGCACGCCGGGAGCGGCGAAGGTGACGATGGTGAACGACTTCAGCTCACCCTCGGTGGGGATGTCGACCGACCGGAAGTCGGTGGCGAAGCACGATGCGCACGCATTGCGCCGGTCGAAGAACCTGGCGCAGCATGAGGTGCACTCGTTGGCCACCAGGTGCGGATCGTCCCCCAGTAGGAGGTAGTCCACGAGTGGGATCTGCGTCTGCGTTGCCACGGCAACTCCTTGTTCGTCCTCGGGTTCGTCCGCTGCTCGCTCCAGCATGTCCCACCGGGCGATGTCCGGGCGAGTCTGACGGGGCGTCAGGAGGAGACCCGGGCGAGCAAGGCCAGACCGGACAGGACGAGGACACCGAGCACGGCGTGCTCGAACGCCGGTCCACCGAGGCGGTGCCGTAATCGGGTTCCCAGGGGCACCATGGCCAGGACGGCGAGGAGGGCGAGGCTCGACACGAGCGCGAGCTCCACCGTGAACCGACCGGCCGCGAGCAGCAGCCCGAGCTGCACGGACCCGGACACACCGAAGATGGCGGTCACGGAGAACACGTACGCCTGCTTCGGGAGGCGGTAGCCGTGCATCCAGGTCGCGACGACGGGACCCGAGACGCCGACCGCGCCCTGCATCACCCCGGCCACTCCTCCGACCAGAGGCGACCACCGTCGCGAGGTCTCCGGCGTGATCCGCAGCAGCGGGGAGCGCAGGAAGTGGACGACGAAGACGACGATGGTGAGGGCGAGGGCGACGAGGAGCGGCTTCTCGGCCACGTTCACGAGCAGGAGCGTGCCGAGGAACGCGCCGGCGAAGCCGGAACCAACGAGGACGGGGAGGTCGCGGGACGCACGCCGACCGTCTCGCGCGCCGAAGCAGATGGCGGCGTTGGCCACCAGGTTCGGGAACGCCACGATCACGACGGCCTCCTCGATCCCGAGGGCCAGGGTGATGATCGGCACGGCGATGAGCGGGTAGCCCATCCCGGTGACCGACTTGACGAACGCGCCGAGAAGCGACGCGGCCACCACCACGGCGATCTCGACTCCGGTCACCGACCGACGTTACGCAGGCGCAGGTCGACGGGCCGATTCGGCCGATACCGAGGGACGCGACCATCTCCCCGGCATGCTGAACCGATGCGCATCGACTTCTGGATCGACCCCATCTGACCGTGGTGCTGGGTGACGGCCCGTTGGGTCGTCGACGAAGTGAAGCCCGCCCGCGACGTCGATGTGACGTGGCAACCCATCAGCCTGTTCCTCAAGAACGAGCCTGATCCCGAGGGCGACCGCTACCCGCGCTACTTCCGCACCCACCGTCTGCTGCGGGTCATGGAGTCGGTGCGAGACGGCGGTGGAGACATCGAGGCGCTCTACCTCGAATACGGCCGCCGCATCCACCACGACAAGGACTTCGACTTCGACGTCGGAGACGCGTTGCGTGCGATCGGGCTCGACCCGGGCCACGCCGATGCCTACGACGACGAGACGTGGGACCCGGAGATCGAGAAGCGCATGGCGGTGGGCATCGACCTCGCCGGCGAGGACATCGGCACGCCCATCGTCGGGTTCGAGAACCGGGACGGCGACATGCGGGGCTACTTCGGCCCCGTCATCACCCGGGTCCCGCCCACCGAGGACAGCCTCGCCATGTGGGACGCGCTGACCACCATGGTGAACGTCGACGGCTTCTGGGAGCTCAAGCGCACCCGGACCGAACGTCCCGACTTCGGTGCCCGTCCGTAGTCACGAGCGCCCGTACTCCACCACGATCGGCTCGAGCTCGGTCGGCGACGCACCGTGGAGGATGACGCCGTCGCAGCCGAGGTCGAACTGGCCCCGGATCGCCGACACGCACTGCGCCGGTGAGCCGGTGGCGCTCGGTGCCAGCCACTCGTCGGGCAAGAGCCCGGCCACGTGTTCGAGTTGCTCGGTCGTCGCCACGGCGTCGATGGCGCCACCGACACCGGTCACCACGGGATCGGCCCGGAACGCCTCGAGCACCGCAGGGTCCCAGTCGTTCGTGCGCACCAGCAGGTCGCCATAGCCCTGGAGGTAGGTGGCCAGCCGTCCCACCGTCTTCTTCAGCGCCACGTCCTCGGGCAGGTGGTCACCGATCGTTGCGAAGCAGGACCAGACCTTGACCGTCGCCGGGTCCCGTCCCGCCTGCTCCGCAGCGTCACGCACCGTCTGGACGCACCGGGCCGTGGTCTCGTCGGTGAAGAACGTGTGCAGCACGACCTCGTCGAAGGACCGTCCCGCCATGCGGAGCGTGTTCGGCCCGAACGCCACCACGCCCATGGGCAGGTGCTCGTCCAGCTCCGACGACAGGTGCAGCACCGGGTACTTCCCCGCCGGCCCGTCGTGCCCGACGATGACCTCACCGCGGAACAACCGCCGGAGCAGACCGGCCGTGTCCTCCATCTGCGCGGTGGTGATGGGCGCGATGCCGAAGGCGTCCTGCATCGGCGCGACTCCCCGACCGAGGCCCAGGACGAACCGGCCGCCGGTCAGGCTCTGCATCGTGCGGGCGTATGCCGCCGTGATCATGAGGTGACGGGTGTTGTGGTTGGTCGCTGCGGTCTCGATGGTGAGGCGTTCGCTCACCGCGCCGGCGGCGCCGGACAGCGTGGCGGCTTCCTTCTTGTCGTACCGCTCGGAGATGAACACGGTGCCGAAGCCCATGTCCTCGCCGGCGCGCACCTCGTCGAGCAGGTCACGGGAGGACGCCGCCTGGCCCGCGAGGGTGTAGAAGCCGAGTTCGGGCATGGAGGTCATGCCGGCGGTGTCTACACGATTTGTCGGGACCTGGGTTCGGCTCAGTGGTCTTCGACGGCCCCGAAGAAGAGCTTGGTCCGCTTCTCCTGCGGGTTGTCCAGCACGTCGGCGGGTCGGCCGGACTCGACGATCTGACCGGCGTCGAACATCAGCAGCCGATCGGCGACCTCGCGGGCGAAGCGCATCTCGTGGGTGACCAGCATCATGGTGGTCTTGCCCTCCTCGGCAATGTCGCGGAGCACGTTGAGCACCTCGCCGACGAGTTCGGGATCGAGCGCCGAGGTGACCTCGTCGAAGAGCATCACGGCGGGTTCGGTGGCCAGCGACCGGGCGATGGCCACCCGCTGCTTCTGACCACCGGAGAGCTGACCGGGGGTCTGGTTGGCGGCGTGGGCCAGGCCCACCTTGTCGAGCAGCTCCATCCCCTGGGCGCGGGCCTCGTCCTTCGACTTCCCGTGGACCTTGGTGGGCGCCAACATGATGTTCTCCAGCGCGGTCATGTGTGGGAACAGGTTGAAGTGCTGGAAGACCATCCCGATGTCGGAGCGCACCGAACGGATGTGCTTCTCGCCGGCGTCCTTGAGTCCGTCGCCGTGCCGCTCGTGGTAGAGGTGCCGGCCACCGATCTCGATGGTGCCGGAGTCGGGGCGCTCGAGGGTCATGATCACCCGCAGGATGGTGGTCTTGCCGGACCCGGAGGGGCCGACGATCACCACGCGCTCGCCGGACGCCACGTCGAGGTCGAGGCCGTCGAGCACCGTATTGGCCCCGAAGGACTTCGAGACGCCGCGCATGCGGACGCCGGCAGCGCCGTGGGCGGTGCTGACGCTGTCGGTGGTCTGTGTCTCAGGTGCGCTCATATGCGATCTTCTTCTCCAGTTGTCGGACCAACCACGCTGCAGGGAGGCTGGCCATGAGGAAGCCGACACCGGCGAGGATGTAGGGCTCGGTCACACGGAAGTCGCTGCCACGGA
>JBPPNA010000237.1:0-13610 GCA_051306355.1 Acidimicrobiales bacterium | reverse complement strand
CCGGCTACGTGGAGGTCACGACCGTGACGCAGGTCTCGGACCCGAGCGCCACGGTGGACTCTGTTGCCGGACGTGTGTCGCCGTAGAGCGACGACAGCATCCCCTTGACGAGGCCCCGGTCGACAGCGCAGATCACCGGATGCTCGATGGCCGAGTCGCCGAAGGGGCAGTGTTCGGCCACGATCCGCAGTTCGTCACCCTGCTTGTCGGCGTGAGCGGCGAAGCCGTGGGCCGTGAGGGCGTCGGCCACGGCGTGCAGCGCGGACCGAAACGATCGATGGCCCGTGTCCGCGGGGCCCATCGTGGCGGCCAGCGTCCGGCCGTATTCCACGCCGACCTCCTCGGCCATCGCCTCGGCGGCGTCCGACGGCAGCAGGGCCAATGCCTTGCCGAGCAGGGTCACGACCAGATCACCGTGGCGGAGGGGGAACTCGATCGGGTTCCGCCCGCCGAGCGCCCGGTAGCGCTTCGACGGTCTCCCCGCTCCGCTGCCCGCGACCCGCTCGACCGAGACCTCGACATAGCCCCCGCCGGTGAGCTTGTCGAGGTGGTGGCGGGCGACGTTGGAGTGCAGTTCGAATCGTTCGGCGACCGCGGACGCCGTGACACCGTCGGGCAGGTCGCGGAGCCACAGGTAGATCTCCCGCCGGGTGGGATCGCCGAAGGCGGAGGTGATGGCCGTGACCGCCGAGGCGAAGTCGGTGGCGCTCAGCGGTGTCGTGTCCGGCACATCGTCCGGGATGGGGGATGCTGGCGACACGTCGGTATTCTACCTATGCACATAGGAGAAATCCCTGTGCCGACGCCACCCCCAGTCCGGAAGGCCTTACGCCGTGCCCACTGAAGCCCAGATCACCGACGTCCTCCGACCGGTCGAGGATCCCGAGCTCCACCGGAGCATCGTCGACCTCGGCATGATCCGCTTCATACGGATCGACGGCGCCTCGGTCCACGTGGAGGTCGCCCTCACGGTGGCGGGCTGTCCGCTCAAGAACGAGATCGAGCGACGCGTCGGTGAGGCTGTCCACGCCCTCGACGACGTCGACTCGGTCCGGGTGACCTACGACGTGATGACCGACGACGAGCGGGCCAAGGTGCGGGAGCTGATGGTCGGCGATCCGGCGTCCACCGCCGGCAGCCAAGCGGCGCACGGGCACGCCGAGGGACGCACCATCCCCTTCGCCGACCCGTCGTCGAAGACACGGGTCCTGCTCATCGCGTCGGGCAAGGGCGGGGTCGGCAAGTCGTCCGTCACCACCAACCTGGCGGTGAGCCTGGCCAAGCGGGGCAAGAAGACCGCCGTCGTCGACGCCGACGTGTGGGGCTTCTCGATCCCGCGCATGCTCGGTATCGATCGCCCGCCCGTCGTGATCGACTCGATGCTGATCCCACCCGAGGCCAACGGCGTCGCCTGCATCTCGATGGGGTTCTTCGCCGAGGAGGACCAGGCGGTGATCTGGCGCGGCCCGATGCTGCACAAGGCGCTGGAGCAGTTCCTGACCGACGTCTACTGGGACGAACCCGACTTCCTCGTCGTCGACCTCCCGCCGGGCACCGGTGACATCGCCATCTCGCTCAGCCAGTTTCTGCCTCGGGCCGAGGTCTACGTGGTGACAACGCCGCAGCCAGCCGCCCAGCGCGTCGCCCAGCGAGCCGCTTTCATGGCCCAGAAGGTGAACCTCGAGGTGAAAGGCGTGATCGAGAACATGTCGTGGTTCACCGGCGACGACGGCACCCGGTACGAGATCTTCGGCGCGGGTGGGGGCGAGGAGCTCGCCACCCGGCTCGACGTCCCGCTCCTCGGCAGGATCCCACTGCTGCCCGAGCTGCGGGAGGGCTCCGACAACGGTCGGCCCATCGTGTCCGCTGCGCCCGAGTCGGAGGCGGCCGCCGCATTCGACGAGATCGCCCGCGCCATGATCGAGGACCTCGCCCCCACCCGCCGAGCGCACCCCGAGCTGAAGATCATCTGATTCAGTGTTGGAGGTCCCTCCGCTTCGTGCGCACGGTGCTCGCAGGGGGACTCGGTGACCGGCCCGAACGGCCGGTAGGTTGACGCCGTTCGGCCGACAGCCTGCGACGGAGTGTGTGACGTGGACGTACGGATCGGTGTGACCTACACCGGCAAGGAGCTCGACATCGACCTCGGCGAGGACGCCGATGCCGACAAGGTGCAGGCCGACGTGGCAGCAGCAGTCACCGGTGAGAGCCACATGCTGTGGCTGACCGACAAGAAGGGCCGCCGTCTCGGCGTCCCCACCGACAAGATCGCCTACGTCGAGATCGGCAGTCCCGACGCCGATCGTCGCATCGGGTTCGCCACCTGAGAACATCGATGTCGTGACGTCGATCCTCGACCGGAAGCTGCTCTTCGTCACCGGCAAGGGCGGCGTGGGCAAGACGACGGTCGCAGCGGCGATCGCCGCGTTGGCCGCCAGCCACGGTCTCCGCACCCTCGTCTGCGAGATCGATGCCAAGGGGAACCTGGCCGACTTCTTCGAGGCCAAGCGCACTTCGTTCACTCCCACCGAGGTGACGGGCCAGGGCATGACGGGCCAGCTCTTCGCCATGTCGATGGACACCGAGGAGTCCCTGAAGGAGTACCTCCGGCTCCAGCTGAGGGTCCCCGTCCTCGCCAAGATCGGCCCCCTCGCCCGCACCCTCGACTTCGTCGCCAACGCCGCCCCCGGCGTCAAGGAGATCCTCACCGTCGGCAAGCTGGCCTACGAGGTCCGGGAGGAGAACTACGACCTCGTCGTCGTCGACGCACCGGCGAGCGGCCACATCGTCGGTCAGCTGGCTGCCCCCGATGCCATCAAGGAGTTGGTGCAGGTCGGCGTGGTGCGGGACCAGACCGGCTGGATGATGGAGATCCTGGGCGATCCAGCGAAGACCGGCGTGGTGATCGTTGCCGCCCCCGAGGAGATGCCCGTCCAAGAGACGATCGAGCTCGCCGGGCGCTTGGCGGACGAGACCGTGGTCGATCTGGCGGCGGTGGTCGTCAACCGGGTCCTTCCCGAGCTCTTCAACGCACGGGAGGAGGAGCTGTTCGATCGTCTGCGGACCGAGGAGACAACGGCGGCGCTGAGCGCCGCTGCCGGTGGCCCGGTCGAGCCCATCCTCGATGCCGCCGATCTCGCCGTCACGCTGCGCCGATCCCGGGCCGGCCACCTGGCCCGGCTCCGCGAAGAGCTTCCCGCCGACCTCGATCTGCTCTACGTGCCCTACTTGTTCCAGCGCAGTCACGGCGTCCGTGCGACCCGCATGATCGCAGAGTTCCTCGGCGAAGAACTGGGGTACTGATGGCTCGTACCCGGGCGACGACCCGAACGCCAGGAACGCTCGAGCAGCTGCTGGCGGCCAAGGAGATCGTGATCTGCTGCGGGTCGGGCGGAGTGGGCAAGACCACCGTGGCCGCTGCAGCCGGCGCCATGGCGGCCACGCACCTCGGGGGCAAGGTCCTCGTCGTGACCGTCGACCCGGCCCGGCGGCTGGCCAACGCACTCGGACTCGAGTCCTTCGGCAACGTCGAGACGCGCGTGCCCGATCAGGCGTTCGTGGATGCCGGTGTCGAACCCCGCGGCGAGCTGTGGGCCGCCATGCTCGACACCAAGCAGTCCTGGGATGACCTGGTCCGGCGCCACGCACCCGATGACGAGACCCGAGACGCCATCTTGGCCAACCCCCTCTACACCAACATCACCGGTCGCTTCGTGCAGAGCCACGACTACATCGCCATGGAGCGCCTCTACGAGATCCACGCTTCTGGTCGCTATGACCTGGTGATCGTCGACACGCCGCCGACCCGCAACGCGCTCGACTTCCTCGAGGCTCCGGAGCGCATGGCCGACTTCTTCTCGTCTCGACTGCTGCGGTGGCTCACCGTCCCGTATCGCTCGCGGTTGGTGAACATGGCGACGAAGCCGTTCTACCGGGTGGCCGACACCATCCTCGGTTCCGCCTTCCTCGAGGACATCGCCGAGTTCTTCCTCCTGTTCCAGACCATGTACAAGGGCTTCGTGGAACGGGCGCGGTCCGTGCAGCGCACGCTCGAGGACAAGCGCACCACCTTCGTCGTGGTCTCGACGCTCGAGTCGGCTCCGCTGCACGAGGCCGAGTACTTCATCGGTGCGCTGGAGGAGCAGTCGTTCCATCTCGGTGCCGTGGTCCTCAACAAGGTGCTCCCGTCCTACCTGCTCGAGGCCGAGGCCGCCCGAACGGCCGAACGCATGGGCGCTGATCCCCGAGCCGTGGTGGCTGCTCTGCCCCACGACGTGCTCGCCGGTCCGCTCGGCGGCCCCACGCCCGAAGACCTCGCGGCCGTGATCGAGGAGGTCGCCGGCAGCTTCCTCGACTACCGGGTGGTCGCCACTCGGGAGGCGGAACAGCGCAAGGAGCTGTCTGCCCAGCCCGACGTGATCGCCAGCGTGCCGTACTTCGACTCCGACATCTTCGACCTCGCCGGGCTGCTCCGACTCGGCGAGCAGATCTGGCGTTCGTAGACCGAGACGTAGATTCGTCGTCGATGCCCTCACTCGTCGAGCTCACCCGAGCGCTCACGCCCCTCGACGCCGCCGAGACCCAGCACCTCCAGCGGCTGGCAGCCTCATGGGGTCTCCTGGCCGACTTCTGCTTCTCCGATCTGCTCCTGTTCGCGCCCGTCGGCGACCTGGCCGGGAACGAGTTCGTCGTGCTGGCCCAGGTCCGACCCACCACCGGCCAGACCGTCTATCGGGGTGATTGGGTCGGTACCCGCCTCGACGAGCTCGAACGGCCGTTGGTCGCACGGGCCTTCCACAACGGGGAGATCATCGAGGGCGAGATCCATCTCGCCGTGGTCCGGGAACGGGTGCGCGTCCTGTGTGTGCCCATCCGCCGGGACGGCGAGGTCATCGGCGTCCTCACCCGCGAGTCAGCCCCCTCGATCGGCCGCCAGCACGGTGAGCTCGAGCGGACCTACCTCGACATCTTCAACCGGTTCGCCCGCATGATCGCCGCTGGGGACTTTCCCTACGAGGAGAAGGAAGACACCGCCGAGGCGCCCCGGGTGGGTGACGGCGTGCTGCTCGTCGACCCTGGCGGCCGGGTGGAGTACACGTCGCCCAACGCCGTTTCGGCGCTGCACCGGGTGGGCGTGCACGCCAACGCCGAGGGACTCCGTTTCGGGGAGCTCGGGCTGGACGAATCGCTGATCAAGACTGCGTTCCACCTCCGTCAACCCACCGTGGAGGAGGTCGAGCGGAGCAACGAGGTGACGGTCGTGTTCCGGTGCCTGCCGATCACCGATCGCGGCGAGGTGACCGGTGCAGTCGTGCTCATCCGCGACATCTCCGAGCTGCGCCGCCGTGATCGGCTGCTGCTCTCCAAGGACGCCACCATCCGCGAGATCCACCACCGGGTGAAGAACAACCTGCAGACCATCTCGTCGCTCCTGCGCCTGCAAGGCCGACGTCTCGGTTCCGACGAGGGCAAGGCGGCCATCGAGGAGTCAGCCCGCCGGATCCGGTCGATCGCCTTGGTGCACGAGACGCTCTCGCGCGAAGCCGGCGACGACGTCCTCTTCGTCGAGATCGCGCGCGAGCTGTCCCGGATGGTCGAGGAGGGCCTCGTCGACCCGAGCCGACCTTTCCGGGTGCGGGTCTCGGGGGAGGCCGGCTCGGTACCGGCCGCCCCGGCCACCTCGTTGTCGGTGGTGCTCAACGAGCTGCTGCAGAACGCGGTGGACCACGCTTTTCCCGCCGGCCTCGACTACGACGAGCGCCCCGGCGTCGTCGACGTGGCGATGGAACGGACCGAGACGGAGCTGATGATCGTGGTCACCGACGACGGGGTGGGGCTGCCGGAGGACTTCGACCCCACTGCCTCGACGGGGCTCGGGCTCTCGATCGTGCGGACCCTGGTCGAGAGCGAGCTCGAGGGCGAGCTCCGGCTCGAACGCTCGTCGGGGACGCCGCCCCGGATCGGGACGGTCGTCCGGGTGTCCGCCTCCACGGCCACGTGGTGATCGTCACGGTCGCGGCCCGGACGCGAAACGACCTCCCGTCCGGGAGGTCGTGCCGTGAAGGCTGGACCCCGCCGAGAGGCGGGGAGGATTCAGGAGGCCCGCTGCTCCTTGATACGACGCTGGCGGGCTCGACGCATCTGGCGCCGCTCCTCCTCGGAGGTGGCACCCCAGACACCGCTGTCCTGGTTGGTGGAGATGGCATACTCGAGGCACAGGTTCTGCACATCGCAGGTCCGGCAGACGGCCTTGGCGTTGGCGATCTGCTCCAAGGCGGGGCCGGTGGTGCCGACGGGGAAGAACAGGTTGGGGTCGGTGTCTCGGCAGGCCGAGAAGTGGCGCCACTCATCTCGTTCGAGGGTGACGGGGATCGACCGCGACGTTGTCAGGGCCACGTGGCCTCCAGTGGGTTCGGGGATGTCACAGCGCCGTCGCCCGGGTGCGGACGGGACGAATTTGTGACAGCGTTCACATGCCTCGGCGGAAGGGGGGCTGACTCACCGGACTCGGCCACCGTATCGTCGCCCGCACCCTCGTCGCAAGGGTTTTTTCGACGAATCGAAACAGTGTGGTAACGCCCCTGGTCTACGGCCATCGCGGGGCGTCGTCGGCCGCCCCCGAGAACACCTTGGTGGCCTTCGAGCTGGCCCGGACGCTCGGCTCCGATGGCGTCGAGCTGGATGTCCGCCGCAGTGCGGACGGTCATCTCGTGCTGCACCACGATGCCGTGCTGCCGGACGGACGCGTCGTGGCGAGTGTGCCGAGGGCAGAGCTGTCGGCGTCGGTCCCCTCGCTGGCCGAGGCGCTCGACGTGTGCTTGGGGATGATCGTCAACATCGAGATCAAGAACATCAGCCATGAGCCGGACTTCGATCCGGCCCGCACGCTGGCCGCGTCGATCGTCGAACTGCTCGCCGCTCGAGGCGGTCGGGACACGGTGTTGGTGTCGAGCTTCGACCTGCGCTCCATCGACCGGGTCAAAGCTCTTTCGCCGACCACTGCCACCGGGTTCCTCACCTTCGTGGACCCGTTGCCACCGGAGGGTGTGGTCTTGGCCGCCGACCGGGGCCACGACGCAGTCCATCCCCACGACGCCACGATCGACGCTGCCGTCATCGATGCCGCGCACCGCGCCGGACTCGAGATCAACGCCTGGACCGTCGACGATCCGAATCGCATCGCCTCGCTCGCCGACCTCGGTGTTGATGGCGTGGTGACCAATGTGCCCGATGTGGCCCGCCGTGTCCTGGGTGCGTCGACCCGGCTCTGATCAGTCGACGCCGGCAGGCGGTGGCGCAGGGACGACCAGGCGGAGGGAGTCGGGACGGTGCTCGAAACGCAACGATTCCGTATGACCGAGGAAGTCGCCGTCGACCTGGTACGGGAACGTCCCGTGACCGGTCACGTCGAGCTGCGTGAGGTCATGGGCCAGCACGGCGTGTCGTGAGGAGCGCAGGTGGCGGCCGGAACCGATGGCCGACGCGATGAGCCCGAGGGTCTTGACGAAGTCCATCGTCCGGATGGCCACGACCGACAGACCGGTCTCGAGGGTGGCTTCCGGGGTGAGGTCGAGGCCCCGATTGCCCAGGTAGGTGTAGGGACTGGTGTTCAACACGATCGCGAAGTAGGCGTCGTCGACTACCCGGCCGTCTTCGAGGTGGATCTCCATCCGCGGTCTGGTGTGGTCGAAGTGCCGGAACCAGGTGGCGAAGCCGGCGTAGACGAAGAGGGGGTGGCCGGCGTAGCGCTTGAGCGACGAGCGTCGCTCCACCTGTTCGACCACCGCGGCGTCGAAGCCGAGGCCGGTGTGGAAGAGGAAGCCCCGTCCGTCGACCGTTCCCAGCCCGATCGGTCGGATGGACTCGGTGGCGAGGGCGTCGAGCAGTACGCCCGTGGCCTCGACCGGGTCGTTGGGGAGGCCGATCTGGCGGGCGAAGACGTTGGTGGATCCGCCCGGGAGCACGCCGAGCGCGGTGTCGGTCCCCATCAGTCCGTTGGCCGCCTCGTTGAGCGTGCCGTCGCCGCCCATCACGATCACGGCGTCGTATCCCTCGTTGGCCGCGCCCAGCGCCAAGCGGGTGGCGTGACCCCGACGACTCGTCTCGACGAGGGTCACGTCGTGGTCAGCGGAGAAGGCCTTGTTGATCACCACCATCGATCGCGCCGTCACCGAGGAGGCGAACGCGTTGACGACGAGGAGGATGCGCACCGGCGCTGATCCTGGCACGCGGACCGCCCGGGGGAGATTTGGACGACGCCTCCGACGTACTGGCACAATCAGCCCCATGTCGCTCAACGTGGTCGTCTGCGTGAAGCAGATTCCGGATCCTGCCGACCCCGGCAGCCTGGATGATGACTTCACCCTCAATCGTTCCGGAAAGCTCATCCTCGACGAGTCGGACTCCTACGGCGTCGAGATGGCGCTGCAGCTGGTCGACACGGCAGGTGGCGGCGAGGTGACCCTGGTCTCCATGGCCCCGGACAACGAGGTCGGCGGCCTTCGTACGGCGCTCGCCATGGGCGCGGCCAAGGCCGTGCTCGTCTCCGACCCCGCCCTCGCCGGTGCCGGTGCGCTCGACACGGCCCGCACGTTGGCGGCTGCCATGGGCAAGGTCGGCGAGTACGACCTCATCATCTCCGGCGTCGAGTCCTCGGACGGATACACCGGCACGGTCCCGCAGATGCTCGCCGCAGCGTTGGGTCACCCCATGGTGTCCTTCGCCAAGGAGGTGTCCATCGCCGACGGCAAGCTCACCGTGAAGCGCCAGACCGAGACCGGCTACCAGGACGTCGAGGCCGCCACTCCGGCCGTTGTTTCCGTGACCGCCGGCGTCGTCGAGCCCCGCTATCCCTCCTTCAAGGGGATCATGGCCGCCAAGTCGAAGCCCGTCGAGGAGGTCACCGTCGGTGACCTCGGCATCGAGGCCTCCAGCGTCGGTTGGTCCGGCGCCGGCCAGGAGATCACCACTGTCGAGGACGCGCCCGCCCGAGAGGCCGGCGAGATCATCGAGGACGAGGGCGAAGGCTTCCAGAGGATCGTGGCCAAGCTCGAAGAGCTCAAGGTCATCTAGGTCGAGACCCGAACAGAGGAAAGAGGAACAACATGGCTCTGTCCAAGGTGTGGGTCTTCACGGAGACCGACGAGAGCGGCGCGCTCACGCCGCTCACCAAGGAACTGCTCACCAAGGCCCGTGATCTGGGCGACACCGTCGAGGCGTTCTACGCCGGCGACGGTGCCGATGTCGCCGACGCAGTCGGTGCCTACGGCGCCACGGCCGTGCACGCCACCGGTTCGCTCGACGGTTCGCTCGTCGGGGCTCCCGCCGGCTCCGCGCTGGCCGCGGCCGCTGAAGGTGTCGACCTCGTGCTCGGTGGGACCACCTACGACGCTCGCGACTCCTTCGGGGTGGCGGCGGTCAAGACCGGCAAGCCGGTCATCTCCAACTGCACCGCAGTCGATGTCGACGGCGAATCCGTCGTCACCACGGTGCCGGTGTTCGGTGGCGAGAAGATGGTCAAGACCCGCTTCACCGCCGGCGGCCCGATGTTCGCCCTGGTGCGCCCCAAGTCGTACGAGGCGAGCGAGTCCGGCGGTGGCGCAGCCGGCGTCGAATCGGTCTCGGTACCCGAGGACCTGCCGACGGCCACCGTGCTGTCCACCCACGTCGAGGAGCGCGAGGGTCCCCAACTCGACTCCAGCCCGATCGTCGTCTCCGGCGGCCGTGGTCTCGGCGATCCGGAGAAGTTCCAGGAGTACATCGAGGTCCTGGGCAAGAAGCTCGGCGCCGCCACCGGCGCCACCCGGGCCATCGTCGATGCGGGCTGGGTGCCCTACGCCAAGCAGGTCGGCCAGACGGGCAAGGTCGTGAAGCCAGACCTGTACATCGCCGCCGGCATCTCGGGCGCCACCCAGCACCTCGTCGGCATGAAGGGCTCCAAGAACATCATCGCCATCAACAAGGACCCCGAGGCCCCGATCTTCTCGGTCGCCGACCTCGGGATCGTGGGCGACGTCCACAAGGTCCTGCCTGCACTCATCGAGGCGCTCGAGGGTCGTTCCTGACCATCAACCGCACCCCGGCCTGACGGGTCGGGATCACCGCAATGCGAACGGCCGCCTCCGGGCGGCCGTTCGTCTTTTTCGTCCTCGCTCCGGGGACGTCGTGGCGGGGCTCGGTCGGCGTTCGGCTGGCGACGGGACGCGAGATCGGATGTGTCGCTACGTGAGGGAATCCCTCCGGTGCGTATGGACGTCACCGGGTGCGTCGACACGACCTCGCAACGCGTTCAACTGTCCCTGATGACGGCAATGGCATGGAATGCGGTAAATGTTCAATAAACCTGCCGATTCCGTCCGGTTCTGCAGTATTTGCCCGGTTTCGATGCTGAACGCTGTCAGTGATCACGACGCTACGTCGACGATTTTGCGTGTTGAACCGCTCGCCCACGGTGCGGACAACTAGGTGAACACACCCGGCGGCAGACGACGAGAGCGGGATCTCGGAGCGTTGCCGGCGGCCCAGCACAACAACGTCGGAGCATGGTCATGACTTTCGAATCCACCATCACGGGCCCCACCGCAGTGCGACCGGCTGCGGGCGACTCGCTGCACCGCCAAGGTCTCAGCGGTCTCGGGGTGGGCATCGCCATCATCGACTCGGGGGTCACGGCGGCAACCGAGTTCGGCCGCCGTCTCGTGACCGGACCCGACTTCACCGTCGATGCCGGCACGATCGACGAGACCCGCGACCACACCGGTCACGGCACCCACCTCGCCGGCATCGCAGCCGGCGACAACGTGGGAGTGGCTCCGGGCTCGCACGTGGTCAGCCTCAAGGCCGCCAGCGCTGGCGGTGCCACTGACGTCGATGCCGTCATCGCTGCCATCGACTGGACCATCGCCCATCGCCACGAGCTCTCCATCGGTGTGCTGCTCCTCGCCTTCGGTGCCGATCAACTGCCGCGGCGCCGCTTCGACCCGTTGGCCGACGCCGTGGCCCGCGCCTGGCGCGCCGGCATCGTGGTGGTCACCTCGGCCGGCAACGGCGGGCAGGACGGCCCGCTCTCGACTCCGGCCCACATCGACGAGGTCATCACCGTCGCCGGCGCCGAGCAGGTCGCCGGTCGCTGGATCGTCTCCGACTTCTCCGATCGCGGCGTCGCTGGATGTCGCCCTGACCTCGCGGCTCCCGGTCGCTCACTCATCGGTCCCATCGCTCCCGGATCCGATTCGGAGCAGGCCCCAGCGTCCTCAGTGGTCGCTGACGGCTTCGTCAAGGGCACGGGCACCTCACAGGCTGCGGCAGTCGTCGCCGGTGCTGCTGCGCTCCTCCTGGAGGCTGACTCCTCCCTCACGCCCGACGAGGTCAAGCACGTCCTCTCCGTGAGCGCCGCTCGTATGGACGACGACGCCGCCGGCGCCGGCGCCCTCGATCTCGACGTCGCCCTCGCCTTCATCGCCTCCGGCCTCCTCCGCATCGAATCCACTCCCGCCGCCGAACTCACCGGAACCCCCGCCGGCCTGGAGTGGACCGGTTTCGAGTGGTCGGGTGTGTCGTGGCGTGGTGTGTCGTGGCGTGGTGTGTCGTGGCGTGGTCTCGAGTGGTCGGGCGTGTCGTGGCGTGGGGTGTCCTGGCGCTAGCCCGGACTGGGCTCGCCACTGGCGGCCCACAAGACATCCCAGTACGCTACGTATATTCGAAGCCACTCAGGGAGGCGGCGCGTGCGGGCGCACAAAGTTGATCGGCGGACGGTTTACGTCTGGCTCTACTGCGTTGGCGTCCTCGTCGCGGGCTTCGGGGTGGCAGCATTCGCCGTACATCTCCCTCCCCCCAGCAATCAGCCGAGTCAGATTCCCTGGTGGGTGTTGGCCATTGCATTCGCGGCGACCGAACGGTTCGTGGTCGACCTCGACGTTCGAAAGCAGGCGCAGACCCTTGCGTTCACCGAGGCGCCCCTCATCCTCGGTCTGATCCTCGCGTCGCCTCGAGACGTCATAGTCGTTCGAGTCGCAGTGGGCGTGGGCGCGATCGTTGTCTTCCGCCGTTCTGAACTAGTGAAGGTGATATTCAACGCTGGCCTGTTTGCGCTTCAGACGGCTGTGGCGGTGGTGGTTTTCCATGTGGTGCTCGGCGACGGGATTGCGGTCGAGCCGCGCGGTTGGCTCGCAGGTTTCTTGGCATCCAGCGCGTTCTTCGTCACGAGTGGCGTGCTGGTGATCGGTGTCATGCTCCTCGTGAGTAGTGAGGCGAGTATTCGCTCGCAGGCGATGGTCCTCGCCATCGGATTCGCGGCGGCACTGGCCGGCACGGCTGCGGCTTTGGCGTCGGCCAGTGCGGTGTGGAGCGACGGTAGATCCTGGATTCTGCTGGCGCCGATCTGCGCTGCGATCGGATACTTCGGTTTGGCGTACATCCGCATTCGCGAAAGGCATCAAGCCCTCTCGCATCTCAATACGTACACGACCGAGCTGGCGACCGATCACGCGATCACCGATCTCGTCCGCTCGATCGTCGACGGGACGGCGGAGTTGCTGAACGCGTCCCGCTCGATCCTCGTACTTCGACGGGGCGACGAATCCGTCTTCTACGAGCGGCAGGCGGACGCACAAATGTCCACAGTGGTCAGATCAACGAGCGATGGCGAGTGGGCCACAGCTTTGTCGGTCGTCAGGGGCACAGGCGTGGGATGGCCTGGTGGTATGCCCGTGCTCGGGATGACGCTCGATGACACAAACGTCATTGTCCAGGAGGTCCCGCTCGCCGACGACTCTGGCTTGATCGTCATTGATGGAAGACGATCTGCGGCGCGCCGCTTTGACGCTGAGGACGTTCAGTTGCTTGAGACGGCGGCAGGTCATGCGGCTGCCGCGCTCCTCAATGCCCAGCTCGTCGAGAAGCTTCGGGAGGAGGCGGCGTTCCGGGCGCATCAGGCGTTGCATGATGATGTCACCGACCTGCCGAACCAGCGGGCGTTGCTCGAGCAACTCGAGGGGCAGTTGGCGCTCGGCACGCGGTTGGTCATGCTCACCGCACGTATCCACTCGCTGCGCGAGGTGAACGAGACACTCGGGCGGGCGATGGGCGACGAGATGTTGCGCCAGGTCGCATCGCGTCTCCGGCCGATCGGTCGGAGGTCGTGGTGCGCACGATCCGGCACCGACGAGTTCACGCTCGTCGTTCCCGGTGGCCAGGACGAGTCCGACGAGCTGGCCGAACGCCTGGTGGAGGCGTTCGACCAACCGGTGCTGTGCCACGACGTGGCGCTGGCCGTCACCGTCGGTGTGGGCGTCGCCCTCGCCCCACAGCACGGCACCGAAGCCGACCTCCTGCTGCGTCGAGCCAGCCTGGCGGCCAGTCGCTCCGCACTCGACGGCACGTCTGTCACGACATGGGCGTCGGATCGCGATCCCTACGACCCGCAGAGCCTCACCATCGCCGCCGATCTCCGCGACGCCATCCCCGACGGCGAGCTCGAGGTGCACTTCCAGCCCCAGCTTGACATCGCCTCCGGCCAGATCGTGTCTGCCGAGGCGCTCGTGCGCTGGCGTCATCCCAGGCTCGGTGACCTCCGACCCGACCAGTTCATCCCCGCCGACGAGAACACCGGC